>JAJRUE010000313.1 GCA_024277955.1 Alphaproteobacteria bacterium | reverse complement strand
ATCCCAATACATTTCGCGCACCCGGCGCGTCACCGGGCCGATCTGGTAATGGGTGCCGTCGAATTCGCTCACCGGGGTGACCTTGGACATGTTGCCGGACATGAAGACTTCGTCGGCGGCGCGGAAATCGTCAAAGGTCAGCACGGTTTCGTGCACCCGCACGCCGTCGGCGGCCAGGTTGGCGATGTGACGCGCCCGGGTGATGCCGGAAAGGAAGGTGCCGTTGGCGACCGGGGTAAAGACTTCGCCGTCGCGCACCATGAAGATGTTGGCGGTGGCGGTTTCGGCGACATTGCCCAGCGCATCGGCCACCAGCGCGTTGGAAAAGCCGTTGGCGCGGGCCTCGGCCAGCATCCGGGCGTTGTTGGGGTAGAGACAGCCGGCTTTGGCGTTCACCACCGCGTCTTCCAGCACCGGGCGGCGGAACCGGGTGGTGCCCAGCGTGGCGGCGGCGTCGGGGGCGGCCATGGGGATTTCCTCGAGGCAGAGCGCAAAGCCGGTTTCGCTGTCCGAAGGCACGATCGCCGAGGCATCGCCGTGGATCGCCCAGAACATCGGGCGGATGTAGACGGCGGCATCGCGCGGATACTGCGCCAGCCCCTCCAGCGCGATCTGCATGATCTCTTCGGGGGTCTTGGACGGTTTGATCATCAGCGCCCGGGCCGAACGCACGACGCGCTGGCAATGGGGCAGCAGGTCGGGGGCGACGCCCTGGAAATAGCGGGCCCCGTCGAACACGGTCGAGCCCAGCCAGGATCCGTGGTCGGCGGCGCGCATGATCGCCACGTCGCCCTCGTGCCAGGTGCCGTCGTAATAGGTGCGGATGTTCTTGCCGGTCGCCATGTCGGGGGTTCCTTTCCTCTTTGCGGCGCACAGTATTCCCGGCGCGCGGCAATGAAAAGGCTGGGGTTTCACGCCTGGTTAAAGGCTCATCGCCAGCACCTGGCTGATCTCGGTGAGCGAGCGGCCGGATTGCTCCATCCAGGTGTTGAACGCCGCCTGCACCGCGCGCAGGGCGGTTTTCGAACTGGCCGGCTTGTCGATCACCCCTTCGGCGATCAGCCGCGCGGTCACATCCGCGCCAAGCCGGAAACTGTCGCGCCCGATGAACCGCATGGCGTATTGCCCGGTGGCGCCGCCCAGCCGGCTGCCGCGGGTTTTCAGCATGTCGAGCAGGCCGATGAAGTCGGTCGAGGGCCATTCGCCCAGCACCTTGCCGACGCCGCCCTGGTCGCGCAGGTCCATGATGAAGGCGGCGTTTTCGCGCACGGTTGCCAGCTTGGCGCCGTTGCGGATGATGGCGGGGTTGGCCAGGAGCGCGTCGAAGGCGTCGCCCTCCATGAAGGCGCAGCGGCCCGGATCGAAGCCGTGAAAGGCGGCTTCGAACCCGTCCCACTTGTTTTCGACGACCTTCCAGTTGAACCCGGCCTGGAAGACGCATCTGGTCATGGTGGCGAGCCAGCGGTCTTCGGGGATGGCGGCAAGTTGGGTGGCGGTGAGCGGCTGCGAGAGGCGGGCGTTGAGCGCCTCCGCGCCGCCCTTGCGCCTGGCGGCGATGGCAAAGATTTCGTCGAAGGGGCGCATGGGGCGGGCTTTCGCGGTTGGAATGGCGGCGAGAGTGGCGGGGCAGGGGCGGCGGGTCAAGGGATTTGGCCGGGCACTGGGTTGGTCAGCCGTGTGGCCCGGGGCTGCGCTTGGGCAGAGTTGGCCCGTGCAGGAAGGGCGGCATGGCGGGCTGAAGCCCGCCTTACGGGGCACCTCAAGTTTATGCGCAGGCCGACCACCCTTCCGCCCGGCGGCAACGCCGGGCAGCGCCCGGACCTCCCCCACGGGGAGGGCGCTTCTCGCCCACCCCGAGGTCCGGGCGCTGCCCCTGGATTGTTTTCAGAGCCAGGGTCGGGTTCGTGATTTGCGCACCGATCGTGGGCGTGGCGAATGCGGTCGGTGCGTTGAATGCGCCCCCTACACTTGTTTGCGTTTCAAATAGGTTTCTGTGCCGAAATCTACGAATGTGATGGCGCAAGATGCGGCGAGCCTTGCGTGTCTTGGCTCAAGTCCAGTGTGTTTTCCGTCTCGCCCATGTCCAGAACCATAGAGGCCGCGCAACTCAGCTACACCTTTTGTAATAGGTGCTAGATTGCTTAGCGTACGCTTGATGATTTCCGATCCCTTTGCCTGATTGGGTATTCCTTCGGGAACTAGGCCGAGGACTTTGCACAATTTCTTTGAAAGAGTCGGTAAATCGTCATTTTTTCCCACGGCAGTTTGGTCCGAGAACTCTGCCAAAATCGTCTTGCAACAAGATTCAACGGGATCTTTTGCTGTCCCGATTGCCAAAGCAGGGTCGGTTTCAACTGCTTTTTGCATACGGTCAATCTCAGTTTGCATCCAGTTTGAGGAAAGGACTTCAGCAGCAGTTATTGCTCGATCAATTTGGCTATGAAACTCGTCAACTTTTCGGGCCACATATATAGCCCTTCCGGCGATCAGCCGGGTTGGCTCTAGTTTCCACCCTGCATGTCCCAGTAAATCATTGTACAGTTTTACAATTGAAAGCGCTTCGTCAGCATCGGGGCGCACGACTGGATGAACAGTCTCGCAAAGAAAACCCAAGAAGTTTTCGTCGGAACATCCAGGCAGGTCAAAGCGTGCGTCCCCAAAAAATCCAATCGTTGTCCCAATCGAAGTTGGTCTCGCGGTGTTGCCATATGTCGTCATCGGCGGAATCAAAACGACCATCGTATGACGGCAAGGACTTGAGGTCATAGAGACGACTCAAGAAATCGACATCTCCAAGTACACCTGAAAAAAGGACCTGTTCAATTCGAAGTGCATCGAAAATATCATTGCGGAGTTTTCTGCTGATGCTCTCCTGCTTACTCAAACATCCAGTTCCTCCACAAACCGCGCGTTCTCCTGGATATACTGAAACCGCAGCTCGGGCTTTTTGCCCATCAGCCGCTCCACCAGATCACCCGTCTCGCCCGGCTCGTCCTCGTCAATCGTCACCCGGATCAGCTTGCGGGTCTCGGGGTTCATCGTGGTGTCCTTCAGGTCTTTCGCGTCCATCTCGCCCAGGCCCTTGAAACGCTGCACGTCGATCTTGCCCTTGCCGCCGAGGCCACGCGCCAGCATCGCTTCTTTCTCCGCGTCATCGGCCACATAGACCCGCCGCGCCCCCTGGGTCAGCCGGTAAAGCGGCGGGCAGGCCAGATACAGGTGGCCGGCGTCGATCAAGGGCCGCATCTGGGTGAAGAAAAAGGTCATCAGGAGCGAGGCGATATGGGCGCCGTCCACATCGGCGTCGGTCATGATGATGATCTTGTCGTAGCGCAGGTCGTCGAGGTTGAAGCGCGTGCCCATGCCCACGCCAAGCGCCTGACACAGATCGGAAATTTCGGCGTTGGTGCCGATCTTGGAGGACGCCGCGCCCAGCACGTTCAGGATCTTGCCCCTGAGCGGCAAGAGCGCCTGCGTGCGCCGGTCGCGGGCCATCTTGGCGGAGCCGCCCGCTGAATCCCCCTCGACGATGAACAGCTCGGTTCCGGCGCGGTCGGTGGCAGTGCAGTCGGTCAGCTTGCCGGGCAGGCGCAGCTTTTTCGTCGCGCTCTTGCGCTGGGTTTCCTTTTCGGCGCGCCGGCGCAGGCGTTCTTCGGCGCGCAGCACCAGGAAATCCAGGATCGCGCCCGCCGATTTCGTGTCGGCCGCCAGCCAGTTGTCGAAATGGTCGCGCACCGATTGTTCGACCATCTTCTGCGCGCTTTCGGTCGACAGGCGATCCTTGGTCTGGCCGACAAAGCTGGGGTCGCGGATGAAGACCGAGATCAGCGCGCAGCCGCCCCCCATCAGGTCTTCGCGGGTGATCTGCGCCGCCTTGCGGTTGCCGGCAAGCTCTCCGTAAGCGCGGATGCCCTTGAGGATCGCGGCCCAGAAGCCGGCTTCGTGGGTGCCGCCTTCGGGCGTGGGCACGGTGTTGCAGTAGGACTGGATAAAGCCGTCGCGGCTGGGTGTCCAGTTGATCGCCCATTCCACAAAGCCGGGTTCGGCGAACTTGTCGGCGAACTCGACCTTGCCGGCAAAGGGGCGCTCGGCATAGGTGGCGGCCCCGCCCAGGGTTTCGCCCAGGTAGTCGGCCAGCCCGCCCGGAAAGTGAAAGCTGGCTTCGGGCGGGGTTTCGCCGTCGTCGATGGCGCTTTTCCAGCGGATCTCGACTCCGGAAAACAGGTAGGCCTTGGAGCGCACCATCTTGAACAGCCGCGCGGGCTTGAAGGTGAGGCGACCGAAGATTTCCGCATCCGCATGGAAGGTGATCGCGGTGCCGCGCCGGTTGGGGGCGGCGCCGGCCTTTTCGATCGGGCCCTGCGGGATGCCGCGCGAAAACTCCTGCACGTAAAGCTCGCGGTTGCGCGCGACCTCGACGCGCAAGGTATCGGAAAGCGCGTTGACCACGCTGACCCCGACCCCGTGCAGCCCGCCGGATGTCTGGTAGGCCTTGCCGGAAAACTTTCCGCCTGCGTGCAACGTGCACAGGATCACCTCGAGCGCCGACTTGTCGGGGAATTTCGGGTGCGGGTCCACCGGGATGCCGCGGCCGTTGTCGCGGATGGTGACGGAGTGATCGGCGTGCAGTTCCACCTCGATCCGGCTGGCATGGCCGGCAACCGCCTCGTCCATGGAATTGTCCAGCACCTCGGCGACAAGGTGGTGCAGCGCGCGTTCGTCGGTGCCGCCGATATACATGCCGGGGCGCTTGCGCACGGGTTCCAGCCCTTCGAGCACTTCGATCGAGGATGCGTCGTAGGTCTGATCACCGGAAGGGGTGAGAAGGTCGTTCGCCATTGGCTGCTCTTGTTGGTCTTGTCGGTTCTGGGTTGGGCGCGATTAGACCATGAAAGGCAGGGGGGTTGCAAAGTGAATCGCGGCCCCGTGGCGCGATGGATTGGCCGGAGGATTCCCGGGCACTCCAGGGGGCACCTGCAAGCTCCGCAGTCTCGGACTGTGTACCTGTCGGGGCGAACGGCGCTGGCCTCGTTCGGTCACGCCACACCGATGGCTCGGGTCTTGTTTGCGCGCCGGTTGCCGTCTGTTGCGATGGCAATATGAAACCTGAATTTGAAGAAAAGTCATACGAAGCCGCTTTCAATGCGGAACTGACGCGCCGCACGAACTTGTTTTTTGCGTCCGGGCAACGCGCAGAAGGTTGGTTGGGCTTTGATTTCGTTGTCCATTTGGATGATCCGTTAACCTGGGCCGCCTTTCCCGGAATTCGCCACCGAAGAGCGACAGGCATGCCGCTTCGAGAGATGGCTGAGCAGGTGAAAACGATCGCACAATGTGCAGAGGGCACTCTGCCTGAATTTACAGGAAATCTTTTCATCCAATACAAGCGGGCCGACTACCTTAGTCGCCCAAACGCGCGCGAGTGGAGACATTGGAGAGGGCCATGCTACCGGTTTGAAATCTACCAAAAGCAGCAAAAATTATTGACGGAAATTGTAACCCGCGCTTCTGGCCGCGCGGCGGTTGTTTATGCCGCGCCGGCATTCCATGAGTTGGGTGTGCTCTTGGACACCCAGAAAAAGGGGGCTGTCATTTGCAGTAGTAACATTTCCTCGGTTACACGGATCGGTTCCGGGCACGAGCACTTTACCTATGAAAAAGCGGGTAACATGGGAAAAGCGTTTTCCGAGCCGGTCCTTGTTGAAAGTTCGCCCTTCAGGGAGATTCTCGAACAGTTGAAGAAAGAAATGGGCATGAGTTTTCACGAACATGTCATGAAGCTTGGCGAAAATCTCGAGGCGGCAATCGAGATAACAGGTTCAATTTCGGCCCGATGGGTTGACGCGAAAAAGGCAGCCCTGGCCGGGTTTATCGGTGCCGATGGCACAGATGAAGAAATATCCGCGATTGATGGCAGCTTTCTGGGCGCAATTGTAACAGTCATGGCGTTCGGACTGGTCACGGGGGCATCGGTATTTCTTGTGCCGGCGGATGGTCGCGTGAAATCAAGCGATTAGGCCATCTTGCATGCCGGCAAAGGCCGCTTTCTTCGGTGGCAAGGGAAATGGCCCTGCATTTGATTGGGCACATTTCGCCCTGGGGGGCTGCGGCCCGGGCAGACGCAAATCTGTTCAGGAGAGACATGCTCTAACCGGTCCGAACCGTCCGGCGCCATCGAGCCGTGCGGCCTGGGCGTGGCCGGTTCGCGAAAAGGTCACAACACCGCGTTCGCCGCGATCATGATGACCAGCGCCACCAGCCAATAGCCGGCATCCACGTGGCGGGCGTAGGCATTCTTGCCGCTGAACATTGCCCCGGCCCCGGCAAGCACGGTGAAGGCCGCCGTCGCCAGGATGACGGTCGCCAGCGCGCCATTGGCGGCGGTGGTGGCGACGAACCAACTCATCAGGAAAAGCCCGGCGGCCTGGGCCAGCATCGCGCCCATGGGCATCTTGCTGGCCGCGTCCAGCTTGACGCCCGAACCCTCGGCCCAGCCCTTGCCAAAGAGCTTTGGCGAATACCAGAGCCATCCGACGACAAAGGCCGCGGCTGCGCCGGCGATCACGGCGGTCCAGGTCACGTCTGCGATGATTTCTTGCATGATGTCTTTCCCCCTGTTCGCATGGGGCGGATCATAGCCGCTTGCGGGGAAATCACCTAATCGCGCCGGGGGTGGGCCGGGCCGCCGGCAGGCGCAACGGTGCGAATGGCAGGTCGCGCCGGTGCTTGCGGCGCGCGGCCAATGCCGGTTTACTGCCCCTGCCGACCGAGCGGCGACAACAGCAAAGGCCCCCGCATGTCCTGGATCAAGACTGTTCCCTACGAAGACGCCACCGGCAGGCTGAAGCGGCTGTATGACCGCATCAAGGGGCCGGATGACAACGTCGACAACATCATGATGGCCCATTCGCTGCGTCCGCACAGCATGGAAGGGCATATGGTGCTCTACAAGAACGTGCTGCACCATGGCTCCAACAGCCTGCCGACCTGGTTTCTGGAAACGCTCGGGGTCTGGGTGAGTTTTCTCAACGGCTGCGACTACTGCGTGGAACACCACTTTGCCGGGCTGAAGCGGCTGTTGGGCGATGATGCGGTGGCCGAGGCGATCCGCGCGGCCATCGATGCGCGCGATATCGGGGCGTTGCCGCTGGAAGGGGTGCAGAAAATGGCGATGCTCTATGCGCAGGAGCTGACGCAGAACCCGGCGGGCGTGATCGAGCCGATGGTCGCGGGGCTGCGCGCGGCGGGGCTGAAGGATGGAGAGATCCTGGAGATCAACCAGGTGGTGTCCTATTTCAACTATGCCAACCGCACCGTGCTGGGGCTTGGGGTGAGCGCCACGGGAGACGTTCTGGGCCTGTCGCCGGGCAATGCCGACGATCCCGATGATTGGAGCCACGGTTGAGCCGGGCGCGGGCAAGGCGTTTGCAAACGCCTTGGCAAAGCGGTTTTCAAACCGCTTTGCGCCCGCGATCGCACGGGCGGGCGCGAAAGGCGCGAAAGGAGATATGCGATGACTGAATTTCCGGTCGTGAACTTAAGCGCCTTTGCCGCCGCCGATGCCGCCGGGCGGCAGGCCATGGGCCGGCAGGTGGACCGGGTTTGTCGCGAAACCGGGTTTCTGGCCATCACCGGCCACGGGGTCGCGCAGCCGGTGATCGATGACATCTGGGCGGCGACGCGCGCCTTTTTCGACCAGCCGGCGGCGCAAAAACAGCGCCTCGCCCCGGCGCCCGGCGCGCCCTACGGCTATCTTGGCCCCGGCGCCGAAGCGCTGGCCAAGAGCCGTGGCGTGGACACGCCGCCCGATCTCAAGGAAAGCTTCAACGGTGGCCCCCTGGCCACGCCGCCGGACGAAACCGACCCCGACGCGCTGGCCTTCTGCCACGCCCCGACCCCCTGGCCGGACCTGCCCGGGTTCCGCCCCGCCTGGGAAGCCTACTATCGGGAAATGGAGGGTCTGGCCGCGCGTATCATGCAGCTTTTCGCCGTTGCCCTGGGGCTCGAGCCCGACCATTTCGCGCCCTTCATCGGCGCGCCGGTGTCGGCGCTGCGCGCGCTCAATTACCCGGCCACCGACCGGCCTCCGGTTCACGGCCAGCAGCGCGCCGGGGCGCATACCGACTACGGCAGCCTGACCATCCTGTTGCCGGAACCGGGCAGCCGCGGGCTTGAGGTGCGGATGCCCGACGGGCGCTGGCGGGCGGTGCCGCCGATCCCCGGCGCCTTTGTGATCAACATCGGCGATCTGATGCAGCGCTGGACCAACGACCGCTGGCGCTCGACCCTGCACCGGGTGGTGGTGCCGCCCGAACTTGCCGGGCGTCGGCGCATGTCGCTGGCGTTCTTTCACCAGCCCGACTGGCACGCGCGCATCGCCTGCCTGCCGGGCTGCGAAGGGGCGGGCGCGATCCATGCGCCGGTGCTGTCGGGCCCCTGGCTGATGGGCAAGTTCCGCGCCGCCACCGGCTGAGGCCCGGCGCCGGTCCTTGACCCCGATCAAGGCGCGGGCCCGCCCCGAAAGCTAGAATTGGCGCGAAATGCAAGGGAGTTTCGCATGACCAGTTCCACCCCCTCGCCCAAGGCCGCCGTTCCCGCCGATCCGTCCGCAACCACGGGCCCGGCGCGGTTTCCCAAGGTAACGGCGGACGCCATCCGCGCCGCCTTTGAAAACGGCACTTACCCCTACAAGGACCGGATGACGCGCAAGCAATACGAGACGCAAAAGGCAAAGCTGCAGGCCGAACTGCTGAAGGTGCAGATCTGGGCGCAGGAAACCGGGCAGAAATTCGTGATGCTGTTCGAGGGGCGCGACGCCGCCGGCAAGGGGGGCACAATCAAGCGCTTTACCGAACACCTGAACCCGCGCAGCGCGCGCGTGGTGGCCCTGGCCAAGCCTACGGACAAGGAGCGCGGCCAGTGGTTCTTTCAGCGCTATATCGAACATCTGCCCACCAGCGGCGAAATGGTGTTCTACGACCGGTCCTGGTACAACCGGGCCGGGGTGGAACGGGTGATGGGGTTCTGCACGCCGAACGAATACCTCGAATTCATGCGCCAGACGCCGGAGTTCGAGCGGATGCTGGTGCGTTCGGGCATCCGGCTTTACAAATACTGGTTCTCGGTGACGCGCGACGAACAGAAGCGCCGGTTCCGGGCGCGCGAGACCGACCCGCTCAAGCGCTGGAAACTGTCGCCGATCGACAAGGCCAGCCTGGGCAAGTGGGATGACTATACCGAGGCGAAAGAGGCGATGTTCTTTTACACCGACACCGCGGATGCGCCCTGGACGATCATCAAGTCCAACGACAAGAAACGCGCGCGCATCAACTGCATGCTGCACTTTCTGCACGGGCTGGAGTATCCGGGCAAGGATCCTGAGGTGGTGCACGCGCCGGACCCGCTGATCGTGGGGCGCGCCGAACATGTGGTGCACCGGGCCGATCATGTGTTGGGGGTGTCGCTGCACCCGGCCTGATCGGGGCGCGTGTGGGGGCGTGGGGCTGCCTCCGGCGGGGATATTTTCGGACAGAAGAAGGCGGCGTGGGGCGCCGGTGGCAGAGGCTTGGGCGCAGGTCGTTGGGGGTGTCGCTGCATCTGGCCTGATCGGGGCGGGTGTGGGGGCGTGGGATTGCCTCTGGCGGGGATTTTTTCGGACAGAAGAAGGTGGCGTAGGGCGCGGGGGCAGAGGTCGGGCGCAGGTCGGGGTGCAGGCCCGGGGTGCAGGCCCGGGGGGCTGGGGGAGGTGGCTTGCGCGCCCGGGGCGATCTGCTAGAGCAGGTGGATGGCCGAGCCGCTTTCCATCACCGCGCATGGGCGCGCGATCATGGCGCTGGGGCTGCCGCTGATCGGCAGCCACCTGGCGCAGTTTTCGGTGGTGATCATCGATACGGTGATGCTGGGCTGGTACGGGGTGGATGCGCTGGCGGCGGTGGCGCTGGGGGGCTCGGTGATGTCGACCTTCCTTTTGACCGGCTCGGGGTTCGCCTGGGCGGTGCTGCCGGTGGTGGCCACCGCGGCGGCGGCGGATGAAGCGGTGCAGGTGCGCCGGGTCAGCCGCATGGCGATGTGGCTGTCGCTGCTGGCGGGGCTGTTTTCGGTGCTGGTGTTCCTGTGGGCCGAACCGCTGCTGGCGGCGTTGGGCCAGGATCCCGGGGTGGCGCGCGGGGCGGCGGTCTATCTGGGGATCGCCGGCTGGGGGTTGTTCCCGGCGCTGCAGGTGATGGTGCTGAAGAGCTATCTGTCGGCGCTGGAACGCACGCGGGTTCTGCTGTGGGTGACGATTGCCGGGGCGGGGCTGAACGGGGTGCTGAACTATGCGCTGATCTTCGGCAACTGGGGGGCGCCCGAACTGGGCCTGCGCGGCGCGGCGATCGCGTCGGTGATCACCAATGCGGCGTCGTTCCTGGCGCTGGCGCTTTATGCGTCGCGTGCCACCGCCGAACACGCGCTGTTCACGCGCTTCTGGCGCCCCGACTGGGAAGCGTTTGCGCGCATATTCGCGCTGGGCTGGCCGATTTCGCTGACCACCCTGTCCGAGGCCGGGCTGTTTTCGGCGGTGGCGATCATGATGGGCTGGCTGGGCACGGTCGAGCTGGCGGCCCACGGCATCGCCCTGCAGCTGGCGGCGCTGACCTTTCTGGTGCAGGTCGGGCTGTCGCAGGTGGCGACGATCCGCGCGGGCCAGGCGCTGGGGCGGCGCGACGGGCCGGGGCTGCGGCGCGGGGCGCTGGTGGTGATCGCCATCGCCGCCGCCCTTGCGCTGCTGGCGAGCGCGCTTTTCCTGAGCCTGCCGGGGCCGCTGATATCGCTGTTTCTCGACCCGTCCGATCCGGCCCGCCCGCAGGTGCTCGAGGTCGGGGTCCGGCTGCTGGCGGTGGCGGCGCTGTTCCAGATGGCCGATGGCGGGCAGGTGCTGGCGCTGGGGCTGCTGCGCGGGGTGCAGGATACCCGGGTGCCGATGCTGATCGCGGTGCTGGCCTACTGGCCGCTCGGGCTGGGGGCGGCCTGGGTGCTGGGCTTTGTCCTGGGGATCGGCGATGTGGGGATCTGGCTGGGCCTGGTGGTCGGGCTGGGCAGCGCGGCGGTGATGATGATGGCGCGGTTCTGGACCGTGGGGGTGCGCGCGCTTCCGGCCTGAAGCGGCGCGAAAACCGGCGTGGCCCCGCGGCCCGGCCGGTCAGTCGTTGCGGGCGTTGAAGCGGTCGGCCTTCTTTTTCACCAGCACCGTGCGCAGGTCGTGCATCGCCAGCAGCAGATCATCGCTGATCGCTTCGAGATCCTCGGGCGTGGCGCGCGAATTGGCCCAATGGGCGGCCAGGTTCAGATGTTCCACCACCCGGCGCATGGTTTCGATCTCGCGCGCTGCCAGTTCCGCCTGCCGCCGTTCCAGCCAGTCGGTGATCGCGGCCATGTCGGCGTCGTCCAGCTGGCGGTTTCCATGCGGCTTGATTTCGCCGTTCTTCGCGTTCACCACCGCGATCTGGTCCATTTCGATCCGGCGCTGGCGGTTTTCGGTATCGACGCGAAAGACGAAGGCGCCGTTCTCGCGGATGCGGAAGAAATATTCGGGCAGGGGGGAACTCATGACCGGACCTCAGCTGAGCGCGGCGCAGAACCGCTGGATGCGCGTGCAGGCTTCTTGCAAAGCCTCGTCGCCGGTAGCGTAGCTGACGCGAAACGCCGGCGAAACCCCGAAGGCCGCGCCGAACACCACTGCCACGCCCTGTTCGGCCAAAAGCGCCTTGGCAAAGGTTTCGTCGCTGTCGATCACGGTGCCGGCGGGCGAGGTCTTGCCGATGCAGCCCGCAATCGACGGGTAGACGTAAAACGCGCCCTGCGGGGTGGGGCAGGCGACGCCCTCGGCCTGGTTCAGCATCCCGACCACCAGGTCGCGGCGGCGCTGGAACAGGGCGCGGTTGTCGGCCAGGAAGCCCTGCGGGCCGGTGAGCGCGGCCAGGGCCGCGTGCTGCGAGACCGAACAGGGGTTCGAGGTGCTTTGCGACTGGATCTTGCGCATCGCGGCGATCAGTTCTGACGGTCCGCCGGCATAGCCGATGCGCCAGCCGGTCATCGCATAGGCCTTGGACACGCCGTTGCAGGTGAGCGTGCGGTCGTGAAGGCGGGGTTCGACCTGGGCCGGGGTGCAGAACCGGAAATCGTCGAACACCAGGTGTTCATACATGTCGTCGCTCATCACCCAGACATGGGGGTGGCGCAGCAGCACATCGGTCAACGCCCCGAGCTGGTCGCGGTCGTAGCCGGCGCCGGTGGGGTTCGACGGCGAATTGAAGATCAGCCATTTGGTGCGCGGGGTGATCGCCGCCTCGAGCGCCTGCGGGCTCAGTCGGTAGCCGGTGTCGGGGCCGGTTTCGACGGGCACCGGCACGCCGCCGGCAAGGCGCGCCATGTCGGGGTAGCTGACCCAGTAGGGGGCGGGGATGATCACCTCGTCGCCGGGGTTGAGCGTGGCCATCAGCGCGTTGAACAGGATCTGCTTGCCGCCGGTGGCGACGCTGATCTGGGCGGGCGTGTAGTGCAGGGCGTTTTCGCGGGCGAACTTGTCGCAGATCGCGGCTTTCAGTTCGGCCATGCCGTCGACGGCGGTGTATTTGGTGTGCCCGGCGTCGATGGCGGCCTTGGCCGCGACCTTGATGTGGTCGGGGGTGTCGAAGTCGGGTTCTCCGGCGCCGAGCCCGATCACGTCCTTGCCCTGGGCCTTGAGGTCGGCGGCGAGGTTGGAAATCGCGATCGTGGGCGAGGGTTTCACGCGGGCGAGCGTTTGGGAAAGAAAGGACATTGGCGCGCGCTCCGGTTTGCAAGGGGGGCGCGCTTGTCTTAGGGTGCGCGCTGCGCGCGATCAAGCGTGAACAGACCCCGGACAGGACCGCCAGATGACCCAGGAAACCGCCGAAAACCGCTTGAAACGCCTGACGATGCGGTCGTGGCGGCGCGGGATCAAGGAAATGGACATGGTTCTGGGGCCGTTCGCCGAACGCCACCTGGGCGAGCTTTCGCAAGACGAACTGCAGGCCTACGATCGGCTGCTGAGCGAAAACGATCACGACCTGTATGCCTGGATCAGCGGCCGGAGCGTGCCGCCCGCCGAACACGCGCCGCTGCTGGCGCGGATCGCCGAATTTGCCGGAATTGAGATTTGAGGCAAATTAGCGGCGGCTTTTTCGTCTGATTTAACCGAATTTTTGGGTTTGGTGCGCAGTCTCTCTCTGACACTTTGGTGGAGAGATTGATGAGTATGCTTTCGCAAGCCGGGCTGACGACCGAGGTTGGCTATCTGTCGCACTACATGGAGTCGCTTTCGCTTGTCGAACGGCTGCATCGTCTGTTGCTGGACGTGATCAAGGATGAATTCGAACGGATCGGCACCATGGAAATCAATGCCGTGCAGGCCTTGCTGCTGTTCAATGTCGGCGACAACGTGGT
>JAJRUE010000037.1 GCA_024277955.1 Alphaproteobacteria bacterium | reverse complement strand
GGGGTGCGCAATTTCCTGTTCGTCAGCTCGATCGCGGCGGGCTATCCGAACAAGAGGTTCTACCCCTATGCGGCGTCGAAACTGGCCGGCGAAGCGCTGGTGCGTGCATCCGGGCTGAACCATGCCATCGTCAGGCCGACCCTGGTGCTGGGGCAGGGGTCGCCGATCTGGGCGACGCTTGCGAAAATCGCCAAGCTGCCGGTGATCCCCCTGCCGGGCGGGGGCGCGCATGGGGTGCAGCCGGTGGACGTGGCCGATGTGGCGCGCGGTCTGGCCCTGGTGGTCCGGACCGGGCGGTTCCAAGGCGAAACCTTTGACCTTGGCGGCAAGGATGCGTTGCCCATGCGCCAGTTCCTTGGGGCCGTTCACCAGGGGCTGACCGGCACCACGGCCCGGTTCCTGCCGATGCCGCTTGGACCGATCCGCCTGGCGCTGGCGCTGGCGGAACCGGGGCTGCGGTCTGTTTTGCCGGCAACCGCGGGGCAGCTGGCGCTGTTTGCCAACCCGTCGGTGGCCCGGGCGAACTGGTTGATGGACCAGCTCGCGCCGGAAATGCCCTCCTCCCGGGATATTCTGGCGCGGCTGTGCCGGCAGGGCGCGCCGCCCGGAGCCGGGCCGCGATCCCCGGTACAGGGCCGGGCGCAAACCCGCGCCGCCCCCGATCCCGACAGCCAGGACGAAGACCCCGCGGTGCTGGCCGCGGAATGCGCGACTTTTGGCCGTTACCTGGCCGCAAGCCCCCCCGACCAGCCCAGCACGGATCACTATATCCGGGCGCTGCGGGCCCGTGGCATGGCCGCGAAACCGCGCAGCCGGTTCGACCGGTTGACGCTGTGGGCGGCGCGGCGTGGGCGGGTCGGGCTGTGGCTGGCCGACAGCCATTGCGCGCTGTTGCGCCGCCGGGGGGCGCTGCGCCGCCGGCTGATCCTGCTGCTGGCCATCCTCGAACACGCGCCGAAAAGCCACGAAACCTTTGACCGCACGCCCGATCGCGGCCCGGTCGGCGCGATTGCCCTGCTGTCGGCGCATACGCTTGCCGGTGTCGGCGCGGTGGCGCTGGGGGTCTTGCTGTTTTTGCCGGCGCAGCTGGCCCTGGCCGTGGCGGGCGGGCCGCGCGGCCGATGACGGTTCTGATCATAGGCTCGGGCCCCAGCGGCCCGCAGGTAGCGCTGAGCGCGCTGGAGCGCGGCAGGCCGGTGACCATGATCGATGTCGGGTTTTCCGGCGCCGACGTGCCGCTGCCCGAGGAAAGCTATACCACGCTCAAGAACCGGCACCCCGACCCGGTGGGCTATTTCCTGGGAGAAGATTGCCGCGGCGCCGAAATTCCGGCGCAAAGCGGCCAGGACGGCGGCGAATTCTATCGCCTGCCCCCGTCGAAGGATCACGTTTTCAGGCCGGCGCGCCCGTTCCGGCTGCACCTGGACGGCCTGACCCCGCTGGTGTCCTTTGCGTCGGGCGGGCTGGCCGAATGCTGGACCGCCGGGGCCTATCCGTTCAACGATGACGATCTTGCCGAGTTTCCGTTCGGCTACGACGATCTCGCGCCCCATTACGCCAAGGTGGCCGAACGTGTCGGGGTTGCCGGCGAGGCCGACGATCTTGCCCGGTTCCTGCCCGCCCATGACAACCTGGCCGCGCCGATCGCGCTGGACGCCAGCAGCCAGGCCCTGCTGCGGCGCTATGACCGGCGGCGCGCGCGGCTGAATACCCGCCACGCCGCCCGTATGGGCCGGTCGCGCCAGGCCGCCCTGTCTGCGCCGCTGGGCGATCGCGGGGGGTGCACGCAATGCGGGCGCTGTCTTTGGGGCTGCCCGACCGGGGCGCTTTACACGCCGTCGATCACCCTGCGCGACTGCCTGAAAAACCCGCTTTTCACCTATGTTCCGGGCCAATATGCCAGCCATTTCACGGTGGGGGTTGATGGGGATCTGAACGGACTCGTGACCTTGCCTTGCGACGGCGGGGCGGCGCAAAACCACCGGGGCGAAGCCTTTGTTCTGGCCTGTGGGACGCTGAATTCATCGGCCATCTTCCTGCGCACGATCTGGACGCAGCGCAAGGAAATCGTGCGGCTGGGCGGGCTGATGGACAACCGTCAGGTGTTGGCGCCGTTCCTGAACCTGTCCATGCTGGGCCGCCCGCTGGACCCGGCGTCCTACCAGTATCACCAGCTGGCCACCGGGCTGCCGCAGGATAATCCGGCGCATTACGTCCACGGCCAGATCACCATGTTTTCCAGCGGCGCGATGCATCCGCTGATCCAGCAGTTGCCGCTGGCCTTGCGGCCGGCCGGGCGGATCATGACCGAAATCCGGTCGGGGCTGGGGGTGCTGAACCTGAATTTCCACGATGAGCGCAGGCCGACGAACTACCTGACGCTCGACCCCGCGGATGACGCGCAGCAGCCGGCCCTGAAGATCTACTACCGGCCGCGCGCGCAAGAAGCGGACGCCATCGGCGGCGCGATGAAAAGCATGCGGCGGTTCTTTCGGGATCTGGGCGCGCCGATCATCCCGGGCATGACCCGGCTTCGCCCGATGGGCAGCAGCGTGCATTATGCCGGCACCCTGCCGATGTCGCGCGAAGCCCGCGAGTTCACCGTATCCCCGGACGGCCAGTCACGCGACTTCGCCAACCTCTACGTTGTCGATGGATCGGTGCTGCCGTTCCTGCCGGCCAAGAACCTGACCTTCACGTTGATGGCTAATGCGACCCGGATAGCATCGCGGATTTTCTGACGCCCTTGCCGCGCGCCCGGGCAGACTTCCGGCCGCTGTCCTTTTCGGCCGTTGCCGGGTCGTCGGGGTCGCTGCGTACGATATCCTGGATGATGTAAAGCGGCCGGTTTTTCGACTGCATGTACAAGCGCCCCAGGTATTCCCCGATCACCCCGAGCATCAGCAACTGCCCCCCGCCGAGAACCAGCACGGCGGTCATCGTGGTGGTCCAGCCCTGGATGGTGTTGCCAACAAGATAGCCGTGGATCGTATAGACCAGGAATACCGCCCCGATCAGGGCGCAAAACAGGCCCAGGAACACCGACAGGCGCAACGGCACGATCGAAAACCCGGCGATCGCGTCGATCGCGAAATGGATCATCTTGCGCAGCGGATATTTGGTTTCGCCGGCAAAGCGCTTTTCGCGGACATATTCCAGCGGCACCTGCCGGAACCCGAGCCAGCTGACCATTCCGCGTATGAACCTGTGCTGTTCGGGCATGCGGTTCAGTTCGTCCAGCGAACGTCTGGACATCAGGCGAAAGTCGCCGGTGTCGGTGGGGATATCGATGTCGATCACCCGGTTCAGCAACCGGTAAAATGCGCCAGCCGAAAACCGTTTGAAGCGGGATTCCCCCTGGCGGGCCGTGCGCTTGCCATAGACCACATCGGCCCCGGCATCCATCAGGCGGATCATGTCGCCCAGAAGCTCGGGCGGATCCTGCAGGTCGGCATCGATGATCAGCGTGCGGTCGCCGCGGCAGATGTGCAGCCCCGAGGTCAGCGCGATCTGGTGCCCGTAATTTCGCGACAGAAAGACCCCCACCACATGCGGATCGGTTTCCGCCAGATCCCGGATGATGGTGCGGCTGGCGTCGGACGACCCGTCGTCGACCAGAACGATCTCGTAGTCGTCGCCCACCTGTTCGCGGCAGGCGGCGCTGACCCGGCGATACAGTTCCGGCAGGGACTCTTCTTCGTTGAAGCACGGAGACACAACGGACAAGGCCGGTCTGGCTGTTTTCTTGCGGGTTTCCAATTTGGATCCTGAATTCGGGTTTGGGGACAATTCTGTGCCGGACAGAAAAAAATTCGGCCCTAAACCGATTCTAGTCAAGGATCGGGCCCCGCAACGGACCCTGCGCAGCCTTGTGGGGAAACAATCGCGGTTCACGGCTGGCGTTGGCGGTTCAGGCGAAACATCAAGGGGGTGCCGCCAGGGGAAACCGGACAGGTTTCTGCGAGGCGTGGTGCGGAGCGTTGCCGTTCAGCGCCCGGATTGCAGCGCCCGGTTCGCAGCGTGGTCAGGCCGCCAGGGTATCCTTGGCCTTGTCGCCCTCGGGCCAACGGGCAGAGGCGGCGCTTTCCTGGATCATGTAGATCGCGATCACGGCCGTCATCGCCGCAAGGGTGCCGCCAACGGTATAGGCCAGAACCGCCAGCAGGATCGAGCCGCCGGACCAGATGGTAAAGGCCGCCGCGGCCGAGCCGAAGATGACCCCGGACAGGATGTAGAGAATAACCATGCCTCACCTCGCGTTTGGCCCCATGTGCACATCACCAGCGAAATGTGGCACGTTTGAGGCGCTTCGGCGTCATCGTCGGGGCAGGCCCGCCCATGCGCCGTTTTACCCAGAGGATCGTTGCACAGAGACCTTTAGAAAAGGTAATTCGCGCACAACCCATTGATTGCGCGGGATTTCGCCGATCTTCGCCCGGCGTGTGCTTTCGGGGCCGGCCGGGCCCGACCCCGAAAAAAGCGGGTTTTTATCCTAGCCGTCGGCCCATTCCCAGGGGCGGGTGAAGGCCCCCAGAACCGCCTCGACCGCGTCGTCGGTCACCTCGCCCTGGCGTTCGAGTTGGGCCACCAGACCACGTTTCTTGTCGTCGATGACCCGGCTTACGCGCGCCGCGACCCCGGCCTTTTCAAGCGCTTCGTCGAAGACCCGCGTGATGGCCATCTTGCGCAGATCGGGCTTGAAGACTTTTCCGACCGCGGTTTTCGGCAGTTCGGGCAGGATTTCGAGGTATTTCGGGTAGGCGGCGCGTTCGTGGATATGTTCCTTGGCAAAGGCCAGCAGTTCGTCTTCGGTGACGCTGGCCCCGCCGACCAGTTCGACATAGACGCAGGGCAGTTCGCCCGAATGCGCATCCGGCTGGCCGATCGCGCCGGCCATCGCCACCGCCGGATGGGCGGCCAGGGCGTCTTCGATCTCGGCCGGGTCGATGTTGTGGCCGCCGCGGATGATCAGATCCTTGGCGCGACCGGTGATCCAAAGGAACCCGTCGGCGTCGATACGCCCCAAATCGCCGGTGCGCAGATATTTCCCGTCGGCGAAAAGCCCCTTGTTCTTGTCTTCCTCGGTGTAGGTGTGGCCGGGGTAGACCCCGGGATTGTAGATGCAGATCTCGCCGATTTCATCGACGCCCATCTCTTTTTTGACATTGCCATCCGCATCGCAATCGAGAATGCGCACCTTGGTATAGGGAAACGGGATCCCGACCGAGCCGATCTTCTGTTCGCCGTGCACCGGGTTGCACGACACAAGGCAGGTGGCTTCGGTCAGCCCGTAGCCTTCGACGATATTGATGCCCGAAGCGGCCTTGAACTTGTTGAAAAGTTCCACCGGCAGCGGGGCCGACCCGGAAAACGCGGTTTTCACGCTGGAAATGTCGGCGTCCACCGGTCGTTGCATCAACTGCGAAATGGCGGTCGGCACCGAGATGATGAAGGTGATCTTCCAGCGTTCGATCAGTTTCCAGAAATTGTCGAAAACGCCTTCGCCGCGGTAACCTGCGGGCGTCGGCATCACCATATGCGCGCCCGAAGACAGCATCGCCATCCAGATCACGTGGGTGGCGAAGACATGGAACAGCGGCAGCGGACACATGATGTTGTCGTTTTCGGTGTACAGGATCGTGCTGCCGATCCAGCCGTTGTAGATCATCCCGGAATACTTGTGCTGCGCCACCTTGGGCATGCCGGTGGTGCCGCCGGTGTGGAAATAGGCGCCCACGCGGTCGCCCTTGCTGTCTTCGAACTGCAGCGTCGTGGGCTGGCGGGCGATTTCCTTGTTGAAGTCCTTGACCGTCGCCTGGTGGGCGACCGGGTTCTTGGGGCGCAGCAGCGGCACGATCCAGGACTTGGGCGGCGTCAGGTAGCGCAGCAGGTCCACCTCGAGCACGGTCTTGACGTTCGGCGCGAGCGCCAGCGCCGCCGAAACCTTTTGCGCCACGTCGGTCTTGGGAAAGGACTTGAGCGTCACCACGACCTTGGCCTTGGTTTCGCGCAGGATGGCGGCGATCTGTTCGGGGTCCAGCAGCGGGTTCACCGGGTTGACGATGCCCGCCACCATGCCGCCAAGCAGGGTGATCGCGGTTTCGTTGGCGTTGGGCAGCACAAAGGCCACCACGTCGGTTTCGCCGACGCCAAGTTCGCGGAACAGGTTGGCGGCCTGTACGGTCTTGTCGTGGATTTCGCGCCAGGTCAGGGTTTCGGCCTTGGCGTCCGGGTCGGACAGCAACTGAAAGGACAGGGCATTGCTGTCGCCGTGTTTTTCGGCGGTCGAGGACAGCAACTGGTAGATCGTGTCGGGCAGTCCGCGCTCTTCCCACGGCATTTCCTGTTCGATCGCAATACGATCGGCGTCGCTGGCCCACTGGGTCATTTGTCTCTCCCTATCCCGGTTTTTTCGGTGTCTTTTTGTTCTGGAAACCAAGATGGTCACAAAGTCGGGTTTTCGCAAGGTCTTGGGGCCGGCGCGGCGCTAAATCCGCCGCCGGCGACGCAGCGTCGCAAACCGGGCAGCGCCCGAAACACCGGGGTGCTGAAAGGGCCGCGGGGGCGTTTGGGGCGGGCTCAGGCGGCGGCGATGCCGGCGGTGAACTGCAGGCGCGCCAAGCGGGCATACAGGCCGTCCTGGGCCACCAGGGTATCATGGGTGCCCTCGGCGACGATCTGGCCGTTGTCGAACACCAGGATCCGGTCGGCCTTTTTCACCGTCGCCAGGCGGTGGGCCACGATCAGGGTGGTGCGCTCGGCGGCCATGGCTTCGACCGCGCGCTGCACTTCCAGCTCGCTCTCGGCGTCCAGCGCCGAGGTGGCTTCGTCCAGCAGCAGGATCGGCGCATCGCGCAGGATGGCGCGGGCGATCGCGATACGCTGTTTCTGGCCGCCCGACAGCATCAGGCCGCGTTCGCCGACATAGGTGTCATAGCCCTTGGGCAGGGCCGACAGAAAGTCATGCGCGGCTGCGGCGCGGGCGGCGGCGATGATTTCGTCTTCGGTGGCGCCGGGCCGGCCGAACCCGATATTGTCGCGCGCCGAGGCGGCGAAGATCACCGGATCCTGCGGCACCAGCGCGATTTCGCGGCGGAAGTCCGACCGGTGCAGGTCGGCCAGCGCGACCCCGTCGATCGAGATGCGTCCCGACTGCGGGTCGTAGAACCGTTCGAGCAGCTGGATGATCGTCGATTTTCCGGCCCCCGAAGGACCGACCAGCGCGACCGTTTCGCCGGGGCTGACGGTAAAGCTGACGTCGCGCAGCGCGGCCTGGTCGGGGCGCGAGGGGTAGTTGAAACTGACGTGCTCAAAGGCGATTTCGCCGGCGACGGGGCGCTTGAGAACCGCGGGCGAGGCCGGGTCGGCCACCTCGTCATCGGCGTTCAGCAACTCGACCAGCCGTTCGGTTGCGCCGGCGGCGCGCTGCAACTCGCCCCAGATTTCCGACAGCGCCGCGACCGAGCCCGCGACCATGATCGCATAGATCAGGAACTGCACCAGTTCGCCCACGCTCATGTCGCCGGCACGCACGTCGCGCGCGCCGATCCAGAGCACGCCGACGACGCCGGAAAAGATCAGCGCGATCACGATCACGGTCATTACCGCGCGGGTGCCGATCCGCTTTTTCGCGGACTCAAAGCTGTTTTCCGTGACGCGCGCGAAGTCCCGGCGCGTGTTGTCTTCCTGGGAAAAGGCCTGCACCGTCTGCACCGACAGCAGCGATTCCGATGCGCTGCCCGACGAGGCCGCGATCCAGTCCTGGTTTTCCCGGCTGAGCACCCGCAGGCGTCGGCCCAGAATGATGATCGGCACGATCACCGCGGGCACGATCAGCAGCACCAGCAGGGTCAGTTTCGCCGAGGTGAACAGCATCAGCACCAGGCCGCCGACAAAGATCAGCACGTTGCGCAGCGCCACCGAAACCGAGGAGCCGATCACCGACAGGATCAGGGTGGTGTCGGTGGTGATGCGCGACAGAACCTCGCCGGTCATGATGTTTTCGAAAAACGCCGGGCTCATGGAAATCATCCGCGCGAACACCGCCTTGCGGATGTCGGCGACGACGCGTTCGCCAAGCCGGGTGACCAGGTAGTAGCGCAGCCCCGTTCCCAGGGCCAGCAACCCGGCGATGGCCAGCGCTCCCAGGAAGTAGCTGTCGAGGATTTCTCCGTTCGAGGCGCCGAACCCATCCACCACCCGGCGCACCGCAATCGGCAGGATCAGCGAAATCGTGGCCGTCAGGATAAGCGCCAGAAGTGCCGCGACCAGCATCGCCTTGTAGGGGCGCAGGAACGGCCAGAGTTCGGCCAGCGCGCTTACGCGCTTGGATTTTTCGCGTTCTTCCTGACTTTGAATTACCGGTTCGGCCATGCTGGGCATCCCTTGCGTTGCTGGTCAGATAGCCTGCCCGCGCCGACCCTTCAAGCAAACGACCGCGCGGCAATTCGTCAGGGGTGGCCAGGAAGTTGGAGCGGGCGGCGGGAATCGAACCCGCGTCATCAGCTTGGAAGGCTGAGGTCTTACCACTACACAACGCCCGCAAGACCGGAAAACCTACTAGTCCACCGCATGTTTCCGGTCAAGCCGATAAGCGCGGCCGGCCAGGGCCGGCCGCCAAGGCGCTTGCAAGCGCCTTGGCCAAGGTTTTTGCAAAAACCTTGGCCCCCGCTCGCCCCTGCTTCTGCGGGTGTTGCCGACAAAGGGTTGCGTGGCCTATCCCCCCAGGAACAGCCGCCCGACGTCCGGATTTTCCAGCAGCGCATCGCCCTTGTCGGCGATCGCCACCTCGCCGGCCACCAGGACATATCCCAGGTCGGCGAACTCCAGCCCCTTGCGGGCATTCTGTTCGACCATCACGATGGTCTTGCCGTCGCGCATCTGCAAGTCGGTGAGGATGTCGAACACCATGTCGATGAACCGCGGCTCCAGCCCGATCGAGGGTTCGTCCACCAGCAGAACCTCGGGGTCCATCACCAGGGCGCGGGATATCTCGAGCAGCCGCCGTTCGCCGCCCGACAGAACCCGTGCCGGCTGGTGCGCCCGCGCCGCCAGCCGGTCGTAGCGGTCCAGAATCTCGTCGGCCTTTTCGGCCGCCTGTCTGGGGGTGTCCAGCAGGTAGCCCCCCATCAACAGGTTCTCGCGCACCGTCATGTCGGGAAAGACCGAATTGTCCTGCAGGATATAGGCGATGCCCGAGGCCGCCAGCTTGCGGTTCGGCTTTTCGCGCGTCACGTCGCGCCCGGCGATGCCGATCCTGCCGGAGCGGATATTGGTGAAGCCGTAGATCGAATGCAGCACCGTCGACTTGCCGGCGCCGTTCGGGCCGATCAGGCACAGCGACTGGCCCTTGCCCACCGCCAGGTTGACCCCGTGCAGGATCTCCATCGCGCCGTAGCCCGCGACCAGATCCTCGATGGTCAGCAGCGGCTCGCCCCCGGTCAGCGCCCACAGCTGATCGCGACTCGGGCGTTCGCTGGCCATTTCCTGGGCCTGCTGCGCCACCGCATCCACCGAAAGGACCGTATCGACGCCGCCCTGATGGTAGCCCGAAATCCGCTTTTCGCCGGCGCTTCCGTTTTCCGTCTTGTCGGCCATGTCAGTGCCCCCCCAGGTAGGCTTCGATCACTTTGGGATCGTTCTGGATGTCCCCGGGCGCCCCGCTGGCGATCAGCTTGCCGCCGGCCAGCACATGGATTTCCTGCGCCAGGTTCATCATCACCCGCATGTTGTGTTCGATCACGAAAAGCGTCACCCCGAACCGTTCGTTGGCCTGGCGCAGCCGGTCGATCAGCCCGTTGATCAGCGTCGGGTTGATGCCCGCGGTCGGTTCGTCCAGCAGCAAGAGGTCGGGTTCGTTCATCAGCGCCATCGCGAATTCCAGCAGCTTCTGCTGGCCGAACGACAGCGACCCAGCCAGCAGGTGCCGCTTGGAGGCGAGGCCGACGAATTCCAGCAGTTCTTCGGCGCGCTCGCGGTCGCGCGCGGTGGGTTCGTGCAGCAGCGTGTGGATGTCGCCGGCGCGCATCGGGCGCGAGATCAGCATGTTCCGCACGCAGTCCATTTCGTCGTATACATGGGTCTGCTGGAAGGTGCGGATCAGGCCGAGGCGCGCGATTTCCGGGGTGCGCAGCCTCTTCAGCTCGTGTCCCTCATAGACGATCGAGCCGGCGTCGATCGGGTGATAGCCGCAGATCGAGCCGAACAGCGTCGACTTGCCGGACCCGTTCGGGCCGATCAGCCCGATAATCGCGCCGCGCGGCACTTCCATCGAAATGTCCTGGTTGGCGTAGATGCCGCCGAAATGCTTGGACACGCCACGGATCGTCAGAATCGGATCGGTCGCCATCACGCTGCCTCCCCGGTTCTGGCGCCGCCGCCCGGCAGCCTGCGCCTGAGCGCCTTGAGCCCGCCCATGACGCCATCGGGAAAGAACACCACGATGATCACGATCAGCAGCCCCAGCGCCACCCGTTGCCAGCCGAACAGGAAGGTCCAGAAGAATTCCTTGAACAGCTGGAACAGCACCGCCCCGATGATCGGCCCCCACAGCGTGCCCTTGCCGCCGATCAGCGGCATCAGCAGCATCCAGACGCCGATCGTGGGCAGCGAAAACGCGACCTCCGTCGGGTCGATGAAGTTCTTGCCGGCGCCGTAAAGCCCGCCCGCGATCGCCGCAAAGGCAGCGGCGGCGGCCCAGGCGATGGCCTTGACCTTTTCGGTGGGCAGGCCCATCGCTTCGGCCTTGTCCTCGTTGTCGCGGATCGCGTTCATCACGAAGCCGAACCGGGTTTTGTGCAGCCAGACCAGGAACAGGTAGAACACCACCACCACCACCAGGCCGGTGAAATACAGCAGGCTGGTCAGTTGAACCCCCTCTGGCGGCTGGACAAAGTTCATCCCCGACCCTGCGCCCAGGATCTGAAAGGTGCCGGCGAATGCCCCGGCCGCCACCCCAAGGCCAAGCGTGCCCACCGCAAAATAGTGGCCGCGGGTCTGCAACAGCTGGAAGCCCAGGAACAGCCCGAGGAAAAAGTTGATCACCGCCGCCAGCAGCAGCCCCACCAGCAGCGATGCGACAAAGATCGTGGGGGCGACCATGAAGGACTCGAGGTCTCCGCCGCGGGCCGAGTTGTATTCCATCAGCGAAACCCCCCCCATGATGACCTGGGTCGACGCGACAAGATACATCCCCACCCCGAAGAACAGGATGTTGCCAAAGGAATTGTAGCCCATCTGTCCGCCCATCATGTCCCAGCTCAGCGCGATCAGGATGAACACCATCAGATCGACCAGCTGCGCCATGTTGTTGGGCAGGAAAAAGGGCGCGGTAATGATGACGCCCAGAAAAACCAGGGCCGCCAGCCATTGTGCAGGTGATTGTTTCAGCATGTCTTCGTCGGCCTCACTTCAGGTATTGGCGTTTGCGCCGCATCAGGCGGGCGCGGATCAGCAATGTCAGCGGCACGATGATGAACACCATGCCGTTCTGGAACTCGGGGCCCAGCACGAAGCCGGCGTAGTTCTCGTAGACCCCCAGTCCGAGGGCGGCGAATATCACCCCGACGATGTTGCCGATCCCGGCCAGGATGACGATGGCGAAGCTGCGCAGCGTGTAGATGAATCCCTGGAACGGGTGCAGCACATAGACAAAGGCGACGATCGAACCGGCAACCCCGCAGATCGCGCCGTTCAGCGCATAGGTCATGGCATGGACCCGGTCGGTGTCGATCCCCATGATCCGCGCGGCCTGGGCGTTTTGCGCGGTGGCGCGGATCGCGCGGCCAAAGCGCGAATAGCGCACCAGCGCGACGATGGCGACCGCGGCCGCGACCCCCAGAAGCGCCCCAAGCGCCCGCGAGCCGGGGATGTTCACCATGTAGTCGATAAAGGCAAAGGTGGGCAGCTGCGCGTCCACCACCCGTTCCTCGGCGGTGAAAAGCTGGTTCATGGTCTGCTGCATCACCAGTTCGATCCCGAAGGTGGCCAGCAGCGAAATGAACAGATCCTTGTCGAGGATGCGCTGGATGATGACGCGGAACACGATATAGGCAAACAGCGCCACCGACAGGGCCGCCAGCGGCATCGACAGCACGATCCAGACCAGCCGCGGAGTGTTCGGCGAAATGCCGATCAGGGCGGTGACGATGTAATAGGATACGTAGCCCCCCAGGATCACAAAGGCGCCCTGGGCCACGTTGATGATGTTCATCACCCCCCAGACCAGGGCCATGCCATAGGCGATCAGCGCAAAGATCGCCCCCACCAGCAGGCCGTTGGCGATCAGTTCCAGGTTGATGACCGGTGCAAAGCTCGTCAAGAGCTGCAGGTTGGTCAGAATGTTGTCCATGCGCGATTTTCCTCGACGCTTGCTTGCCAGATAAGGTGAAGGGGCACGAATGCCCCTTCACGTCGTTTCGGATCGGTTGTGCGGTCAGTTGCGCGGACGCGGGTAGACCACCTTGGTTTCGGCCCACTTGGTGGGGGCCACGACCTTGAGCTGCTCGTCCAGAACCTGGAACAGCACCATCGGCTTGGCGATGTTCTTGCCGGTCTCGTCGAACTTGATGTTGCCGTAGAAGGTCTGCATGTCGGTGGCCGCCAGCGCGTCGCGCACGGCGCCCTGGTCAAGCGAACCGGCGCGCTCGAAGGCATCGGCGAACACTTCCACCGCAGCAGCCGATTCGGCGGCCTGGTAGGGCGGTGCGTAGCCATACTTTTCCTCGAAGGCCTTGGCGAAATCCGCTGCCGAGCCGAACAGGTCGTCGCTGTAGGTCAGCGTCGGGGCCCACTGGGCGGCACACAGCGCATAGTTGGTGCCGGCACCGAACTTGCCGATGATGTCCGCCGAATCGCAGTGCGTCATCGCCAGCATCGGCACGTAGACGTTCTGTTCGTTGATCTGGCGAACCGCGGTCGCGGCGCCTTTCGAGTGGCCCGACACGACCAGCAGATCCGGCTTGAGCGCACGCACCTTCGACAGCGTCGGGGTCATGTCGTTCAGATCCTTGGGCAGCTTGTCGTCGATGACGATCTTCATGCCGTATTTCGCCGCGTCATCCATCACGCCGGCGCGCACGTCCTGGCTGAACGGGTCGTTTTCAAACGCCAGCGCGATCTTCAGCGTCGCCGGGTCGCGCCCTTCGGCCTCGGCCATCTCGGCGGCCAGCGCCACGGCGGATGCCAGGTATTGTTCAGAGGTCGAAAGCACCGCGAACATGTTCTTGTAGCCGTTGGTGAACAGCGAACGCGAAGCGCCGTTGGCTTCGATCATCGGCACGCCGTGCTTTTCGGTGACCGGCGCGATCGCCTTGGTCAGGCCCGACGAATACGGTCCAAGCATGAACTGGACACCGTCCTGGCTGATCAGACGCTCGGCCAGTTCGGCGCCGCGCGCGGGCGTGGATTCGTCATCGTAATACTTGACTTCCAGCTGGTATTTGGTGCCGCCCACGTCGATGCCGCCCCGGGCATTGATCGCTTCCACGGCCATGTTGTAGCCGTTGATCGTGTGCATGCCGTTGGTCGAATACTTGCCCGACTGCGACACCGCCGCCCCGAGCGTGATGGTCTGCGCCGATGCCGCAAAGGCAAAGACACCTGTGGCGAGGGCCGCGGCCCCCGCGATGATCATGTTTTTCATGTTTCCTCCCGTTTTGCAGATCATGGTAAAATCGCGAGGCCGAAATTCGCACTTTTTGGCCGGATGGTCAAAGGAAAGCGTTGGTTTTCTTTTCGTTTCCTGCCGGTGCGTGAATTTCTGCCCACCGATTAGTCACGCCGGTCCCCCAGGGCGCGCAAAACCGGCGCGCACAAGATGTTCCGCTTGACAGAAAAACATTATGTGCGCACATAATAAGCCGTCCCGCCGCCGGGCCTTTGCGCGGACGCGGCGCACCAGCAAGGGGGCTTGGACATGCAGACCATGACGCCGGGTTCGGCAACGCTGGATCAGTTGGAGCGGATCTATCGCGACGCTCGCCCGGTGGCGCTGGACGAAGCCGCGCGGCCGGGTGTCCAGGCAGCCTTTGCGCTGGTCGCGAATGCCGCCGGCGAAGACGCCGCGGTCTACGGCGTCAACACCGGTTTCGGCAAGCTGGCCAACCGCAAGATCGCCGCCGACGATACGGCGGCGCTGCAGCGCAACCTGGTGCTCAGCCATTGCTGCGGGGTCGGCGACGCGCTCGATCCGGCGATCGTTCGCCTGGTCATGGTGCTCAAGCTTCTGTCGCTGGGGCGCGGCGCCTCGGGGGTGCGCTGGGATGTCATCGCGCTGATCCAGGACATGCTGGCGCGCGGCGTCATCCCCGAAATGCCGTCGCAAGGCTCGGTCGGCGCGTCCGGCGACCTGGCGCCGCTGGCCCATCTGGCGGCGGTGCTGATCGGCCAAGGCCAGGCCCGCTACCGCGGCGCGGTCCTGCCGGGGGGCGACGCCTTGCGCGCGGCGGGGCTGGCGCCGCTGGTGCTGGGCCCCAAGGAAGGGCTGGCGCTGATCAACGGCACCCAGTTTTCCACCGCCTGCGCGCTGGTCGGGCTGTTCGAGGCCTGGCGGAATCTGTCGGCCAGCCTGGTCACCGCCAGCCTGTCCACCGATGCGATCATGGGCTCGACCGCGCCGCTTCTGCCGGAAATCCACGACCTGCGCGGCCACGCCGGGCAGATCGAGGTGGCGCGCGAAATGCGGGCGCTGATGGCGGGTTCGCAGATCCGCGAAAGCCACCGCGAGGGCGACGCGCGCGTGCAGGACCCCTACTGTATCCGCTGCCAGCCGCAGGTGGCCGGCGCCTGCCTGGATCTGCTGCGCATGGTCGGGCGCACCCTGGAAACCGAAGCCAACGCGGTCACCGACAACCCGCTGGTGCTGGTCGAGGCGGGCCACATCGTGTCGGGCGGCAATTTTCACGCCGAGCCGGTGGGCTTCGCCGCCGACCAGATTGCGCTGGCCATCGCCGAGATCGGCGCCATTGCGCAGCGGCGGGTGGCGTTGATGGTCGATCCGACGCTCAGCCACGACCTGCCGCCGTTCCTGACCCCTGCGCCGGGGCTGAATTCGGGCTTCATGATTGCCGAGGTCACGACCGCCGCGCTGATGAGCGAAAACAAGCACCTGGCCAATCCCTGTTCCACCGACAGCACCCCGACCAGCGCCAATCAGGAAGACCACGTCTCGATGGCCGCCCACGGGGCGTTCCGGCTGCTGCGGATGAACCGGAACCTGTCGGCGATCCTGGGTGTCGAGCTGCTGACCGCCAGCCAGGGGATCGAGTTCCGCGCGCCGCTGCGCACCAGCGCCCGGCTGCAGGCGGTGATCGACCGGCTGCGCGCCAGCGTCGCGCCACTGTCGGACGACCGGTTCATGGCCGGTGATCTGGCCGCTGCCGGCGATCTGGTCGCAACCGGCGGGCTGCTGGAGACCGCGGGGCTGGACCTGGCGATCGGGCGCGCGGAAAATATTTGATCAAATTTTCCCGGCGGCGTTCGATTTCCATTGACCAGCCAGATCAAAGACCCGAAGTTGCCGCCCGACACCGGCCCTTGGGCCGCCACGCAATTCCGGGACATTTGGGGGAAGAAACATGCTGACAAGAAAACAGTTCTACATCGACGGCGCCTGGGTGGACCCGATCAACGGCCGCGACATGGACGTGATCGACCCGTCCAGCGAAGAAGTCTGCGCGGTGATATCGCTGGGCGGCCAGGAAGACACCGACGCCGCCGTGGCCGCCGCGCGGCGCGCCTTTGACGGCTGGAGCCAGTCGACCAAGGCGCAGCGGCTCGAGGCGCTCGAAGCGCTGCTGGCGGCCTACAACGCCCGCACCGACGAAATGGCCGAAGCGATGAGCCTGGAAATGGGCGCGCCGATGGATCTTTCGCGCACGTCCCAGGTTGGCGCGGGATCCTGGCATATCGAGGAAACCATCGACGCGCTGCGCGACTTCGATTTTGACCAGATGCTGGGCGACCACGCCCCCAACGACCGCATCCTGTACGAGCCGGTCGGCGTCGCCGGGCTGATCACCCCCTGGAACTGGCCGATGAACCAGGTGGCGCTGAAAGTGGCGCCGGCGATTGCGGCGGGCTGCACGATGGTGCTCAAGCCTTCGGAAATCGCGCCGCTGTCGTCGCTGCTGTTTGCCGAGATGGTGGACACGATCGGCCTGCCAAAGGGCGTGTTCAACCTGGTGAACGGCGACGGGCCGGGGGTGGGCAGCCAGATGTCGGCGCATCCGGACATCGACATGATTTCCTTCACCGGCTCGTCGCGCGCGGGCAAGCTGATTTCCAAATCCGCCGCCGACACCGTCAAGCGCGTCAGCCTGGAACTGGGCGGCAAGGGCGCCAACATCATCTTTGCCGATGCCGACGAAAAGGCGGTGGTGCGCGGGGTTCGCCACTGCTTCCAGAACACCGGGCAGTCGTGCAACGCCCCGACCCGGATGATGGTCCAGGCGCCGCGCTATGACGAAGCCGTGGCGCAGGCGGCGGCAGAGGCCGACAAGACCCAGGTGGATGTCGCCTCGAAGCCGGGGCGGCATATCGGGCCGGTGGTGTCGCAGATGCAATACGACAAGATCCAGGGGTTGATCCAGAAAGGCATCGACGAAGGGGCGCGGCTGGTCGCCGGCGGGCTCGGGCGGCCGGAAGGGCGCAACCGGGGCTACTTCGTGCGGCCCACGGTCTTTGCCGACGTGACCCCCGATATGACCATCGCGCGCGAGGAAATCTTTGGCCCGGTCCTGTCGATCATGAAATTCGGGGACGAGGACGAAGCCGTCCGGGTTGCCAATGACACCGACTACGGCCTGACGAACTACGTGCAGACCCAGGATAGCGAACGCGCCCGGCGCGTGACCCGGCGGCTGCGTTCGGGCATGGTGGAAATCAACGGCCGGTCGCGCAGCAAGGGCGCGCCGTTTGGCGGCTACAAACAGTCCGGCAACGGGCGCGAGGGAGGCCTTTGGGGGCTGCACGAGTTTCTCGAGGTGAAATCGGTGGGCGGCTGGGAAGACTGAGGCCGCAAAAAGGGGGCTGTCTGCCCCCTGACGGGCCTTCGGCCCGCCCACCCCCGAGGATATTTCAGGACAGAAGAAGCAGACGGCTACTTCTTCTGTCCCATAAATATCTCCGCCGGAGGCAAGGGCGCAAAGCGCCCTTTTCAGCCGACGCTGTCCTTGACCGCTTCCATCGACACATGGGTCGAGGTGTTGGCCACATGCGGCAGGGCCGAAACCTTTTCACCCAGCACCGCGCGGTAGCTTTTCATGTCGGTGGTGCGGATTTTCAGCAGGTAGTCAAAGGCGCCGGCGATCATGTGGCACTGTTCCACCTCGGGCAGGTTCTGGACCGCGGTATTAAAGGCCGAGAGCGCCTTTTCCGACGTGTCGGACAGCTTGACCTCGACAAAGGCGACGTGTTCGAGGCGCAGCTTGGCCGGGTCGATCACCGCCCGGAACCCCAGGATCACGCCGCTGTCGCGCAGTTTCCTGATGCGGGCCTGACACGGGCTTTTGGACAGGCCGACGCGGCGGGCGATGTCGGTGACCGGCGCGCGGCCGTCTTTTGACAGGATATCAAGGATTTTCCTGTCGTAGCGGTCTAATTGACTGTTTGGATCAGTTTTCACAGTGAATAGTCCTGCAAGTATGGGTCAAGTGCGTCTGGAATCACTCTAATTCCGAAAAGTTCGGGAAACAAGACGCACACGGATTTGCTAGACTGAGGCGACTGATTCAGGTTTCGGGAGGCACGCGATGCGCGACCTTGAGAAGATTCGCGACCAAATCCGGCAACTGCGGCTTGGCGACGATGGCGAGGTTCTGCGCCGCCTGCGCGCGTCCGTCGACCTGCCGCGCGCGCAGCGCCAGCGGGCCAGGGCGCGGGCGGTTGCGCTGGTCGAGGCCATCCGGGCGCGTTCGAACCCCGGCCTGATGGAGGTGTTTCTGGCCGAATACGGCCTTTCGACCGATGAAGGGGTCGCGTTGATGTGCCTTGCCGAGGCGCTGCTGCGGGTGCCCGATGCCGCCACCGTGGACGAGCTGATCGAGGACAAGATCGCGCCCTCGGCCTGGAACGCGCATCTGGGCAAGTCCAGTTCGTCACTGGTCAATGCCTCGACCTGGGCGCTGATGCTGACCGGCAAGGTTCTGGCCGAAGGCGGCGACGGGCTGGCGGCGACGCTGCGCGGGGCGATCCGGCGGCTGGGCGAGCCGGTGATCCGCACCGCCGTGGGACAGGCGATGCGCGAGATGGGCCGCCAGTTCGTGCTGGGCGAAACCATCGAAGACGCGATCCGGCGGGGCCAAAAGCAGGCGGCGCGCGGCTACAGCTATTCCTACGACATGCTTGGCGAAGCGGCGCTGACCGCGACCGATGCTGCGCGCAATTTCGATGCCTATGCGGCGTCGATTTCGGCGCTGGGGCCGCAGTGCACATCGCGCGACATTCGCGACAACCCCGGCATCTCGATCAAGCTGTCGGCGATCCACCCGCGCTACGACCACACCCAGCATGACCGCGTGATGGCCGAACTGGTGCCGCGGGTGCGCGACCTGGCGCGCCAGGCGGCGGCGCTGGGCATGGGGCTGAACATCGACGCCGAGGAAGCCGACCGCCTGGACATGTCGCTGGAGGTGATCGACGCGGTCTTGCGCGACCGCGAGCTGGCCGGCTGGGACGGGTTCGGCGTAGTGGTGCAGGCCTATGGCAAGCGCGCCGCCCCGGTGATCGACTGGCTGCATGCGCTGGCGGTCGAGCTGGATCGCAAGATCATGGTGCGCCTCGTCAAGGGGGCCTATTGGGACAGCGAGATCAAGCACGCCCAGGTCGAGGGGCTGGATGGCTTTCCGGTGTTCCAGCGCAAGGAGGCGACCGACGTATCCTACCTGTGCTGCGCTCGCAAGCTGCTGGGCCTGAGCGACCGAATCTATGCGCAATTCGCCACCCATAACGCCCACACCGTGGCGTCGGTTCTGGAAATGGCCGCGGGGCGTGATGACCGGGGGCGGTCGGATTTCGAGTTCCAGCG
>JAJRUE010000312.1 GCA_024277955.1 Alphaproteobacteria bacterium | reverse complement strand
TGCCTGGGCTCCCCGATCCCATCCAGATGGGGAGGGCCAAGATCAGGCTCGTGCCGTTTCCACCGATCCAACATTTCCTGCATTACCTTCATGGCATCTGCGCGGGCGACATTGGCGACATACTGGCTGCGACCGTCGATCCAGCAGGTCATTGGAATGCCGTCGATATGCGAACCCGGACCGCCTTGACCAACCCGCGCCTGCGATCACGCGGATATGCACCCTGTCCGAACACTCTGTCATACTCGGCGATAGCGCCTCGGCGATACGGGAACACATCCGTCCACAGGTATTCTTGTGGCGTTCCCGGGGTCACCAATATCCCCCATGCGTATGTCTCGGTCACACGGCCACCGAGCAGATAAACCCGCTCGCCTCCCACAGCCCGAGGGCGTCCATCGCCGCGCCGTAGGCTTGCGCCATTTCGTAGGCGGTGGACCACAGGTCTATCGCGTTGTTGATCAGTGCGTCAGTCATGCGCTGGCCTCCAATTCGGCAATCACCGTATCAACGAAATCAATGATCTCGCGCGCCCGGCTTTCTGCCGTTTTCCATCCCGCCTTTGCTGCGTATGGCAAAAGCTGCCCCACATAATATTCGCGCAGGGTCATGCCGGGGTGCCCGCCATGATGCGGGTCGCCGTGGCCGAAGGCGGGTTTCGTGTTGTCAGTCATGTGCGCGTCCCCCAAAAAGTGGGAAAGATTCACCATACGTTCCATGGTTTTCGATGGTGCAGGTGGTTTCCCACTTTGCCATCAACCCTTTGAAAAAGCTGGATCGTGGCTGTCCCTCCGGGCCTACCGGACCGGGATCGCGGGCGGCGCGCGATGCCGCGCGATGCCGCCTCGGTCGCCCCAGCGCGCCCGTGCGCGAACACCCCCCCCGTGCCCCGCCCCCGTGCCCCGTGCCCCATGCCCCGTGCACCTTGCCCCGCCAGCGCGAACGCCCCCCGCGCGCGCCCCGTGCGGCGCCAACGCGAAGGGTCCGCAGGCGCCCGCGCGACGGGTCCGTGCCCCTGCTCCGCCCCCGCTCACATGATTTGTCATTTGCCTGCGAGGGCCTGCCGGCTCCAGGATTGACGACAATATCCGCACGTCATTTCAGGAACTGGAGATTAGCATGACACCCGTTGCAAGAACCGCCGCCACCGCCGCCTCTCTCGTCGCCGCCCTCCTGCTTGGGGGATGCGGGGCCTCGACCGTCCTTGGCCCGCAGCTCCCGAGTTCGTGGTCCAGCGCCGGGCTGACCTACGACGCCACGACCGGCCTTTTCCGAGGCATTCCCGAAACCCCCTATTATCTGGTGCCGACCAGCGGAAGCGCCCGCTACACGGGTGAATATCGCTATTCTTCCGTAACGCTCAACCAGGCCAAGGGGGCCGCGCTGCTGGACATCAATTTCCTGTCCTCGAACGTGGCGCTGACCGTGTCCGGCCCGGTCAGCGGAACGTCCACGGGGTCGCTCGCCGGCGGTCTCTTCTATGGCGACAGCACCAGCTTTCCGTTTTCCGGCCAGCTCTACGGAACCGGCGCCAATGTCGCCGCCGGCACCTTCGGGGCGGTGGGCAATACCCTCGGTGCCGGTCAGTTCATCGTCCAGCGTTGAGGACCCGGCCGGGCAGGCGGCGTTCGTCCCCCGGTCGCGCCCCCCCGGTCGCGACCCCCCGCGTCCGCCCCCCGTCGCTCGTCTCCCGGTCGCCCCCGGTCGCGGACCGACCGCCGGGGCGGCGGAGGCGTTCAGCCCGGCGGGGCGATGAAGGTTCCGTTGCGCAGGTCCTGCATGGCGCGGTGCAGTTCTTCGCGGGTGTTCATCACGATCGGCCCGTGCCAGGCGACCGGCTCGCGGATCGGCCGGCCGGCGACCAGCAGGAAACGCACGCCCTCGGGGCCGGCCTGCACGGTGACCTCGTCTCCGGTGTCGAAACGCACCAACGTGCGGTTGCCCGACCAGTCGCGCAGCGCCAGTTCCTGCCCGTCCAGTTCCTTTTCCACCCGAACCCCCACCGGGCGCGAGGCGTATTCGAAATCGCCCGCCCCGGCAAAGACATAGGCAAAGGCGCTGGCGTGGGTGTCCACCGGCAGGCTTTTTCGCAGGAGCGGCGGCACCGACACGTCCAGATAGAGCGGATCGGCCGCGATCCCGTCCACCGGCCCGCGCTGGCCCCAGAACGCACCGGTGATCACCCGCACCCGGGTGCCGTCGTCGTCGATTACCTCGGGGATGTCGGCCCCGGCGATGTCCTGGTAGCGCGGCGCGCACATCTTCAGCGACGACGGCAGGTTGGCCCACAGCTGAAAGCCGTGCATCTGGCCGCGCGCGTTGGGGCGCGGCATTTCCTGGTGCATGATCCCCGCCCCGGCAGTCATCCACTGGACCGAGCCCGCCCCCAGCACCCCGCTGTTGCCCAGCGAATCGCCATGCTCGACCTCGCCTTCCAGCACGTAGGTGATGGTCTCGATGCCGCGGTGCGGGTGCCAGGGAAAGCCCTTTTCGAACCGCGCCGGATCGTCGTTGCGAAAATCGTCCAGCAGCAGGAAGGGATCGAACGCGGTGGGTTCGTGAAAACCGAAGGCGCGGTGCAGGTGAACGCCGGCGCCTTCCAGCGTCGGCTTGGCGGTGGTGCGGGACCGGACGGGGCGGATCGACATGGGGTGGCTCCTGAAAGGCGGGCGGCGGGGGGCGCCGGGCTAGGCCGGCGCGTGGCCGCATGTGGTCTGAGAGGCAATATAGGCGCTCGGGGCGGGAATATCAGACCTTTGGCTGTGCGCAGGCGCACAATGGTAGGGGCGAAAGCGCAGGCTGTTGCGTTTTCTGTCAAGTGCGGTGGACTCGTAATCCCCATCATTGGAAATCCGGCGCAAGGCCAGGTTCGCGCCCGGCCCCGAGGGGGGCGCTCTGACATCTGCGCAGGGGGGGGCGCGAGCGCAGCGTTGCACCCTGTTGAAACGATACCACCAATTCGCGCCCGCCTGGGGGGCGGGGTCGGGCGCGAACCGGATCGCAAGCGATCCGGCGGCGCGGAAATCCCATGTCGCGCACTGTGGATTCGGGGGACTAACGCGGCAGCACGATATCCGCCCGCAGCCCGCCCAGATCGGCGCTTTCCCCCAGCCGCAGCGTGCCGCCGTGGCGCCGGGCGATGTCATGGGTGATCGACAGCCCAAGCCCGACGCCGCCGCCCCGGTCCTGGTTGCGCGCGAGATCCAGCCGCACAAAGGGCTGCAACGCCTTTTCGCGCTGCTCGCGCGCGATGCCGGGGCCGTCGTCTTCGACCGAGATGGTGACCGAGCGTTTGCCCGAGGCCACGCTGACGCGGGCGCGCTTGCCGTAGCGCAGGGCGTTTTCGACCAGGTTTTCCACCGCCCGCCGGATCGCCATCGGGCGCAGCGTCACCGGGCCCTGCACGTCAACCTCGCCCAGCGCGATATCGCGCCCGCCGCGCGCGGCCTTGTCGACGATCTCGCGCAGCAGCGCACCAGGATCGGTCGGCTGCGCATCGTCCAGCGCGTCGCCGCGCGAAAACGCCAGGAATTCGTCCACCAGCCGTTCCATGTCGGCCACATCGCGCTTCATCTCGCGGATCTCGTCATTGTCGCCCAGCATCGACAGCCCCAGTTTCAGCCGGGTCAGCGGCGTGCGCAGGTCGTGGCTGACGCCTGACAGCATCATCGTGCGCTGTTCGATCTGGCGTTCGATGCGCGCGCGCATGTCCAGAAAGGCGTTGCCGGCGGCGCGCACCTCGACGGCGCCGGCGGGGCTGTAATCCAGCACCCGGCCCTTGCCAAAGGCTTCGGCGGCGCGCGCCAGCCGCTTGATCGGGCGCAGCTGGTTGCGCAGGTAGAGAAAGGCCACCAGCGTCATCAGCGCGCCCACGAACAGCATCAGCACCAGGAACTGATGCGGGTTCGACGCCGACACCCGTTCGCGGCTGACCGACACCCGCACCGGGCCCTGGCGGGTGTCCATCCACAGGATCACCGCGTGCGAATCGCTGACCAGGTCCACCGCCGCCACCGATGGCAGCCGATCCTCGAAGGTCAGGATCACGATCCGCCCGGACAGGTCGAACAGGCTTCGCGTGTAGCGCTGTTCGGGCAGTTTCGCCGGCAGCGTGATGTCCAGCTGCAGCGGCCCGCTCAGCCGGGCCAGCCGGGCGGTGGCCTCGATCAGGTTGCCGGCGGTGTCGATTTCCACCTTGAGCAGCGCAAGGTCCAGCACCAGCGCCCGGGTCATCTGCCGGGTGACATCCTCGAAATGGCGCTGGATGAACACCACCGACACCACCAGCTGCAGCGTGATGATCGGCAACAGCAGGATCAGCGCGGCGCGGCCATAGAGGCCTCGGGGCATGTATTTTTTCAGCCACTTGAAGTTCATGGGCTATTGGTAGCCGCACAAGCCCCCGCTAAGAAAGCAAATATGAACGATCCACGTCCGAAAACCACGCAAACGCTGCGCCCGGGGCTGCGCCGGGTGCTGGCGCCCAACCCTTCGCCGATGACCCACTGGGGCACCAACACCTATATTCTGGGCGAGGGCCGGGTGGCGGTGATCGACCCGGGGCCGGCCGAGGACGCGCATCTGGACGCGATTCTGGCGGCGCTGGCGCCGGGCGAAACCGTCAGCCATATCCTGGTGACCCACAGCCATGTCGATCATTCGCCGCTGGCCCGCCCGCTGGCCGAGGCGACCGGCGCGCCGGTTCTGGCCTTTGGCGACAGCGCCGCCGGGCGCAGCGCGGTGATGCGCAAGCTGGCGCGCGCCGGGATGGCGGGCGGCGGCGAAGGGGTGGACCGCGGCTTTGCCCCCGACGAAACGCTTGCCGATGGCGCGCAGGTGACCGGCGCGGGCTGGCAGATCACGGCGCTCTGGACGCCGGGGCACATGGGCAACCACATGTGTTTTGCCTGGGAAGACGCGGTTTTCAGTGGCGATCACGTGATGGGCTGGGCGTCAACCATGGTGTCACCGCCCGATGGCGACCTGGGGGCGTTCATGGCCTCGACCCGGCGGCTGGCGGGGCTGGGCGCGGCGGTGTTCTACCCGGCCCATGGCGCGCCGATCGAGGCGCCGCACGAACGCGCCAACTGGCTGATCGACCACCGGCTGGGCCGCGAGGCCGAGATCCTGCGCGCGCTGGAAAACCGCCCCGCCGATGTGGCGGCGCTGACGCGCGCGATCTACACCGAGCTGCCGGATGCGCTGCTGGGGGCGGCGGCGCGCAACGTCTTTGCCCACCTGGTCGATCTGCACGAACGCGGCCGGGTCCAGGCGCGCCCCGCCCTCGGCCCGGAGGCGGTTTTCGCACCGCTCTGAGGGCGGAAAAATCGCCGCTCGAAATCCGCGAATACCACTGGACGCGCCCGGATGCGCTTGCTATATCCGCCCCCGGTATTCCGGCGTAGCTCAGCGGTAGAGCAGTTGACTGTTAATCAATTGGTCGCAGGTTCGATCCCTGCCGCCGGAGCCAAACCTTCCAGCCCGGAGGAACGCCCGAGTGACCGCCGGGAGACCGCCCGCGGGACGGCCCGGGGAACAGCCGGAGGGAGAGCCTGAGGAACGGCCTGAGGGATGGCCCGGGGAACAGCCTGAGGGACCGCCCCGCCGCCCGGACTTCCACGCCGCCAGGGCCAGACAGGGCCAGACCTTCCCGCAGATCTCGCGCGGATTTCAGCGTTCCAGCCAGTCCAGACCGAAGGCCTGCAGCCGGCGCTGGGCGCGGCCCGGGTAGTCGGTGATGATGCCGTCCACCCCCAGCTCTATCATCCGGTCGATGTCGCGCG
>JAJRUE010000311.1 GCA_024277955.1 Alphaproteobacteria bacterium | reverse complement strand
TGCGGCTGACGCGGAAGCCATTGTCGAGGCGGCAACGCGCCCCAACATGCGTTTCGTCGTGCCCAAGAGCGCCGAACAGCAAGCCCGCGCGGTGGTTTTCCGCATTCGCCAGAAGCTGGTCGCCCAACGGATCGAGCTGATAAATGCGCTGCGCTCACATCTCTATGAGTTCGGCTATATCGCACCGGTTGGCCTGCAACATCTGCCCCGGCTGGCCAAGGTCGTTGCGGACGACGCCAGCGACCTGCCAAAGGTCGCGCGCGTCGCCTGTCAGCAGCTTCTGGATCAGATCGACAACCTGTCCGGACATCTCGAAGGATTGAACAACCAGGTCAACGAGCTGGGCAAGGAGGGCCAGACCGCGCGACTGTTGCAGACCATGCCCGGGGTCGGTCCGGTCACGGCTCTTGCCATTGAGGCATTTGCGCCACCGATGGAGAGCTTCCGGCGCGGGCGCGACTTCGCCGCCTGGCTTGGGCTTGTCCCGCGGCAAAAGTCGTCCGGCGGCAAGGCGCGGCTCGGACGAATATCAAAGGCCGGGCAGCACGACATCCGAAGGCTGCTGATCATCGGAGCCATGGCGGCAATGGTCGGGGCTTGCCGACGTGGCATCCCCGAGGACACCTGGCTGGGCAAGCTGATGCTGCGAAAACCCCGGATCCTGGTCGCCATCGCACTTGCCAACAAGATGGCACGGCGGATCTGGGCAATGCTGACGAAGAACGAGAGTTACCGGGATCCGGCCATGGCGGCGGCATGATCATCGATCATCCGTTGGCCTGAGGCCGGGTGTCGGGGATGTGAGGAAGGCAAGAACTGAATGGACAACTGATCGATCAGATCGGGGTCGGGAAAACCAGCGAGACGCGTAGGGCTTCGAGCCCGGAGAAAAGTGTTGGACCCGGCCTGCGGATCGCCATCCCGGCCAGCGGCAAGTGAAAGAGCCGCACTTCAAAGGCCTGACACAAGCTCGCACTCGATCACACATCCAGGAGGTTCAAATTGTCCTTGCATTCAGGGCGGCATCTACACAAACGCGTGTCCGTCCGCCTTGCCGCTGTCGGCGGCAAGCAGGTGCGTGCCGAGCTTGAGGGGATCGGCGAGGCGGGCAGGCGCGGGTTCGGCAAGGCCTCGCGCGAGATGGAGATCGCCAATGCGAAGCTCGCCCGCTTTGCCCGGCGTGCAAAGATCGCGGCCGGGATCATGGCGGCTGCTGCGGTTTCGGCCGGTGTGGCCATGGTCCGCTCCGGTCTGCAGATGATCGATGAACAGGCCAAGTTGGCGGCGAGCCTCGGGACCAGCCGTGGCGCCCGGGGCGGTCCCGAGCGGCGCACGCAGATCGTGGAGCTTGCGAGCGGCGACGAGGAACGGAATGCCAGTTGGGCAAACAGGCCGAACTCGACAATGTGGCCCGCGCCCTGGAAGCGGCGGCGAAACACGCCAGGGCCGCCGGCATCGCCTTCGGCATCGAGCCGGTGAACCGCTATGAAACGCACCTCATCAACACCGCGGCCCAGGGCGTGGCGATGATTGAAAAGGTGGGGCAGGAAATCTTCCTGCATCTCGATACCTACCACATGAACATCGAGGAAAAAGGCGCCGGAAACGGCATCCTCGACGGGCGCGAGCACCTGCGCTACATCCACCTGTCGGAAAGCGACAGGGGCACGCCCGGCGCCGGCACCTGCGACTGGGACGAGACCTTCGCAACCCTCGCCGCCATCGGTTTCGACGGAGGGCTGGCCATGGAAAGCTTCATCAACATGCCGCCCGAGATCGCGCACGGTCTTTCGGTCTGGCGACCGGTGGCCACGGGCGAGGCCGAAGTCATGGGCAACGGCCTGCCGTTCCTGCGCAACAAGGCCCGCCAGTATCGGCTGATCTGAGCATGGCGTCGGTTGTCACCGATCTGGAAGGGCTTGCCGCGCGGCTTTCCGGGCAACCGGGCGCGGGGCGGCGGCTGGTGGCGATTGCCGGGCCGCCGGGGGCCGGAAAATCCACCGTCGCCCGACACCTGGAAAAGCGCCTGAATGCCGCCAGGCCGGGCAGTGCCAACGTGCTGGAGATGGACGGCTACCACTATGACGACGGGTTGTTGCAGCAGCTAGGCCGCGCCGCACGCAAGGGCGCGCCCGATACCTTCGACGTGGGCGGCCTGGCGCATATGCTGACCCGGCTGCGGCGCAATGACGAAGGGCCGATCGCGGTGCCGGTCTTTGACCGCAAAATCGAAATCGCCCGCGCTGGTGCGGTCCTTATCCCCGCCGATGTTTCGGTGATCCTTGTCGAAGGAAACTACCTGCTGTTGTCGCGCCCCCGTGGGATCGGCTGGCCGGGCTGTTCGATCTGACGGCCTTTATCCATGTGCCGCGCGAGGTGCTGCGCGCCCGCCTGCTGGCGCGCTGGCGCCGGCTGGGTCTGGATGAGGTCGAGGTTGTGCGCAAGGTCGAGGAAAACGATCTGCCCAATGGCGATCTGGTGGTTGCTCAAAGCCGCGCCGCAGATCTGGTTTTGCAACAGGAGGGACGGCGATGATCTTGTGCTGCGGCGAGGCCCTGATCGACATGCTGCCAGTGGCGCTTGTCCGAGCGTATGGCCAACGAACTGGAAAAGGCCGGCGGCAGCGGTCACGCGGCGATATCGGCCGCAAGCGCGACCTTTCGGGCGTCGCTGGATGCGATTGCCGCCGGTGAAATCGACGCCCTGACCGGGGCGCTGTGCGGCGCGCGCCGGGTGCATGTGTTCGGGATCGGCCCATCCGGGTTCATTGCCGGGTATTTCGCGGCCCAGCTTGCGCGGATCGGGTTCGACGCGCGCGCCATCACCCAGACCGGGTTGCAGTTCGCCGACGATCTGGTCGGGCTGCGCAAGGGCGACATGGTGGTGGCCCTGGCCTACGACCGGCCCTACCCGGAAGTGACCGCGATTTTCGACCGGGTGCGCGCGTTGGGGCTGCGGTCGGTCCTGATCACCTCGACCGGGCCGCTGGTGCCCGACACCCGCGCCGATCAGACCCTGCGCGTCGCCCGTGGCCGGGCCGAGGGGTTCGGCCTGCACACCGCGACGCTGGCGCTGCTTGAAGGCCTGCTGATCGCGGTTTCGGCGTTTGATCCCGACAGGGTCAAGCGCGCGCTGGACGACCTGAACCAGGCCCGCCGGCGCTTGTCGGGCGACACCATGGGGCTGTAGGCGCGGGATTGATGGGTATGTGACTTAGCGAAACCCCGCCGCCCGCAGGTCGCCCCGCAGGCGTTCGCGCTGGGCGCGGTTGGCCAGCGGGTAGGCGTCGAAAAACCCTTGCAAGGCAAAGCCGGGGTCCAGGGCGTAGACCTCTTGAAGTTCCCAGTCGGCGTCGTCGCCCTGGCCTTGCCGGTGCAGGCAGGCGGCGTGATACAGGTGGGCTTCGATGTTGTCGGCGTTGCGGCTCAGCGCCTCGACCAAGTTGATTTCGGCCTGCTGGCAGTCACCCAGATAGTAATACGCCCGCCCGAGCAGCAGGTAATACAGATAGCCCGCCTGCGGGCGCAGCCGGATCGCCCTGCGCAACAGGGCGACGCTGCGCTCAGGGGCGCCGTCGTAGGTGGCGATCCCGCCCAGCAGGGCATGGGCATCGGCATAATCGGGGCGCAGCGCCAGCGCCCTGGCCAGGGCCTGGCGGGCGGCGGCAAAGTTGCGTTGCTGGGTGCGCACATAGCCGATCACCCACAGCTGTTCCGGCAGGTCCGGCGCGATTTCCAGCGCGGTTTGCGCCATCGACAGGGCCTGATCCAGCGCCGCCTGCGGGTCGTCGGCCCAACCATTGCGGTAGTCGGCCGCCAGGCTGAGCGCCAGCCCCCCGTAGGCGCGCGCAAAACGCGGATCCTGGGCGATCGCGCGCCGGTAAAGCGCCTGCGCCCGGCGGTTCCCCTGCCGGCTGCGGGTCAGCAGCGCCGCCTGGGCCTGCAGGAACAGATCAAAGGCTTCGGTGCTGTCGGTATAGCCCGACGCGCGCCGCGCAAGGTCGGCTTGCTCGATGTCCAGCGCCAGGGCCTGAACGATACGCGCTTCGATTGCGCGTTCCATCGCCAGCAGGTCGCCGATCGGCTGTTCCAGCTTTTCGTTGGCCAGAACCGCGCCGGTGCCGGCATCCAGCAGGCGCAGGGTGACGCGCAACCGGTCGCGGGCCGCCAGAACCGCCCCTTCCAGCAGGAAATCGGCCGTCGGGTTTGCACCGTCGGGCCGGTGCAGCACGGTGACCCCCGGCTGGCCGCTGAGCCGGTTGATAACGGTTTCCTCGATCCCGCGAACCAGGTAGTCGCGGGCGCGCTCGCCGCCCAGGTTGAGAAACGGCGTGACCGCCACGCGAATGCTGCCCGCCGCCGGGGTCTGCGTGCCCCTGTCAGCCCCCGTGCCGGCACCCGGTGCGCCCAGTCGCGGGGCGACCAGAACCGCCGCCACGACCAGCGCCACCAGCACCGCGCCGAGTGCGGCCAGCCGCCACATGCCGCGCCGCCCGTCCTGAACGGCGGTCGCGGCGGCGGGCTGCGGGCTGTGGGGGACCGCCGGGGTCACGCTGGCGATCAGCCGGTAGCCGCGCTTGGGAATGGTCTCTATATAGCGGGGGTTGCGGGCGTCGTCGCCCAGCGCCTTGCGGATCTTGATGATCGCGTTGGTCAGCGATTCGTCGCCCACCGTCACGTCGCCCCAGATCGCCGTCTGCAGCCGGTCGCGCGACACCACCTGACCGGCGTTCTCGATCAGGTGGACAAGAACCTCCATCGAGCGCGGTTCGAGATGCACGCGCCGCGCATCGCACGAAACCCGGTTGGCTGCCGGATCCACCCGGCAACCGCCAACCTGCCAGGTTTCGCCGGCAGAAGAGGTCTTGGGTTCGGGGGTCGTCTGCATCGGTGTTCGTCCGGTCACCCTGCCCGCCCGTGTGCAATCCAAAAAAGGCGGCAAGACCGCAGTATAGCCGAAAAATTGGAAATCCATAGGAATTCCGTCGGGACGGCCCGGCCCCCCTTGGGCGAAGGTTTGCGCAGCTCGAAAAGCAACGCGAACAAAACAGGGAGAAACGCCATGACCACCGCGACATTCGACCCGAAAGCCTACAAGAAAACCACCCATGCCCAGTGGCAGGACGCGGCGAAAGCCTGGAACGACTGGGGCAAACTGCTGCGCGACTGGCTGGGGCCGGCCACCGAGGCGATGCTGGACATGGCCGGCGTAAAGCCCGGCAGCCACGTGCTGGACGTGGCCGCGGGCGCGGGCGATCAATCGCTGATGGCGGCCGAGCGCGCCGGGCCGTCGGGCCGGGTGCTGGCCACCGACATTTCCGAAAACATCCTGGAGTTTGCCGCCGAGAACGCGCGCGCCCAGGGGCTTTCGAACCTCGAAATGCAGGTGATGGATGGCGAGGCGCTGGACCTGCCGCCCGCCAGTTTCGACGCCGCCATTTCGCGCGTCGGCATGATCTACTTTCCCGACCAGCAGGCGGCGCTGGCCGGCATCCGCAGGGCGCTCAGACCCGGCGGCCGGTTTGCGACGATCGTCTATTCCATCCCCGAAAACAACGGCTTCTTTTCGGTGCCGGTCCGCATCATCCGCGAACGCGCCAAGCTGCCGCCGCCGCTGCCGGGCCAGCCGGGGCCGTTTTCGCTGGGCGGGCCGGGGGTGCTGGCGGGCGTGCTTGAACAGGCCGGGTTTTCCGAGATCGAGGAACGGGTGATCGACGCCCCCGTGCTGCTGCCCAGCGCCGCCGACTGCCTGCGGTTCGAACGCGAAAGCTTCGGCGCGCTGCACCAGATGCTGGCAAGCCTGTCCGCCGCCGCCCAGGACGAGGTCTGGGACGAAATCCAAACCGCGCTCAAGGCCTATGAAACCCCGGATGGCTTTGTCGGCCCGTGCGAACTGGTCGTCGCCGCGGGTCGGAACTGAAAGGGGGTGCGCCGCATGAAAGTCGCTGTCATCCAGGAGCCGCCGGTCTGGCTGGACCTCGAAAAAACCATGGCGCGCGCGCAGGATCTGATCGCGGGCGCCGCGGGCGAGGGCGCGCAGATGGTGGTGTTCCCCGAAGCCTGGTTCCCCGGCTATCCGACCTTCGTCTGGCGGCTGGCGCCCGGCGCCGGCATGGGCATGACCGACGATCTGTTCGCGCGCCTGCAGGCCAACGCCATCGACACCGCCCGCGGCGGCCTCGCGCCCCTGCAAGACGCGGCGAAGGAACATGGCGTGGTGATCGTCGCCGGCTATCACGAGGTTGACGGCGCGGTCAGCGGCTCGACCCTGTTCAACGCCTGCGCCATCATCGACGCGGATGGCAAGCTCCTGAACAACCACCGAAAACTGATGCCCACCAACCCCGAACGCATGGTCTGGGGCTTTGGCGACGGCTCTGGCCTGCGGGTGGTGGAAACCGCCGTGGGTCGGGTCGGGGCGCTGATCTGCTGGGAAAACTACATGCCGCTGGCCCGGTTCGCGCTCTATGCCCAGAACATCGACATCCACGTTGCGCCAACCTGGGACAGCGGCGAAACCTGGCTGGCGACGATGCAGCATATCGCCCGCGAAGGCGGCTGCTGGGTGATCGGCTGCGCAACCGCGCTGGAGGTTTCCGACATCCCCAGGGACGTGCCGCATTACGACGCGCTGTTTCCCAACAGGGGCGAATGGATCAACCCGGGTGATGCGGTGATCTACAAGCCCTTTGGCGGGGTTCACGCCGGGCCGATGCACCGCGAAAAGGGCCTGCTGCTGGCCGAGATCGACCCCGCCGCCGCGCCCGCTGCCCGGCGCAAGTTCGATGTCGCGGGCCACTACGCGCGGCCCGACGTGCTGAGCCTGACGGTCAATCGCGCGCCCCAGAACCCGGCGCGGTTCGAGGGCTGAACGGTGCCGGTCAGGCTGCGGGGGGCAGTGCTGGCGGCGGTGCTGGCGGGCCTGCTGGGTCCGGTCGCGGCCCGGGGCGCGCCGGATTGTCGGTTCGAACAGGTCTCGGCGCATGTGTTCGTGCTGCACGGAAGCATTGCCGAAACCTGCCCGCGCTCGCCCGATCGCCCGGCGACCAATGTCGGCGCGGTGCTGACGGATGCCGGCGTGGTGCTGATCGACCCCGGCGGCTCCGAGGCGATCACGCGCCTTGTGCTGGACCGCCTTGAGGCCATCACCGACAAGCCGGTGGTCGCGGTCATCAACACCCATATCCACGGCCCCTACTGGCTGGGCAACGGAGCGGTGCGGGCCCGCTATCCCGGCGTTCCGATCATTGCCCATGCCCGGATGATCGAACGGCTGTCGGAAGGAGAGGCCGGCAAATGGGCCGACACGCTGGGCAAGGTGTCGCCGGGCGATCTGGTGCTGCCGGATCGCGCGGTGGGGGGCGGGGCGACCTTGAGCATCGGAAACACCCGGCTGCGGCTGCACGTCCCCAGCCATGCCCACACCGACAACGATCTGCTGGTCGAGATACCTGCCGACCGGGTGCTGTTTCTTGGCGGGCTGGTGGTGGAACCGGAACTGCCGTCGCAAGGGGTGCCGGCGGATGCGGATTTTCGCGGGCAGATCCGCGCGATCGGGCAGGTGATGGCGATGCCGGTCGATGTTTTCGTGCCCGGCCGCGGCCAAACCCAGGGCCGAGACCTGCCCCGGCGGGCCTGGCGGTTCCTGTCGGATCTCTACCGGGGTGTCAGCCGCTACTACGCCGCCGGGCTGCTGGATTTCGAGATCGCGGGCAGGCTGCGAAACGATCTGGCACGCTACCGGGACCACTACGACTTTCGTGCGCTGGGCCGGGTGGTTTCGCACATCTACCTGCAGGTCGAAGACGAAAACTTCTGAGCCCGCGCGCCCCCGGTACGCGCGCCCCACGGGGGGCGGAAAATTTCGCGTGGGGACGATTGACAATCCAAAAAATTGCACATACTGCAAACTTGCACATAACGCAAAAAGTTTGCCATGGACCTGCGCGACAAGAAGAAATCCGATACCGAAAAGGCGATCCGCACGGCTGCGGTGGACCTGGTTCTGGACCTCGGGCTGGAAAACGTCACCGCCGACATGATCGCACGCAGGGCGGGCATCAGCACGCGGTCGTTTTTCAACTATTTCGCGTTCAAGGAAGAAGCGCTGCTGCCGTCGTCGCTGGACCTGTCGCAGGATGCGGTCGACCGGTTTCTGGCCGCCAGGGGGCCGCTGCTGGCCGATCTGACCGACATGCTGGTGACGGTTTTCGAGCGGCACGAACCGGATCGCGACCGGCTGCGCGGGATATTCGAACTGGCCTGCACCTCGCCGAAACTGGTGCTGGTGCGCGACCAGATGTTCCTGCGCCACGAAAAGCAGATCGGCGCCATCGTCGCCCGCCGCCTGGGGGTGGATCCCGAAGACGACCGCCCGGTCCTGATTTCGGCGGTGGTCGCCGCCGCCATCCGGGTGGCGATGAAGCGCTGGGCCAGGGGCCAGGGGCGATCCGCCCGGACCGAGGTGCGCCGGTCGCTTGCGGCGCTTGGCGGGCTGTTTGAAACGAGCCAATCGAAAGGACGGGCATGAACACCGACGCAGCAAAGGCAACCAATGCGCAAACCGCCACCGGCGGGTCCAACCGGCTGATCATCGCCTCGGTCGCGGCCATGCTGTTGCTGGCGGCGCTGGACCAGACGATCGTTTCGACGGCGCTGCCGACAATCGTTTCCGACCTGGGCGGGCTGGACCACCTCAGTTGGGTGGTTACCGCCTATCTGCTGACCTCGACGGTGGTTTCGCCGCTATACGGCAAGCTGGGCGACCTTTACGGGCGCAAGGTCATGATGCAGATCTCGGTCGTGGTGTTCCTGCTGGGCTCGATGCTGGCGGGGATGTCGGGCTCGATGGTGTTCCTGATCGGGTCGCGGGCGCTGCAGGGCCTGGGCGGCGGCGGGTTGTTCGTGCTGGCGCTGACGGTGATCGGCGACGTGGTGCCGCCGCGCGAACGCGGCAAGATCCAGGGCGTTTTCGGCGCGGTCTTTGGCCTCTCGAGCGTCGCCGGCCCGTTGCTGGGCGGGTTCTTTGTAGATACGCTCAGCTGGCGCTGGATCTTCTATGTGAACGTCCCGATCGGGGTGATCGCGTTGATCGTCTTTGCCGTAGCCTTCAAGCCCCACACCGGCCGCAAGCGCCACAAGATCGACTATCCCGGCGCCGTGGCGCTGACCGCCGCGCTGTCGGCGCTGGTGCTGTTCACCAGCCTGGGCGGGCGGACATTCGCCTGGGACTCTACCTTTATCCTGTCGATGGAGGTGCTGGCCTTTGTCGCCACGCTGGCCTTTGTCTGGATCGAAGCGCGCGCCGCCGAGCCGATCCTGCCGCTGGCGCTTTTTCGGATCAACACCTTCTGGGTGATGGGCACGGTGGCGTTCTGTATCGGGGCGGCGATGTTCGGCGCGGTCACGTTCCTGCCGCTTTACCTGCAGGTCGCCAAGGGGGTCACGCCGACCGGGTCGGGGCTGCAGCTGATCCCGCTGATGGGCGGCATCATGTTCGGCTCGATCGGCGCCGGCCAGGTGATGAGCCGCACCGGCCACTACCGCACCCTGCCGATCATCGGCGCGGCGGTGCTGATCGCGGGGCTGTTGTGGCTGGCGACGATCCAGCCCGACAGTTCGAACCTGGAAGTGACGCTGATGATGATCGTCGTGGGCATCGGCATGGGGCCGACGATGTCGGTGGGCACCACCTCGATCCAGAACGCCGTGCCGCGCGAAATGCTGGGCGTGGGCACCGCCGGGTTCACCCTTTTGCGCCAGATCGGCGGCTCTTTCGGGGTTTCGCTGTTCGGGGCGTTGTTCACCAACCAGCTGTCGGCGTCGATGGACCAGTTCATGCCCGGCGGCGGCAGCCTGCGCGAATTCAACGCCCAGCAGATCGCCAACCTGCCGCCGGCGATCCGCGACATGGTGCTGAGCGCGTTCACCGATGCGCTGCACCCGGTCTTTCTGGCGGGCGCGGGGTTCGCGGCCCTGGCCTTTGCGGTCAGCTGGTGGCTGGTGGAAGTGCCCCTGCGCCGCGAAACCTGAGCCGCGTCCGCGCGCGGATCCGGCGACGGCGCGAAAAAAATTTCGCACTTGTTGACGCCCGTCAATGCGCCGCCCCACAGACGTGCTAGCGCGGGCCCATGACCAACCTCACCACCACTCCCGCAGGCCCGTCCGCAGACCGTTCCGCAAAGCCGGGTTTCTGGCAGGAACGCCCCCGTTGGGCGCCGCCTTTGCCGATATTCCTGCTGCAGCCGATCCTGCGCCGCGTCGTTCACCGCGTGGCGGCGCAAAACCCCGACATGTTCGCCCGCCTCGGCCCGCATACCCGCGCGGTTTTCGTGATCGATCCGGTGAATTTTCCGTTCGCGCTGGTCCTGCGCCCCGATCCCGACGACCTGATGCTGGTCGCGCGCCGCCGCAACGCCCTGCCGGCGCATGACGCGCGTATCGCGGGCAGTTTCCTGGACCTGTTGATGCTGGTCGACGGAGATCTGGACGGGGATGCGCTGTTCTTTTCGCGCGATCTCGTGATCACCGGCAATACCGAAGCCGTGGTCTGCCTGCGCAACGCGCTGGACGACGTGGATGGCTCTATCGCGGCAAGTGTCGCCGAGATGTTCGGCACGCCGGGTCGTGCGGCCCTGGCGGCGCTGCGCCGTCTGGGTGAAAAACAAGGACACCACACATGAAAGCACCGGAACTGGTGTGCCCCGCCGGCACGCCCTCGGCCATGCGCACCGCGGTCGAGGCAGGCGCCGACGCCGTTTACTGCGGGTTTCAGAACGCCACCAACGCGCGCAACTTCCCGGGTTTGAATTTCACCGTGCCGGAACTGGAACGCGCGGTCGCCAACGCGCATGCCGGCGGCACCAGGGTGCTGCTGGCGGTGAACACCTTTCCCCCCGCCGGCAAGGTGGGCCTGTGGAAAGAGGCGGTGGATGCGGGCGCGCGCATCGGCGTGGATGCCTTTATCGTCGCCGATATCGGGGTGGCCGACTACATCGCCCGCACGTATCCCGACATCCGGCTGCACCTGTCGGTGCAGGCCGCCGCCTCGACCCCCGAAGCGATCCGGTTCTATGTGCGCGAGTTCAACGTGCGCCGGGTGGTTCTGCCGCGCATCCTGACGGTGCCGGAAATCAGGCAGATGGCCAGCGAAATCCCCTGCGAGATCGAGACCTTCATTTTCGGCAACCACGGGCTGATGGTCGAGGGCCGCTGTTCGCTGACCAACTACGTCACCGGGCTTTCGACCAACATGGACGGGGTCTGTTCGCCGGCGGCGCAGGTGGAATACGTGCGCGACGATGCGGGCAACCTGTCGACCCGGCTGGGCGATTATACCATCGACTGTTTCGCCTGCGGCGAAAACGCCGGCTACCCGACGATCTGCAAGGGCAGATACCTGACGCCGGCGCATGACGGGCCGTATTACGCCTTTGAGGAACCGATTTCGCTGAACCTGTCGTCGCTGTTGCCCGACCTGATGGCCGCCGGTGTCAGCGCGCTCAAGATCGAGGGGCGGCAACGGTCGCGCGCCTATGTGAAATCTGTGGTTTCGGCCTATCGCAAGGCGGTGGATGCGATCATGGCGGGCACGGAACCCGAGATCGCCAGCCTGCTGGCCCTGACCGAAGGGCAAAAGGAAACCAAAGGGGCGTTCGGAGGCAAGACATGGCGGTGAACGGGGCGACGAGCGGGGCGATACTGACGATCGCGCCGATCCTGTTTCACTGGGATGCGGATGCGAAACTGGCGTTCTATCGCCAGATCGCCGCCGCCCCGGTGGACGAGGTTTATCTGGGCGAGGTGATCTGTTCGAAACGCGCGCCGTTTTTCGAAAAGCACTATGACGAGGTCGCCCAACAGCTGGGCGCCGCCGGCAAGACGGTGGTGTTTTCCACCCTGGCCGAGGTGATGCTGAAGCGCGAACGCAACATGATTGCCGGATTTTGCGATCTTGAAGATCACGCGCTCGAGATCAACGACAGTTCGGCCCTGTGGCACCTGGACGGCAAGCGGTTTCGTGTCGGCCCGTTCATGAACGTCTACAACGAAGACACGTTGGCCTTTCTGGCGGCGCGCGGGGCCAGCCACTTTACCCTGCCGCCGGAATTGCCGCGCGATGCGGTGGCGATCCTGGCCGCCCGCGCACGCGATCTGGGGGTGAGCCTTGAGGTGCAGGTGTTCGGGCGGGCTTCGCTGGCGCTGTCGGCGCGCTGCTATCACGCGCGCGCGCATGGGCGCATCAAGGACAACTGCCAGTTCGTCTGCGAAGAGGATCCCGACGGGATGCCGCTGAAAACCGTGGCCGGGCAGGATTTCCTGACCGTGAACGGCATCCAGACGCTGTCGCACAGCTACCTGAACCTGCTGGGCGAGCTGGACGACATGCAACGCATGGGGATCAGCCATTTCCGCCTGTCGCCGCACATGGTGGACATGGCCGCGGTGGCCGGGGTGTTCCGCGCGGTTCTCGATGGCGATCTTGACGCCGGCGAGGGCAGCGAAAGGCTGCGCCAGGCCGGGGTTGGCGCGCCCTTTGCCAACGGGTTCTGGCATGGGCGGCCGGGGCACGACTGGGGGCAGGCCGATACGCCTGATCAGGCGGCGGACCAGGCGGCGGAGCTGAGCGCGCCGCAAACCGGGGTGCAGGCGCTGGCCTGACCTAGAACGGGATTTCGAAGCGGATGGTGATCAGCCTGTCGTCGACATTGGCCAGCCCGATCGCGCCATATGCGTAGTCCAGGTTCAGCATCGCGCCGTTGCCAAAGACGTTCGACACCCCCAGGCGTAGCGTTGCAAAGGGCTGGCCTGCGCCGATCCTCTGGCTGAGTTCGATCCCGGCATAGGGCAGCAGGCCGCCATCGCCGATGCCCAGCCCCTTGTAATAGGCCAGCATCACGGCGGTGGCGAAACTTTCGGTATTGGTCGCGGCCGGAACCGGGCCGCGCACCCCGTCGATATAGGCCGGATCCTTGCGGGTCATGGTCGCGTATTCCAGCGACGGGTGGAAGCGCCAGTTTTCCCGATCGATCAGCCCGGAAATCCGCAGCGCGGCAAAGGTTTCGTCGCTTTTGAATTCCCCGGAAAACGCGCCCGAAGTGGTGATGGTATGGGCGATCTTGCCAAGGATGTACTTGCCATCCACAGCCCAGTTTTCCGAAAGCTGCAGCGCAAAATATGGCCCCGCCAGCATGCCCGTGCCAAGGTCTTCGGTGGAAATCGGGGCGAAGGTGGTCGTGTTGGAGGTGTTCGCAACCATCACCCCCAACAGAAACTTGTCGCCGAAACGGTGATCGACGCCCACCGAATAGGTGGTGATCCGGCGGGATTCGCCGACCGCTGACAGGTCCGTGGTGCGCAGCTGCCCATCGACCCAGCCGCTGTTGCGCGCTTCGCTGAAGGCCAGGTTCGGGTCGCCAAAGAAGACGGTTTCGGGTTCTTCGAAGGGGGCCGGCGCCTGCTGGTCGCGCAGATGTTCGCCGCAATCGTTCAGCTTGCCGGGAATGCAGAATTCATCCGGGACAACCGCGCCCGCAGGCGGGGTGACGGCGGCCGAGGCCGGCGCGGCCAGACGGCCCGAGATATACGGCAGACCGGGGCCGACCTTGGGCGGGTTGGGTTCCGAACCCGGACCGCCGCCGCCGCCCGGAACAAGCGCAAGCGCGGCGGTCGCCGTGCCCAGAAATACTGCTGTCGCGGTTGCCAGGATCGGCGCCCTGCCGGCAAAAACGGCCCCAGAAAACGAAACCTGCATTACAATTTCCCCCGGAAAAATATCTTGGTGTCACCTGCCCGGTAACTGGCTGGGCAGGAAACACCAAAAAGGGGAATTTATCCAGCGAAATTTTGGGCAATGTAGAATTGGCCGCATTGCGCGCGCGGGTCATATCCGACCGCCGCGCCGACCAGCACCATGTTCTGATCCAGCAGGTTCTTGCGGTGGCCCTTGGACTTCATCCAGAGCTTGACGATCTCGGCCGCCAGCGACGCATAGCTGTGCGGCGTGATCCGGCGGCCGGCGAGCGTGGTGAATTCGCAGCGCGACTTGTTGCGCACATAGATCTTGCGGGTCACGTCGAACCGGTAGCGCGGCAGGTAGCCGATGTTTTCCGAGCCTCGGCGCACCGAAAGCCCGGTGGCCAGAACCCGCTCGCGGACCGACGAAAGACCGCGCACCGTCGAACGGTGGGTCAGCGAGTTTTTCTGGGCCATCCACTTGGCATGGACGCCGGCAACCTTGACCAGGCTGCGCGCCAGCTTGACCGGCGGCAGGCCGGCCTTGCAGCGGTAATAGTTGACCTCGACCAGAACCGCCTGGTTGAACAGGGATTGATCCATGTTCGCGGTGGGGATGGTCTGCGCGGCAGCGGCAGGCAGCGCGCCACGGGCGCAGGCCTGGGCGGCAGACGTGGTGATGAGTATCGAGGCAGCGGCAGCGCACAGCAGTACCGCGGCCTTCCTGAGGCGATTGGCAGTCATGTTACCTCTCTTCGAGCAGACGGAAAGAGCAGGGTCGAAAATGCCTCCGGACTGTGGCGGAATTGTGCTGATCTGTTGGGGATTTGCGGGCATCCGCCTTAATGGTTAACGCCCGTTAATCGGCAGATTGCCACCGGTTTCCGATCAATTCCGGGCCATTGGCGCGGTTTTTGCCCCGCTTGGGCCGGGCGAGCCTTGTCCATGGTGGTGCGACGCTCTACATCAAGGCGATGCAACGCTGGATCCCATTTGTAAAATCCCCGCCGGTGGTATCGGTCATCCACCTGAACGGGACCATCGCGCCCGCCGGCCGGGGCACGTCTTCGCTGAACGATGCGGGCCTGGCGCCGCTCATCGAAAAGGCCTTTCGCAAGGGCAAACCCGCCGCCGTGGCGCTGTTGATCAATTCGCCGGGCGGCTCGCCCGTGCAGTCTTCGCTGATCGGGTCGCGCATCCGCCGGCTGGCCGATGAAAAGGGCATTCCGGTTCTGGCCTTCGTCGAAGATGTCGCCGCCTCGGGGGGCTATTGGCTGGCCTGTGCGGCGGATGAAATCTGGGTGGACCGGAATTCGATCGTCGGGTCCATCGGCGTGATCACCGCGTCGTTCGGGCTCAACCAGTTCATCGAACGCCACGGGATTGAACGGCGGGTCCACACCGCCGGAAAATCAAAAAGCATGCTGGACCCGTTCCAGCCGGAAAAAGCCAGCGATGTCAAAAGGTTGAATATGATCCTTGGGCAGATGCACCAGGCCTTTATCGACGAAGTCAAGTCCCGCCGCGGCCCCCGCCTGAGCGAAGACAAGGATCTGTTCACCGGCGAATTCTGGGTCGGCCAGACCGGGGTGGACCTGGGCCTGGCCGATGGCATCGGGCACCTGGTGCCCAAGCTCAAGGAACGTTTTGGCGACAAGGTGCGCCTGGTGCCCTACAGCCGCAAGCGCCCATTGCTGAGCCGCTTTGGCGCGCAATTGGTGCAAGAGGCGGTTCTCGGCCTTGAAGAAAGGGCCGAATACGCCCGTTACGGGCTGTAAGAGATGGTCAAGGTCGTCACCCTTTTCCTGATTGGCATGTTGGTGCTTGCGATGTTCGGAAAGCTTCGGTTTCCGGGCCAAAAGCGCCTTCAGTCCGCCAAGTGCCCCAAATGCGGACGGTATCGGATTGGCAAGGGCCCCTGCGACTGCAAAGACAGGACCTGACTGAGCGATGGATATTGCCTACGCGATCCTGGGACTGACGATCTTGTTGCTTTCGGGCGACATGCTTGTGCGCGGCGCGGTCAATGTTTCGCTGCGCCTCGGGGTGCCGGCGCTGATCGTCAGCCTGACGATCGTCGCGGTGGGCACATCGGCGCCCGAACTTCTGATCTCGGTCAACGCGGTGGTGGACAAGGTGCCGGGCATCGCCATCGGCAATGTCATCGGCTCGAACACCGCGAACATTCTGCTGGTCCTGGGGGTGCCGGCGCTGCTGGCCGGGCTGGGAACCGGCGCCTGCGACACCCGGCAGAGCTATCTTCAGATGATGGTGGGCACCGCGGTTTTCGTGGCGGTGGCCTATCTGACGCCGATCACCTGGATACACGGGGTGATCCTGCTGGGGTTCTACATCGGCTTCATGGCCTATGCCATCAACGACGCGCGCAAGGATCGCCGATATGCCCTCGATGCCGCCGCCGGGGAAGATATCCTCGAAGTGGAAGGGCTCGACCCCGGCGCGTCCTGGTGGAAGATTGCCATGTATCTGGCGCTGGGCATCGTCGGGCTGCCGCTGGGCGCCGACATCCTGGTGGAAAGCGCCACCTCGATCGCGCGCCAATATCATGTCAGCGAAACCGTGATCGGCCTGACGCTGGTGGCGGTGGGCACGTCGCTGCCGGAACTGGCGACCACGGTTTCGGCGGCCTACCGGCGGCAGGCGGATGTGGCGCTGGGCAATGTGCTGGGGTCGAACATGGCGAACCTGCTTGGGATCATCGGCATTTCAAGCTTTTTCGGCCATATCCCGGTAAGCGGCGAAATCCTGGCCTTCGATCTGTGGGTGATGGTTGCGTCTTCGGTGCTGTTGATCCCGTTCGTGTTCATGCGTATCAACATCAACCGGCTCTGGGGGCTGGGCTTTACGGTGCTTTACGTGGCCTACGTCGTCCGGGTTCTGATGTGACGGAGGGGATGATGGCGGCCAAACGCGCGTTGGTGACCGGGGCGGGAAAACGGCTTGGGCGGGCGATGGCGCTGTATCTGGCAGAGCGGGGCCATGACGTTGCCGTGCACTATGCGACCTCGGCGGACGAGGCGGACGACGTGGTGCGGGCGATCCGGGCGCTGGGGCGCAACGCGGTGGCGCTGCAGGCCGATCTGCTGGACGAAGCCCAGGCGCAGGCGCTGTGCGGCCGCGCGCAGGATGCGCTGGGCGGGCCGCTGAACGTGCTGGTGAACAATGCGTCGATCTTTGAATACGACAGCATCGAAACCGCGACCCGGCACAGCTGGGACCGGCACATCGAAAGCAACCTGCGTGCGCCCTTCGTGCTGATCCAGAACTTTGCCAGGTCGGCGCCCTGCCCCGAAAGCGATGACGCGGGCGAAGCGATTTCGCAATCCCTGGTTGTGAACATGATCGACCAGCGGGTGCGCAAGCTGACGCCGGAATTCATGAGCTACACGATCGCCAAGATGGGTCTTTGGGCGCTGACGCGGACCACGGCCCAGGCGCTGGCGCCGCGCATTCGCGTCAATGCAATCGGACCCGGCCCCACGATGATCGGCGCACGCCAGAGCGAAAGCCATTTCACCCGCCAGCGCGGCGCGACCATCCTGCAGCGCGGCGCCAACCCGCAGGACGTGACGGCGGCGCTGGGATATTTCCTGGATGCACCCGCCGTGACCGGCCAGCTGCTCTGCGTGGACGGTGGTCAGCACCTGGCCTGGCAGACGCCCGATATCCTGGGACTGGAATGATTTGGCGCCCTGCGCGCCGGCGCCGTCGGCCAAGTTGTGCACCTGCGCCGCGAGGGTCGCGGAAGCGTTACAAATTCCTTAATGAAATCAGATATTTGCAAGCGGTCAAGATTTTTGCTGTGTATTTTCAATGCCTTGCAGTGGCGCCTATTTTTTGTGCAAGTCAAAGAACTTAGCCAAAAACAACGGAAAATATGCACCGCCTCAAAGTTACCACCAGAGTTATCCACAGAAAACGTGGACAGGTTTTTCCTTGCTTTTCGCGGCAGGTGGTTGCAGCCACATGAAGGAATCGCCCAAGCCAGGGCCGACCACACGAACGGGCGGAAACATGCCAGCCGATTTGACCGGACATGAACTCATCCGCAGTTACCTGCGCAGCCTCGACAATTCTCCGGGGGTCTACCGGATGCTGTCCGACGTGGGCAGCGTTCTGTATGTGGGCAAGGCGCGCAATCTGAAAAAGCGGGTTTCGTCCTACGCCAAGCCGACCGGCCATTCGGCCCGAATTGCGCGGATGATTTCGCAGACCGCGTCGATGATGTTCCTGACCACGGAAACCGAAACCGAAGCGCTGCTGCTCGAACAGAACCTGATCAAGCAGCTCAAGCCGAAATACAACGTGCAGTTGCGCGACGACAAGAGCTTTCCGAATATCCTGGTGTCGCGCGCGCATGAATTTCCGCAGATCAAGAAGCACCGCGGCGCCCGCAAGGAGCCGGGCAATTACTATGGTCCCTTCGCCAGCGCCGGGGCGGTGAACCGCACGCTGAACCAGCTGCAAAAGGTGTTCTTGCTGCGCAACTGTTCGGAAGCGGTCTTTGAGGGGCGCAGCCGGGCCTGCCTGCTGCACCAGATCAAGCGCTGTTCGGCCCCCTGCGTGGGCAAGATTTCACCCGAGGATTACGCCGCCCTGGTGGCCGATGCCGAACGCTTCTTGCAGGGCCGTTCGACGCGCATCCAGGCCGATCTCGCGGCGCGGATGCAGGCGGCGAGCGAGGCGCTGGAATTCGAACGCGCCGCGGCGCTGCGCGATCGCATCCGCGCCCTGACCCAGGTGCAGCAGGGCCAGGGGATCAACCCGCGCGGCGTGTCCGAGGCCGATGTGATCGCGCTGCACATGGATGGCGGGCAGGCCTGCGTGCAGGTGTTCTTCATCCGCGCCAACCAGAACTGGGGCAACCGCGATTATTTTCCGCGTACCGGCGCGGGGGCCGAAGCGCCCGAGGTGCTGCGCGGATTCGTCGGCCAGTTCTACGCCCGCCGCGAGCCGCCGCGCATGGTGCTGCTGAGCCACCCGATCGAGGATCACGACCTGATGCAGCAAGCGCTGTCGCAACAGGCGGGCCGCAAGGTTGCCCTGCTGGTGCCCAAGCGCGGCGAAAAGGCGGAACTGCTGGCCGGCGCCGTGCGCAACGCCCGCGAAAGCCTGGCGCGCAAGATGTCGGAAACCGCCACCCAGGCCAGGCTGCTGAGCGGGCTTGCCGACGCTTTTGGTCTGGACGCACCACCCGAACGGATCGAGGTCTACGACAATTCGCACATCCAGGGCGCGCATGCGGTGGGCGCGATGATCGTCGCCGGTCGCGACGGCTTTCTCAAAAGCCAGTACCGCAAGTTCAACATCCGCGGTCAGGATCTGGTGCCGGGCGATGACTTCGGCATGATGAAAGAGGTTCTCAGGCGCCGCTTTCGGCGTCTGCTCAAGGAAGACCCGGACCGCACCGGCGACACCTGGCCGGACCTTCTGCTGATCGACGGCGGGGCCGGGCAGGTTTCGGCGGTGGTTGAGATTCTCGGCGAAGAAGGCGTCAGCGACATCCCGGTGATCGGCGTCGCCAAGGGCCAGGACCGCGACGCCGGCAAGGAAGAATTCCACCGCCCCGGCGCGCGGCCCTTTGCGCTGCGGATGAACGACCCGGTGCTGTATTACGTGCAGCGCCTGCGCGACGAAGCGCACCGTTTCGCCATCGGCACCCACCGGGCCAAGCGCAGCAAGGCGATCGGCGCCACCCCGCTGGACGATGTTCCGGGGATCGGGGCGGCGCGCAAGCGTGCCTTGCTGGCGCATTTCGGCAGCGCCAAGGCGGTCAGCCGCGCCGGTCTGGCTGATCTGAAAGCGGTGGAAGGCATCTCGGGCAAGGTCGCCGAAGCGGTCTATGACTACTTCCACGAGAAGGGATAGCCTGCATGCGGGCGTTGCATTTTGCCCGCTGGTGGCGTGGCAACTTGGGCGCGGCGGCGGTCTTGGCTTTTCCCGCGCCGTTGAAAGGGCTACCTGTTGCCTATGAAAAGAATGACGATTCCGAATACGCTGACTGTTCTGCGGCTTCTGGCGGCGCCGGGGGTGGCGGTGATGTTCCTGTATTTCACCCGCCCCTGGGCCGACTGGTTCGCGCTGGTGCTGTTCGTTTCGGCGGCGGTGACCGACTGGTTCGACGGCTACCTGGCCCGGCTCTGGAAACAGGAAAGCCGGTTCGGCGCGATGCTGGACCCGATCGCCGACAAGGCGATGGTGGTGATCGCGCTGATGGTGATCGTGGGCTATTCCTCGATGTCGCCCTGGCTGGTTCTGCCGATCACGATGATCCTGTTTCGCGAAGTTTTCGTTTCGGGCCTGCGCGAATATCTTGGCAGCACCTCGGGCACGCTCAAGGTCACGGGGCTTGCGAAATGGAAGACCACCACCCAGATGATCGCCATCGCGGTGCTGTTTTCGCAAGGGGTGTTCGAACATTATTTTGGCATGTCGGTCTTTGGCATGGATCAGCAGATGGTGCGCGATATCCTGACCGGCGCGGAAGAAGACGTGATCGGTCTGGGGTGGAAATACCAGGGCTGGATCTGGTCGGGCCGGATCGGGCTGGGTCTGTTGTGGGTGGCGGCCTTGCTGACGCTGGTTACCGGCTGGAATTATTTCCGCAAGGCACTGCCGTTCCTGACGGATGAACCGGATGATGCGCAGGGGGGTGACGAATGATCGACGTTCTCTATTTCGCCTGGGTTCGCGAACGCATCGGCCTGCCGCGCGAACAGGTCGAAACGTCGGCCGAAACGGTGCGCGAGCTGGTCGAGGAACTGAAGACGCGCGAAGACCGCTACGCGATGGCGTTTTCCGACGTATCCGCCTTGCGGGTGGCGGTTGATCAGGAATTGACCGATTTCGATGCCCGGCTGGACTGCGCGCGCGAAGTCGCGTTCTTTCCGCCGATGACCGGCGGCTGATCATGGCGGTCCGGGTGCAGGAACAGGGCTTTGACGCCGGCGCCGAGTTGAACGCCTTTTCAGAGCAGGTGCGCGACGCCGGCGCGGTGGTCAGCTTTACCGGGGTGGTGCGCGACATCGACACCGGGCTGCGCCATATGGAAATAGAGCACTACCCGGCGATGACCGGCGCTGCGCTGGAAAAGATCGAGGCCCAGGCGGTGGCCCGTTGGGATCTGTCGGGCAGCCTGATCATCCACCGCTACGGGCGGCTCGCGCCGGGCGAGCAGATCATGATGGTGGCCACGGCGGCGCGCCACCG
>JAJRUE010000310.1 GCA_024277955.1 Alphaproteobacteria bacterium | reverse complement strand
TGCTGGTTGTGCTGGCGCGCATCATCCATGGCCCGGCGCGGCTTGGCAAGCACAAGCCGCGCCGGGGTGGGGGCGTCCGCAGATCCCGCGCGCGATCCTCTGTACTGCCCCTGTGCTGCCCCGCGCCCCGATCGCGCGGCGCCGGTCCCGCGCACCGGACGCGCGCGGCCAGCGGCGCATTGACCTGCCCGCCGCGATCCCGTTTATGGGGCGGGAACCCAACCGGATGCGCGCGCCGCACGGACAAGCGAATGACCAAGGACGACCCCAACGACACGCCAGGCCAGCCCCGGCCACGCCGCCGGTTCCGGCGTGCGCGCCTGGGGGTGTGGATGGTGCTTGCGCTGGTCTTCGCCGGGGCGCTGGGCGGGTTCGGCTGGCTGTCCTACAGCGGCCAGGTGGTCAGCGCGCCGGACTGGCTGACCGCGCGCCTGGTGCAGCAGGTGAACGACCGGCTGCCGGGGGGGCGGGTCAGCCTGGGGCGGATGCTGCTGCGCATCGGGCGCGACGGGCGACCGCGGGTGCGGCTGGGCAACCTCGGGATCTTCGACGCCGGCGGCGCCGAGGTGGCGCGGCTCAACGACGTCGGCGTGCATGTTTCGCTGGCCGCCCTGCTGCGCGGCCGGATCGAGCCGCAGTCGGTGGACCTGACCGGGGCGCAGATGACGCTGCGCCGGCGCATCGACGGGCGGTTCGACATTTCCTTTGGCGCCGGGGCGACCACCACCACCACGCTGCCGGGGATGCTCGACCGGGCCGACGAGGCGATGCAGCAGCCGACGCTGGCGCGGCTCGAACGGCTGGGCGCGACCGAGCTGACGATCACCCTGGAGGACGCGCGCTCGGGCCGGCTGTGGCAGATCACCGATGGCGAGCTGGGGCTGAAACGCGGCGACCGGGGGCTGGATCTGACGGTCAATTTCGACGTGTTCAACCAGACCGAGGAACTGGCGGTCACCACCATCGGGCTGCGCACCGATTTCGCGTCGTCGCGCGCGTCGATCGGCACCACCTTTTCCAACGCCGCGGCGCGCGACATCGCGCTGCAGTCGCCGGTGTTGAGCTTTCTCGGGGTGCTGGACGCGCCGATCTCGGGGGCGTTGCGCGCCGAGCTTGACGACGCCGGCGCGCTGGAAAGCCTGGCCGGAACGCTGCAGATCGGCGCCGGCGCGCTGCAGCCGACGCCCGAAACCCGGCCCGTCGCCTTCAACGCCGCCAAGGCCTATTTCGAGTTCTTCCCCGCCGAACGCAAGATCGCCTTTTCGGAAATCAACCTGCGCTCGGAAACCGCCACCGTCACCGCCCGCGGCCAGGCCTATCTGCGCGACTTCGAGGCCGGCTGGCCGTCGACCTTTCTGGGCCAGTTCGCCTTTTCCGACATCAAGGCCCACCCGCTGAACTACTACAAGGAACCGCTCACCTTGTCGCAGGGCGCGGCCGACATCCGGCTGCGGCTGAAGCCGTTTTCGGTCGAGTTCGGGCAGTTCGTGCTGGGCGGCGGCGACGAAAAGCTGGTGGCGCGCGGCCGGCTCGAGGCGGTGCCGGGGGGCTGGCGCGCCAGCACCGATCTGAAGGTGGCGCGGATCGCCAACGAACGCCTGCTGGCGCTCTGGCCGGTGTCGATGATCCCGCGCACCCGCGACTGGCTGGCCCGCAACGTGCATGCCGCCACGCTCAGCGACGTGACCGGGGCGATCCGCATCGCGCCCGGCAGCGCGCCGCGGCTGTCGCTGGGCTGGAGCTTTTCCGGCACCGACATGCATTACATCCCGGCGCAGCCGCCGATCGAGGACGCCCGCGGTTACGCCAGCATCGACGGCAACGCGCTGACGCTGGTGGTCGAAGGCGGCAGCGTCGCCCCGCCCCTGGGCGGCGCCATCGACATGGCCGGCACCACCTTTACCATCCCCGATCTGGGCGAACGCCCGGCGCGCGCGCAGGTGCGGCTGAAGGGGCGGTCTTCGACCACGGCGGTGCTGTCGCTGCTGAACGAGCCGCCGTTCCGGGTGCTGAAAAACACCGATTTCGGCCCCGATGTCGCCGACGGGCGCGCAAATTTCGCGGCCTCGGTGAATTTCGCGCTGAAAAAGAAGATCACGCTGCAGGATGTCACCTGGTCGGCGACCGGGACGCTGGACGCGGTGCGTTCGCAAAAACTGGTGCCGGGCTATGTGCTGGCCAGCGACCGGCTGCAGCTGCGCGCCGACAACGGCGCCATAGAGATTTCCGGGCCGGTGCGCATCGGCGCGGTCGGCGCCGACGTGCTGTGGCGCCAGCCGCTGACGCCCGGCTCGGCCGGGGTCAGCCGGGTGTCGGGCACCGTCGATCTGGGGCCGGATTTCGTGCGCGAGTTTCACATCGGCCTGCCGCGCGGCTCGGTCAGCGGCAAGGGCCGGGGGCGGTTCGAGATCCGGCTGGCGCGCGGCGAGGCGCCGAAATTCACCCTTGGCTCGGATCTGAACCGCATCGGGCTGCGGCTGGACGCGATCGGCTGGCGCAAGCCGCTGAACGCCACCGGCAAGCTGACCGTCGAGGGCCAGCTTGGGGCGATCGCGCGCATCGACCTGCTGGAACTGAGCGCCTCGGGGCTGCGGCTGACCGGCGGGCGGGTGGCGCTGGACGATCACGGCAGTCTGGACGTGGCCAGTTTCGCGCGGCTGCGGGTCGGCGGCTGGCTGGATGCGCCGGTGACGCTGCGCGGGCGTGGCCCCGGCAAGCCCCCCGCGGTCGAGGTCAACGGCGGCACCATCGACATCCGCAAGACGTCCTTCGCCCTGGGCGGCGGCGGCAGCGGGGCCGACGGTTCGGCGGCGGGCGGGGATACCGGGCCGATCACGCTGAACCCGGATCAGGTGATCATTTCCGAAGGCATGCGGCTGACGGCTTTCACCGGGACGTTTTCCGCATCCGGCGGCTTCAACGGCCGCTTTACCGCCCGGATGAACGGCCAGACCCCGCTGAGCGGCGTCCTGGTTCCCGACCGCAACGGCACCGCGGTGCGCATCTCCAGCGACAACGCCGGCGGCGTGATGCGCGCGGCGGGCATCGTCGAATACGCCAACAAGGGCAGGATGGATCTGACGCTCAAACCGCTGCCGGCGGCGGGCGAATACCAGGGCGTGCTGCAGATCGACAAGACCAAGGTGATCAACGCGCCGGGGCTGACCGACCTGCTGTCGGCGATCTCCATCGTCGGTCTGCTGGACCAGATGTCGGGCGAAGGCATTTCCTTTGACGACGTGAAGGCGCGGTTCCGGCTTACCCCCGACAAGGTATACCTGCAGGAAAGCAGCGCGGTGGGGCCTTCGCTGGGGATCTCGCTCGATGGGGTTTATGATCTGGTGAGCGGCACGATGGACATGCAGGGGGTGATTTCGCCGGTGTGGTTCCTGAACGGGATCGGCCAGCTGGTGTCGAAACGCGGCGAGGGGCTGTTCGGCTTTACCTTCACGCTGAAGGGCACCAACGAAGCGCCCCAGGTCAGCGTCAACCCGCTGTCGATCCTGACCCCCGGCGCGTTTCGCGAAATCTTCCGCACGCCGCCCCCCAGGCCCAAGGATAGTCAACCCGAAGCCCAGCCCGAAGCCCAACCCGGTCAGTGACCGGCCAGCCAGGACCGCCACACGATGAAACTGTCGGATTTCGACTTTGATCTGCCCGAAGCGCTGATCGCCACCCGGCCCGCGCGGCCGCGCTCGGCCTCGCGCCTGCTGGTGGCGCGCGCGTCCACGCTCGAGGATGCGCATATGCGCGATCTGCCGGCCTATCTGCGCCCCGGCGACCGGCTGGTGCTGAACGACACCAAGGTGATCCCGGCGCGGCTGACCGGCCAGCGCAGCCGCGCCACGGCCCAGGGTGAAACCCGCGCCCGGATCGAGGTGACGCTGCTGGAACCGGCCCCCGGCGGGCTTTGGCGCGCGCTGGTCAAGCCCTTGAAAAAGTTTAAAACCGGCGAAGAGGTGGTGTTTTCCGCCGGCCTCACCGCGCGGCTGGTGGCGCGCGAAGGCGGCGCGGCGGTGCTGGAATTCAACCTTGCGGGCGAGGATTTCGACGCCGCGCTGAACGCCGCCGGGGCAATGCCGCTGCCGCCCTATATCGCCGCCAAACGGCCGGCGGACGCGCGCGACTTCGAAGACTACCAGACGGTCTGGGCCCGGCGCGCCGGCGCGGTGGCGGCGCCGACCGCCAGCCTGCATTTCGACGACGCCTTGCTGGGGGCGCTGGCGGCGATGGGGGTGGGGTTCACCCATGTGACGCTGCACGTGGGCGCGGGCACCTTCCTGCCGGTCAAGACCGACGACATTTCCGACCACAAGATGCACGCCGAACGCGGCGAGATCACCGCCGCCGCCGCCGCCGAGATCAACGCCACCCGCGCGCGCGGCGGCCGGATCATCCCGGTGGGCACCACCGCGCTGCGGCTGATCGAAACCGCCGCCGGGCCGGACGGGCGGCTGCGCGCCTGGAAGGGCGCCACCGACATTTTCATCACGCCCGGCTACCGGTTTCGGGCGACCAATGCGCTGATCACCAATTTCCACCTGCCGAAATCGACGCTGATGATGCTGGTCTCGGCGCTGATGGGCCCGGCGCGCATCCGCGAGATCTACGCCCACGCGATCGCCGAACGCTATCGGTTCTTTTCCTACGGCGACGCCTCGCTGCTGCTGCCCTGAGGGGGGCGACCCGGGTCGCCTGAAGCCCGGGGTGGCCGCGTCGAATTTCCGTCCCCCCGGATCGCTTGCGATCCGGTTCGCGCCGACCCCGCCCCCAAGGCGGGCGCGAATTGGCGGTTTTGTTTCAACAAGTTGCGGCGCCGCACGCATGAACACCGCGGCGCCGATCCTGGGGCGCCCGCCTCGGTGTCGGGCGCGAACCTCGCCTTGCGCGAAGTTTCCGGGATGCGGACCGCGACACAGCCCTGAGGCCAAACGCGACCCGCCTCGGGTCGTTTTCGGGCGCGTGCGCGCGCGAATCGCCGCTATGAAGGGCACAGGCGGCCCGCATCGGGCCGACACCGAAACCGCCGCAAACGGAGCGTGCCGATGTTCGACGTTCTCAAGACCTCATGGGCCTTGCTGCTGGGCATCCTGCTGCTGATGGTGGGCAACGGGATGCAGGGCACGCTTCTGGGGGTGCGCGCCGGGATCGAGCAATTCTCCACCCTGGAAATCTCGATCGTGATGTCGGCCTATTTCGCGGGGTTTTTCGGCGGCTCGCGGATCACGCCGGAACTGATCCGCCGGGTCGGGCACGTGCGGGTCTTTGCGGCGCTGGGCTCGTTCATCTCGGCGGTGCTGATCCTGTTTCCCACCATCGCCGAGCCCTGGGCCTGGGTGGTGCTGCGGGTGATCATCGGGTTCTGCTTTTCCGGCGTCTATGTCACCGCCGAAAGCTGGCTGAACAATTCGGCCAGCAACGAAACCCGCGGCCAGGCGCTGTCGCTCTACATGATCGTGCAGATGCTGGGGGTGGTCACCGCCCAGGGCCTGCTGGTGCTGGGCGATCCGTCGGGGTTCGTGCTGTTCGTGATCCCCTCGGTGCTGGTGTCGATCTCGTTCGCGCCGATCCTGCTGTCGGTCAACCCCACGCCCGCCTTCGAGGCCGCCAAACCGATGAG
>JAJRUE010000309.1 GCA_024277955.1 Alphaproteobacteria bacterium | reverse complement strand
TTTTGTCACGCCGACCATAGCGATGAACATTCCGCTGATCTCCTCGGCGATGGATACGGTGACCGAGGCGAAGATGGCGATTGCCATGGCGCAGGCCGGCGGGCTGGGCGTTATCCACCGCAATCTGGACGTGGATGAACAGGCCGCACAGGTGCGCGCCGTGAAACGGTTTGAAAGCGGTCTGGTCGAGAACCCGATCACGCTGACGCCGGAGCAGACGCTGGCCGATGCCAAGGCCTTGCAGGAACGCTACAAGATCACCGGTTTCCCCGTGGTCGGGCCGGACGGCAAGGTGGTGGGGATCGTCACCAACCGCGACATGCGTTTCGCCACGGATGACAAGACGCCGGTTTCGGTGATGATGTCCTCGGAAAATCTGGCGATGCTGCGCGAGCCTTTCGATCTGGCCGAAGCCAAGAGCTTGATGCAGGCGCGCCGGATCGAGAAACTGCTGGTGGTGAATGACAGCAACGAGCTGACCGGCCTGCTGACCATCAAGGACATTGAACAGGCGGTGCTGAACCCCAATGCCTGCAAGGACGACATGGGGCGGCTGCGGGCGGCTGCGGCCTCGACCGTGGGGGACGCCGGATTTGAGCGGTCCTGCGCGCTGGTCGATGCGGGGGTGGATCTGGTGGTGATCGACACGGCGCACGGGCACTCGGCCAGTGTTCCGGAGGCGGTGCAGCGGATCAAGGCGTATAATAGTGATGTGCAGGTTGTGGCCGGCAACGTGGCGACGGCGGCGGCGACGCGGGCCTTGCTCGATGCCGGTGCGGATGCGGTGAAGGTGGGGATCGGGCCGGGCTCGATTTGCACGACGCGTATGGTGGCCGGTGTCGGGGTGCCGCAGATGAGCGCGATTTCCGATTGTGCCAAGGAAGCGGCGAAAACCGGCGATCATGTGATCGCCGACGGGGGGATCAAGTTCTCGGGCGATTTTGCCAAGGCGATTGCGGCGGGCGCGAGTTGCGCCATGGTCGGCTCCATGCTGGCCGGCACGGACGAGGCGCCGGGCGATGTGATCCTGTATCAGGGGCGCTCGTTCAAGGCCTATCGCGGTATGGGCTCGGTCGGTGCCATGGCGCGCGGCTCGGCTGATCGCTATTTCCAGAAGGAAGTTTCCAACGAGAAACTGGTGCCCGAGGGCATCGAGGGGCAGGTGCCCTACAAGGGTGCGGCGGGGGCAACCCTGCACCAGATGATTGGTGGTTTGCGCGCGGCTATGGGCTACACCGGCAACGCAACGATTGACGAAATGCGTTTTGGCTGCCAGTTTGTGAAGATTACCGGCGCAGGGCTGAAGGAAAGCCATGTGCATGACGTGCAGATCACCCGCGAAAGCCCCAATTACCGGATGGGATAATGACGCCGCTGAATATTGCCCTTGTTGCCGTGTTTCTGCAGGTCGCCCTGACCTTCTGGGCGATCTATCGTATGGGTATGGTGCGGGTGGCTAGCTTGAAGGCGCGCGAGGTCTCGCTGGGCGATATTGCGCTGGAGACCTCGAAATATCCTGCGCGGGTGCGGCAGTTCCAGAACAACGCGCACAACCAGTTTGAAACCCCGATATTGCTGTATGTGCTGGTGCTGCTGGCGGTGGCTGTGGATGCGGCCAACTGGGGTGTGGCGGCAGGCGCGGCGCTGTTCATGGTCTCGCGCTTCTGGCATCGGGCCATCCATGTGGGGACCAACGATGTGCGCCGGCGTTTCAACGTCTACCTGTTCGGTCTGGTGGCACTGCTGCTCGGCTGGGTCTCGCTCGGGCTGGGAATGCTGGGCGGGTGGTGAATTCCCTTGAGGATTATCGCGGTTTTGGTATTGGAAGGGCATGACTCCTGCTGCCCGCCTTTCTGCCGCTATTGCGTTGCTTGACGATATCCTGACCGGAGAACCGGCGGAGCGTGCGTTGACGCGCTGGGCGCGGCAGAACCGTTATGCGGGGTCCAAGGACCGTGCGGCGGTGCGCGATGTGGTGTTTGACTGTCTGCGCCGGAAACGCTCGCTGGCCCATTATGCGGGCGATTTGAGCGGGCGCGGGCTGGTGATGGCGCATCAGGCGCTGGCGGGGGAGGACCTCGGGGCGCTGTTTTCCGGTGAACGCTTTGCGCCGGAGCCTTTGAGCGCCGAAGAACAGGCGCGGCTGGGGGCGGCGGGCGAGGCTTCGCTGCCGGTGGCCTATGATTTTCCCGATTTTCTGTTGCCGGAGTTGATGCGCTCGCTGGGCGAGGAACTGCCTGCGGTGATGGGGGCGATGCAGCAGCGCGCGCCTGTCGATTTGCGGATGAACCGGCTGAAGGCAACGATAGAAGACGCCGAGCGGATGCTGGCGCGGGACCTGATCTTTACCGAGCCGCACCCGCTGGCGGAAAATGCCCTCAGGATTGTTGAAAACCCGCGCAAGCTGGCGCGATCACTGGCCTATGACTACGGGCTGGTGGAGTTGCAGGATGTGTCCTCGCAGGCCGTTGCGGCGTTTTGCGGGGCGAAGCCGGACACGGTGGTGCTGGATTATTGTGCAGGCGGTGGTGGCAAGACGCTGGCGCTGGCGGCGGATATGCAGGGCAGGGGCCGGTTGCTGGCGCATGACGCCAATGCGGGCCGGATGAAGGATTTGCCGGAGCGCGCGCGGCGCGCGGGGGCGGAGGTCGAGGTTGTGACCTCGGAACAGCTGGCGCGCAAACAGCCCGCCTGCGATCTGGTGATGGTCGATGCGCCTTGCACCGGCACGGGGGCGTGGCGGCGCAATCCGGACGGGAAGTGGCGCCTCGATCAGGGATTTATCGACAAGGTGACCGGCGTGCAGGCGGAGATTCTGGATACGGCGGCAGGTTACGTCAAACAGGGCGGGGTGATGGCCTATGCCACCTGCTCGATCCTGCAGGCGGAGAACGGCGATCAGGTGGCGGCGTTTCTGGCGCGCCATCCCGATTGGGAGCTGGACGGAGAGCTGCGGCTGACGCCCGTGCAGGGCGGCGACGGGTTCTATTGCGCGCGGTTGCGCAAAACCTAGCGCGCGGGGCAGCCGGTGGTTTCGTAGGCCTTCCCGCCTTGCAGGAGCGTCACGCGCAGTTTGCTGCGATCCAGCGCCAGAGCGCCGGAGCCGTAGAATTCCAGAGTGCTGTTGGCGGTGACATTGCGGCCGTTGCGCTCCAGATCCGACACGTCGATCCAGATGTCGGGGTTGTCATATTCCATGACCACATATTGCTCGCCTGCCGGAGTACCGGAGAATTGCAGCTGTGCGGCGATGTTCATGCCGCGCGGGTTCGGGGACAGGGCGCAGTTGATGGCGCTGACGCCGCCTTTGGTCAGAGGCAGGGCGATCTTGGTCAGGGCTTTGGAAATCAGGGCTTTGCCCTCGGGCGCGGAGCTGGTGTCGAGCGCGGTCTGCAGGCGGGCGTTGGCCGGCACACAGATGTCCGAGCAGACGCCGAACTCCATGCGCATGTCGACCTCCACCGGCTTGTCGGGGTTGACCGGCACAAGGCGCACGGGCAGCACCACCTGCCCCTTGTAGCCAAAGGAATAGAGGCCGTAGGATTCAAACACATAGGGTGCGGGCCAGTCGATCACCACGTCGGAAATATTGCGCGAGCCGGTCCAGTTGAAGGTCGTCGGCAACCCTGCGGGGCCGGGGACGCGCCAGTAGGTTTTCCAGCCGTCTTCCAGATTGAACACGATGGCCGTCTGGTAGCTGCCGTCGGGCAGGCGCCAGCCGTCGAGGTATTCGACGTTGCCGTAATCCTCGTTTGCCGTGGCGGCGGTGGCGAAAAGGGCGAAGAGCAGGGTGATGAATATACGCATGCTGCGTATATAGGGGGTCCGGCGGTCGAGAAAAAGTCACAAATAGGAGAGGCATTAACCTTGTAATGTCGCGCGAATGGCAACATCTTACTGGTATGACAAAAACCGACGTAGAAGAAATCCCCTTTCTGGATGGCAAGTTTCTGGTGGCGATGCCCGGAATGGGCGATCCTCGGTTCGAGCACGCCGTGATTTTCATGTGCGCCCACACGCCCGAAGGGGCGATGGGGCTGATGATCAATCGTCCGGCGCAGAACCTCGATTTCCCCAAACTGATGGAACAGCTGGATATTATCGGCACCGGTGTGGCCGACGGCACCGAGGTGATGTTCGGCGGGCCGGTGGAACACGGGCGCGGGTTTGTGTTGCACTCGACCGACTATTTTGCCGAGAGCGGGACCATGGCGATCAACGATGATTTTGCCATGACCGCCACGATGGATGTGCTGCGCGATATTGCGGCCGGCAAGGGGCCGGAGCAGCGGTTGCTGTGTCTGGGCTATTCCGGCTGGGGTCCCGGGCAGCTGGAGGGGGAAATTCAGGCGAATGGCTGGCTGATTTGCGATGCCGCGCCGGAAATTGTTTTCGGAACGCCGGTGCCGGAGCGCTGGAGCGCGGCGATGAAGAGCCTCGGGTTCGATCCGGCGATGCTCTCGGCCGAGGGTGGCCGGGCCTAACGCGGCGCGGCGGCGCGGGTCAGGCGGTCGTTGATGGCGATGCCGAGACCCTTGTGCGGGATCGGGCTGACGGCGATGGTTTTGCCCGCGGCGGCGGCCAGCGCATCGATTTTTCTGAGATATGCGAAAAGATTGGCAGCGGCCTCGTGCAGGTCGCCGCTTGGCGAGAGGTTGAGTGTGCCCCCGGACGGGCCGAAGGCGAGCAGCAGTTCGCCGTTGGTCGGGGTGTCGGCATTCAGGCGGATCGTGGCCTCGGGCGCGTAGTGCGATTGTAGCTGGCCGGGGGCGGTGATTTTGCCACCTTGGGCGGCGTGCAGGGGCTGACCGAGAAGGGCCTCGATGGCCTCCGGCGGCAGGCCACCGGCACGTAGTTGCACAGGGGTGTTGCCGTCAAATCCGATAATGGTGGATTCAAGGCCGACGGAGCAGACCCCGCCGTCCAGAACCGCGTCGATGCGCCCTGACAGGCCGTCGATGACGTGTTCGGCTGTGGTCGGGCTGATTTTGCCGGACGGGTTGGCCGAGGGGGCGGCGACCGATGTGGCGGCAGCGCGGAGCAGGGATTGCGCCAGCGGATGTTCGGGGATGCGGATGGCGACGCTGTCCAGTCCGGCGGTGACCAGATCGGAGAGGCCGGAGTCCGGTTTGCGTTTCAGCACCAGCGTCAGCGGGCCGGGCCAGAAGGCGCTGGCGAGGGCGCGGGCAGGGACGGGCAGTTCGGCAATTGCCTCGACCGCCTCGATGTCCGGCAGATGCACGATCAGCGGGTTGAATTGCGGGCGGTTCTTGGCGGCGAAAATACTGGCGACGGCGCGATCATTGCGGGCGTCGGCGCCGAGGCCATAGACGGTTTCGGTCGGAAAGGCGACCAGCCCGCCGCGCTGCAATATCTGCGCGGCGCGGGCGATTCCGGTGCTGTCCGGTTCCAGTCGGATGGTTTTCATGCTGACGCCGCGTATA
>JAJRUE010000308.1 GCA_024277955.1 Alphaproteobacteria bacterium | reverse complement strand
GTTGACCCGCTGATCGGCCGCGCCCATGAAGTCGAACGCTGCATCCAGGTGCTCTGCCGCCGGCGCAAGAACAACCCGCTGCTGGTGGGCGATCCGGGCGTGGGCAAGACCGCCATCGCCGAAGGGCTTGCGCGCAAGATCGTGCAGGGGGAAACCCCCGAAGTCCTGTCCAAGGCGACGATCTATTCGCTGGACATGGGCGCGCTTCTGGCCGGCACCCGCTATCGCGGCGATTTCGAGGAACGGCTGAAGGCGGTGGTCAAGGAACTGGAAGATCACCCGGACGCGGTGCTGTTCATCGACGAAATCCACACGGTGATCGGCGCGGGCGCCACTTCGGGCGGGGCGATGGACGCCTCGAACCTGCTGAAACCGGCGCTGCAGGGCGGCAAGCTGCGCTGCATGGGCTCGACCACCTACAAGGAATTCCGCCAGCACTTCGAAAAGGACCGCGCGCTGTCGCGCCGGTTCCAGAAGATCGACGTGAACGAACCTTCGGTCGACGATACCGTGAAGATCCTGAAAGGGCTGAAACCCTATTTCGAGGAACACCACGACATCAAGTACACGGCCGACGCGATCAAGTCGGCGGTGGAGCTGTCGGCGCGCTACATCCATGACCGCAAGCTGCCCGACAAGGCGATCGACATCATCGACGAAGCCGGCGCGGCCCAGCATCTGGTGGCCGAAAGCAAGCGGCGCAAGACCATCGGCATCAAGGAAATCGAAAGCGTGGTCGCCAAGATCGCCCGCATCCCGCCGAAAACCGTCTCGAAAGACGATGCCGAGGTGCTGAAAGACCTGGAAAAGACCCTGCAAAGGGTGGTCTTCGGGCAGGATCCGGCGATTGTCGCGCTGGCCTCGGCGATCAAGCTGTCGCGCGCCGGCCTGCGCGAGCCGGAAAAGCCGATCGGCAACTACCTGTTCACCGGCCCCACCGGCGTCGGCAAGACCGAGGTGGCGCGCCAGTTGGCCGACACGCTGGGGGTCGAACTGCTGCGCTTCGACATGTCGGAATACATGGAGAAACACGCGGTGTCGCGCCTGATCGGGGCGCCACCGGGCTATGTCGGCTTTGATCAGGGCGGCATGCTGACCGATGGCGTCGACCAGCACCCCCATTGCGTGCTGCTGCTCGACGAGATCGAAAAGGCGCATCCGGATGTCTACAACATCCTGCTGCAGATCATGGACCACGGCAAGCTGACCGACCACAACGGCCGCCAGGTGGATTTCCGCAACGTGATCCTGATCATGACCTCGAACGCCGGCGCCGCCGAACAGGCCAAGGCGGCGATCGGGTTCGGGCGCGACCGGCGCGAAGGCGAAGACACCGCCGCGATCGAACGCACCTTCAGCCCGGAATTCCGCAACCGCCTGGATGCAGTGATCAGCTTCAGCGCGCTTTCGAAGGACGTGATCCTGCAAGTGGTCGAAAAATTCGTGCTGCAACTGGAAGCGCAACTGCTCTACCGCAATGTGCAGATCGAACTGACCACCGCGGCGGCGGAATGGCTGGCCGAAAAGGGCTATGACGACCGCATGGGGGCACGCCCGCTGGGCCGGGTCATCCAGGAACACATCAAGAAACCGCTGGCCGAAGAACTGCTGTTCGGCAAGCTGGCGAAAGGCGGGCTGGTGCGCGTGGGTCTGAAAGACGGCAAACTCGATCTGGCGATCGAAGAGCCGCAGTCACCGCGGATTTCATCGCGCAAACGCCCTCCCCTGCTGACCGCCGACTAAAAGGCCAGATCGACCTGCGCCAAAAGCAGGAAAGACGCGAAATATCAGGGCTTGGGGCGCGCGGGAAAGGATGGTTCCCTTTCCAAGCGGCCCCCTGCCTCTGAGATGACGCGCCTTTCTCGACCGAAAGGTTTGGCGGATTTACATTCTGACCCGGCACAGGGCCGCAGGATTTGAGGCCAAATTTAAAGAGCCTGTAACGCTGCCGTAGCGGAAATCGGCCAAATCGGCGGTGCAGGTCGGTCAGGATTGAACCTGGGCTTTCGGCCACCGACTGAACGACGACACCGGGCAAGCCCCCAGCATGGCGTGCCCGGTTTTTCCTTGTTCTTTTCCGTCCGGGACAGGCGCCGGCGCGCCGGCCAGGCTTGGGCGTTCCGGGTTCAGCGTTCCGTCAGCTTCAGCTCGATCCGGCGGTTCTGCGCCAGGGCCTCGGGCGAATCGCCTTCAGCGATGGGCCGGTATTCGCCGAACCCCGCGGCGGCCAGGCGTTGCGGCGGAAAGTCGAGTTCATCGGTCATGTAGCGCACCACCGCAAGCGCGCGCGCCTGCGAAAGTTCCCAGTTGTCATGGAACCGACCGGCCCCCGACAAGGGCGTCTTGTCGGTGTGACCATCGACCCGCAAGATCCAGTCGATATTGTCGGGGATCTTGCCGGCGACCTCCAGCAACAGCTTTGCGACCCGGGCGATCTGCGCCTTGCCGTCTTCGGCCAGATCGGCAGACGCGGGTTCGAACAGCACTTCGGACGAGAAAACGAACCGGTCGCCGACGATCTTGACCCCTTCCCGGGCGCCGATCAGATCACGCAGCTGGCCAAAGAACTCCGACCGGTAACGCGCCAGTTTCTTGGCCTCTTCTTCAAGCCGTTTGCGTTCGGCGGCTTCCAGTTCCGCCCGTTGCCGCTGTTCCTCGGCGGCGCGCGCCAGGGCGACATTCAACCGGCTGCTGAGGTTGGTGATCTCGATCTGCGCTTGCTTGTCGCGGGCGTCGGCGGTTTCAAGCAGGGCCTGCAGCGCCCCAAGCTGTGAGCGCAGCGCCGCTACCTGCTGGTTCAGCGCCGCCATCCGCCGCAGGCTGTCGGCCGACTTGGCCTCTTCCTGCTGCAGGGCCTTGTTGGCGGCGGCCAACAGAGCGGCGCGTTTCTGGGCCTTGGTCATCTGGCTGGCTGCCTGCTGTTCGGCGGCCAGCTTGGCGGCCAGCGCCGCCGCCAGTTTCTTGCGAAGCTCTGCCTTGTCGCCAAGGCTGGCCTTGAGAGATTCGGTTTCCGTCAGCGCCACGGCCAAGGCCTTTTC
>JAJRUE010000307.1 GCA_024277955.1 Alphaproteobacteria bacterium | reverse complement strand
GCGGCTGGTCAGCGGCCCGTCGGGCACCTTGATCGAGTAGAATTCCAGTTCGTCGTCCCAGGCGGGCGAGGCGATGGAATAGGCGCGCAGCAGCGGCTTGCCATTGTCGCCCATCAGCCCGATCATCACGAATTCGCCGGACCGGAAACGCAAGCTGCGCGGCCGCGTCACCCGGAAGGAAAACAGCCGGTCGGTCCAGTGGGTGACCTCGGTCACGGTCTGGGCGTCGGGCAGGGTCGGGGCCTTGCGGGCGGCTGCGTCGCTGGGGCTGGCTTTGGCGGCGTCTTTCACGGTGTCGGTCCCTGGTTTGGTCAGCGGATCGGCCACTGGGTTGGTCGCGGGGCTCTGGTCATTCATCGGTCTGCATGTCTCTTCGGGCGCGCGTTCGCCCCTATCTAGGGGGTCAAGGCGGCGGTTTGAAGGCCAAACCGCGCCTTTCAGCCGCGACTGATAGTCATATGTATGCAAATGAATGGCGCGCGTCCACTGGAATTCCGGCTGGCGCGCGGCGCGGGCGTCGTCGATTTCCACGTCGTCAAACCCGGCGCGCCGGGCCAGCGGATACTGATCGGGCAGCAGGTTGCCGCGGGCGCGCAGATGTCCGCGGTAGCCGTGCAGGCGCAGCAGGCGGGCCAGCGTAAAGCCGCGCCCGTCGGCGGGGTCCGCAAAGGCCACCGCCAGCGGGCCGGGCGTGCGGGCCAGCGCCGCGATGCGGTCGGGGCCGGTATCCGGTGCGATCTCGGTCATGGCGGGCGCGGGGGCGGGGGCGTCGGCGTCGGCCAGGGCGGCCTCGGCGCTGGCAAAGCCGGTATCGGTTACCACCACGCTCATGCCGCGCGTCCTTCGCCCCGGTCGGCGAAATGGATGCCGCATTCGGTCTTTTCCAGCCCGCGCCAGCGTCCGGCGCGGGGGTCTTCGCCGGGCACCGCGCGGCTGGTGCAGGGGGCGCAGCCGATCGACGGGTAGCCGCGCGCCACCAGCGGGTGACGAGGCAGGTCGTGGCGCGCCATATAGGCCTGGATGTCGTCGGGGCGCCAATCCGCCAGCGGGTTGAGCTTGAGCCGGGGGCCATCGGCCTCGACCGCCTGCAGGTCGGCGCGCCGGCCGCCCTGAAAGCGCTTGCGTCCGGTGATCCAGCCGGAAAACCCGGCCAGCGCGCGGGCCAGCGGTTCGGCCTTGCGCAGGGCGCAGCAGGCGTCGGGGTCCGCGCGGTGCAGCAGGCCTTCGGTGTCGCGGGCGAAAAGCGCTTCGCGGTCGGGGCGAATGACGCGCAGATCTCGCAGGCCAAGCGCCGCCGCCACCTGGCGCTGGTAGCGCAGGGTTTCGGGAAACAGCAGTTCGGTGTCGAGAAACAGCACCGGCGTGGCCGCGTCGATGCGCGCCACCATGTGCAGCAGCACCACCGATTCGGCGCCAAAGCTGGACACCAGCGCCAGCCGGCCAAAGGCGGCCGATGTCAGCGCCACGGCCAGTTGTTCGGGCGCGGGCAGCGCGCCCAGCATGGCGTTCCAGCGGGCGATGCGCCCGGCGGGGGCCGGGTGGTCAGGCGGCGTCGGCGCGGTTTTCAGGCTGGTCATTGGGCTGGTCATTGGGCTGGTCATCTTGCGGGTCCGTTTTCTGGTCTGATTTCCGTGCGTTTTCAGAGGCTTCGTCTGGGTAGAGCGCGGCCCGAAACGGCGCGGCCCCCAGCCGGCGGAAGGTGTCGGCAAAGGCTTCGTCCGGCCCGGTGCGCAGGCGCAGATAGGCCTGGATCAGGCGCTCGACCGCGGGCAGGATCTGGTCGTTGGCAAACCCCGGCCCGGCGCGTTCGCCCAGGGCGTAGTTTTCGCCCAGATTGCCGCTGCCGGCGTCGCCGCCCAGCGTGATCTGGTAGTTTTCCACCCCGGCGCGGTCGAGACCGAGAATGCCGATATCGCCCAGATGGTGGTGGCCGCAGGCGTTGATGCAGCCCGATATCTTGATCCTGAGCGGGCCGATGTCGCGTTCGATCCGCAAGGCCTCCAGACGCCGCGCGATCGCCTGCGCCACCGGGATCGAGCGCGCGGTCGCCAGCGCGCAATAGTCCATCCCTGGGCAGGCGATGATGTCGCTGGCCAGCCCCACATTGGCGGTCGCCAGCCCGGCCCCGCGCAGCGCTGCGTGCAGTGCCGGCAGATCGGCCTTGTGCACATGCGGCAGGATCACGTTCTGTTCGTGGCTGATGCGCAGCTCGTCGTGGCTGTATTGTTCGGCCAGATCGGCCAGCAGGCGCATCTGCGCCGCACTCGCGTCCCCCGGCGTTGCGCCATGGGCCTTGAGCGACACGGTGACGATGGCGTGGTCCGGCTGGCGGTGGGCGGTCAGGTTGGTGTCGCACCAGGCGCGAAACACCGGGTCGCGCCGGCGCGCCGCCCGGAAACCGTCAAGCGCGGCGCGGCGCAGCGCCGGCGGGGCGAACTGGCGCCGCAGCCGGGCCAGCAGCGCCTGATCGGCGCCGGCGAAATCCGGGCGGAGCAGCGCGAAACGTTGCTCTACCATTTCGCGGAAGGGGGCGAGCCCGGTTTCGCGCAGGGTGATCTTGATCCGGGCCTTGTACTTGTTGTCGCGCCGGCCAAGCAGGTTGTAGGTGCTGACCACCGCCTCGACATAAGGCAGCAGGTCGCGCGCCGGCAGGAAGCCGCGCAGCAGTTGCGCCTTGACCGGCGTGCGCCCCAGCCCGCCCCCCGCCAGCACCCGAAAGCCAGGCTCGCCCGCCTCGCCGCGCAGGATCTGCAGGCCGATGTCATGGGCGTGCAGCACCGCCCGGTCGCGGCGCGCGCCGGACAGAGCGATCTTGAACTTGCGCGGCAGGCCCTGGAACTCGGCATGGTCGGTGGACCACTGGCGCAGCAGCTCGGCCCAGGGGCGGGGGTCTTCGACCTCGTCGGCGGCGGCGCCGGCGAAATGGTCGGCGGTGACGTTGCGGATGGTGTTGCCCGAGGTCTGGATCGCGTGCAGTCCGACCTCGGCCAGCGCGTCCAGCATGTCGGGCACGTCCACCAGGCGGGGCCAGTTGAACTGGATGTTCTGCCGCGTGGTGAAATGGCCATAGCCCTTGTCCCAGCGGGTCGCGATATCGGCCAGCGCGCGCATCTGCCGGGCGTTCAGCGTGCCATAGGGGATCGCCACGCGCAGCATGTAGGCGTGCAGCTGCAGATAGACCCCGTTCATCAGGCGAAGCGGGCGGAATTCTTCCTCGCTCAGGCTGCCGTCGAGGCGCCGCGCCACCTGGTCGCGGAACTGGGCGACGCGGGCGCGCAGGAAGGCGCGGTCGAACTGGTCCTGGTCATGCATCGGAGCGGCTTTCCTGCTTGCCATGGGGATAGTTGGACGGCCCGGCGGCGCGGAAGGCGTCGCGGAAATGCACCGGCTCGGGGCCGTTCGCGCCGGCGCGGGCCTCGGCCAGGACGGCGCCGACCACGCCGGGGGATGCCTGGGCTTCGAGCAGGCGCAGCTGGGCGTGGGCTTCGTCCTCGATCAGCTCGGCGTCGCGGTGGTCGCGGCTCCAGCGGTCGTCGGCGGTGAGATAGACCACGTCGCCTTCGACCAGGGCGTTGGCGGTGACGATCCGGGGGGTGAAGGGGCGGCGCATCGGAGCTCTCCTGTGATCTGTCGGTGGCGGGGTGGGGCCATCTTTCCGCTTGATTTTAGAATAACGTTCTGTGAAATGACCATATGGCGGCGCGAATAAGGACGTTTGTTCCGGGTTGCGCCGAAACCCGGCGAAATGTCTTGCCCAAGGGGGGAAAGTGAAAATGTCAGCCCAGATCGATGCGATGGACCGGAAAATCCTTGGCGAGCTGCAGCGCGACGCCAGCCAGTCGCTGGACGAAATCGCGCGCAAGGTGGGGTCGTCCAAGACGCCGGTGTGGAACCGGATTCGCAAGATGAAAGAGGCTGGCGTGATCGGCCGCATCACCGCGGTGCTGGATGCCGAGGCGCTGGGGCTCGAAGCCTGTTTCTTCGTGCTGATCCGCACCAGCGAACATGAGGCCGACTGGCAAGCGAGTTTCCTGCGCGCGCTTCAGGCCCGCCCCGAGGTGATGGAGGCGCACCGGCTGGCGGGCGATATCGACTATATCCTGAAGGTGCGGGTTCCCAATGCGCGGGCCTATGATGCGTTCTACCAGGCGCTGATTTCAGAGGTGAAGATCTACAACGTGACCGCGCTTCTGTCGATGGAAGAAATCAAGTCGACCACATTGCTTCCGATTTGAGACGCCGTTTTCTTTCAAAGAAAACGGTCCGAAATCTTTGAAAGATTTCGGTGCCGGGCGTCAGCGGCGGACCATCAGGCGTTCAAGCCCGTGAAAGTGGAACTTGTCCGCATAGCGCGGCGTTTCGGCCAGTTGCAGGCCGGGCAGGCGGGCAAACAGCACCGGCAGGGCATGGCGCAGTTCCAGTCGGGCCAGCGGCGCGCCGATGCAAAAATGCACGCCCGCGCCAAAGGCGACATTGGTAGACACCGGCCGGCCGGGGTCGAAGCGGTCGGGGCTTTCCCACCGCTGCGGGTCGCGGTTCGCGGCGGCCAGCAGGCAGCCGACCTTTTCGCCCTTGCGGATGGCGTGCCGGCCGATCTCCACATCTTCGTAAGCCCAGCGCTGAAACAGGTGGAGCGGCGGGTCGTAGCGCAGGATCTCCTCGACCAGCGCGTCGATCCTGTCGGGAACCAGCGCGCCGATCGACGCGGGCTGGCGCAGCATTGCCAGCACCCCGTTGCCGATCGTGTGCACGGTGGCTTCGTGGCCGGCGTTCAGCAGCAGGATGCAGGTGGAAATCAGTTCGTCCGTCGTCAGCTTTTCGCCATCCTCTTCGGCGGCGATCAGGTGGGAAATCAGGTCGTCCGCCGGCCGGACGCGGCGATATTCGACATATTCCTGCATGAAGGCGCGAAATTCGCTGGCGGCGCGCGCCGCGGCCAGTTCGTCCTGGCGCGTCCGGCCGGCCTGATACATCAGCACCATGTCGTGCGACCAGGCCAGCAGGTCGTCGGCGGCTGCTTCGGGCACGCCCAGCAGCCGGGCGATGACGATCACCGGCAGTTTCTGCGCGAACTGCGCCAGCAGGTCGAACCGGTCGCCGTCGATCCGGTCGATCAGCTGATGGGCCAGGGCCTCGATCTCGGGGGCGAGGGCGTTGATCCGGCGCGAGGTGAAGGCGCGCAGTACCAGGCCGCGCAGCCGGGTATGGCGGGGCGGTTCGAGTTCCAGCAGGGAATGGTCTTCGACCGCCCAGAACCCGGCCTGGTGCGCGGGTTTTTCCGGCGCGCATCCCGCGGGCGGCTGCCGGCCGAAGCGCCGGTCGCGCAGGATCGCCCAGGTCGCGGCATAGGACAGCGCGCAGGGGATGGCGTAGTCTTCCCAGAAAAACATCGCTCCGCCGGCGGCGCGGGCGCGTTCGTAGAACCCGTAGGGGTTCTGGACGAATTCGGGATCGGTGGGCGATTGCGCCAGGCTCTCGAACGGTTGGGGCTGGCGGGGGGCGGTCCTGTTCATGGGGCCAGTTTCGCCCGCCGCCGCCCCGGATTGCAACCCCGCAAGCGCACCCGTGTGACGTCGCCGTGTGTTGTCGCCGTGTGACGCCCTTGCGCGACGAGCCGGGGCACCGCCGCGCCGGGTGATCAAGGTGCGGTCAGGGCGTGCGGCGCAGGATGGCGGCCGACACCGGATCGCCCGGCGCGCCGCCGCTGGACCAGAGCACCTCCCAGCGCCCCTCGGTCAGGGCGACGGGTTGCGATTCCGGGCCCCGGTTCAGCACCACCAGCAGGTCGGGGCCGCGCCGGTAGATCAGCAGGCCCCCCCGGGCGGCGAGCACCTCGAGCTGCGGGCCGCGCAGCTCCGGCAGGGCGCGGCGCAGCGCGATCAGCGCCTGAACCTGGCGGCGCAGCGCCCGGTCGCGGGCCAGCCCGGCGCCGGGCTGGATGGCGCGCGCCCCCCAGGGCATGACGCCGCGGTTGTCGGGCCAGGGGCCGCCGCGCCGCCCCACGGCCTCGCCATAGGGGATGACCGGCATGCCTTCGACCGTGAACAGCAGCGTCATGCCCAGCAACAGCCGGTCGGTGTCGCCGCGCAGCATCGCCAGCATCATCGGCATGTCGTGGTTCGAAAGGAACGGCGCCAGAAAGCCGCGTTTCAGCGCGTGGCGCTTGTTCAGGTAGCGGCCATAGCGGGTAGCGTTTTCGACGCCGGTCAGGAACTTGAGCGTATGGTCGCGAAAGCCGAAGTCGAACAGCGCATCCATTTCGCCGCTGTCGAGATAGGGCCGCGCAAGGTATTTGTCGGCGTCCCAGACTTCGCCCAGCAGCAGAAAGTCGGGCCCCAGGCGGGCGCGTACCCGGGCGGCGTGCTCGGCCCAGAAATCGTGGCTGACGTGCTTGACGGTGTCCAGCCGGAAGCCGTCAAGCCCGGTGCGTTCGGCCAGCCCCAGCTGGGCGTCGAACAGCGCTTCGCGCACCGCGGGCAGTTCGGTGCGGATATCCGGCAGGCCCGACAGGCAGCGGGTCACGTCATCGGTGCCGCACTGGTCGCCCTGGCGCAGCCATTCGGGGCGATTGCGGGTCCAGCCGGCGCCGTAGCCCACGTGATTGTAGACCACGTCCAGCACCACCTTGAGCCCCAGCGCATGGGCCTGGTCGACGAGGGTTTTCAGCTGTGCTTCACTGCCGAAACGCGGATCGATGCGGGTAAAGTCTTCGGCCCAGTAGCCGTGGTGGGGGTAAAAGGCGCGCCCCTCGGCGTCGATCGGGTGATCGATCTGCAGCGCCAGCGGCGTGATCCAGATCGCGGTGGCCCCGAGCCCGGCGATTTCCGGCAGCTGTGCGGTGAGGCCGGCAAGGTCTCCGCCCTGGAAGGCCAGCGGGTTGGCGCGGTCAACGTCCCGGTCGTTGGCCGGATCGCCACTGGCGAAACGGTCGAGCATGACGAAATACAACACCTCGTCGCGCCAGCCGGCCTGGGCCGGAAGCGCCGCGAGCGCGAGAATCAGGGCAAGGAAAAGGCGCATGGGTCTGTCCGTTTGCTGGGCCGACCCTTGCGCGTCATCCGCGGCTGGTCAAGCCGGTATCAGTCTTTCTTCATCGGGCAGGTGGAAAACCCGAAGATCGCGTAAAGCGGACACCAGCCGATCAGGCCGGTCACCAGCGGGATGATCCCGATCAGCAGCCAGGGCTTGTAGCCGGCATCCGCCGGGGCCATGAAGAACCAGGCCAGCAGGGCGACGCCCAGCAGGATGCGCGCGATGCGTTCGATCGAGGCTTCGTTTTTCTTGAACATGGGGTGTCTCCGATTCGGGTTGGTGGTGTTCGATGGGGGTGTTTACCGGGTTTTAACGAATCGGCGTGTGACGTGGTCACATTGGGGCGCGTGCGGGGCGGGGGCGCGTGTGGGGTAGGGGCGCGTGCGGCGTAGGGGGCTGTCTGCCCCCTCTGGGCCTTACGGCCCATTCACCCCCGAGGATATTTTTCGACAGAAGAATATGGCCGGGGTTGAGGGGTGAGGGTTACAGGGAGGCGTCTTCGGCGAGCCTGCGCAGCAGTTCGGGGTTGTTCAGGTGGACCTGGCCGCGCGAGCGGCGGATGGCGCCGCGCCGCTCCAGCGCGTCGAGGCGGCGGGAAATGACTTCGCGCGCGGTGCCGATGGCGGTGGCGATGTCGGCCTGGGTGGCGTTGAGCGTGCCGTCGGGGCCGGCGCGTTCCAGCAGGTAGGCGGCGAGGCGCGATTCGACCTTTTGGAAGGCGATGCGTTCGAGCAGGTGCATCATCGACTGCATCCGTTCGGCAAAGGCCGCGAACACCAGCGTGCGGAAGGCGGGCGATGTGTCGACCAGGTCGAGAAACAGCGCCCGCGGGATCAGCACCACGCGGCTGTCGGCTTCGGTGATGGCTTCGCCGCTGTAGTCTTCGCCGCTCATCAGCCCGAGGGTGGACTGGATGCAGGCCTGGCCCGGCTGCACCCGGTAGAGCAGGATATCGCGCCCGCCGGGGCCCACCAGGTTGACCGCGACCGAGCCCGCCAGCACGATCACATAGCCCTTTACCGCTTCGCCGGGGCGAAACAGCACCGCGCCGCGCGGGGCTTGCGTCGGGCGAAGCGCCTCGAGCCTTTGGCGCGCCGCGTCTTCCAGCGTGCCAAGGGCCGGGGCTTCGCCCGTCCAGCTCATCCGCGGCCGCGCTTTTCGAAACGCGGCAGCATGGCCGAGAAATCCTTGCCGGCGCCGTCTTCGCGTTCGACGAACTGTTCGTAGAGCGCCGCCGCCGCCTGGCCCATCGGGGTGTCGGCGTCCACCGCTTCGGCCGTCTGCTGGCTGAGGCGCAGGTCTTTCAGCATCAGGTCGGCGGCGAAGCCGGGCTGGTAGCCGTTGTCGGCCGGCGATTTGGCGCCGATGCCGGGGGCGGGGGTGTAGGCGTTCATGGTCCAGCTGTAGCCCGAGGAGGTGGAGACCACGTCATACATCTTCTGCCGGTCCAGCCCCAGCTTGTCGGCCAGCGCGAAGGCTTCGCAGGTGGCGATCATGGTGACGCCCAGGATCATGTTGTTGCAGATCTTGGCCGCTTGCCCCGCGCCGGATGCGCCGCAGTGGACGGCCTTCTGGCCCATCACCTCGAAAAGCGGTTCGACCTTGGCGAAGCCCGCATCCGAGCCGCCGGCCATGAAGGTGAGCGTGCCCGCTTCG
>JAJRUE010000306.1 GCA_024277955.1 Alphaproteobacteria bacterium | reverse complement strand
GCGGCCACCGAGGCCTCGATGAAGTTCCTGGTGTTCGGCTCGGTCGCCGGCGCGGTGATGACCTACGGGCTGACCTTCTGGTATGCGGCCGCCGGGTCCACCCTGTTCGGCGCGCTGGCCGGGGCGGGTGAGGCGCCGGTGCTGGCGGCGGCGGGGCTGATCGCGCTGCTGGTGGGCATGGGCTACAAGGCGGCGCTGGTGCCGTTCCATTTCTGGGCGCCCGACGCCTATGACGGCGCGCCGGTGTCGGTGGCCGCCTACATGTCGGTGGTGACCAAGATCGCGGCGATATTCGCGCTGGCACAGGCCTTGCGGGATCTGCCGATTGAAACCGGCTGGCAATGGGCGATCGGGGCGGTGGCGGCGCTGACCATGACCTATGGCTACCTGGCGGCGCTGGTGCAGACCAACCTGGTGCGGCTGATCGCCTTTTCCTCGGTGGCGCAGTCGGGCTATTTCCTGCTGGGGATCGTGGCGGTCGGCCAAAGCGCGCTGGCGGAGCGTTCGCTGATCGTCTTTGGCGCGGCCTATGCGGCGATGAACCTCGGGGCCTTTGCGGTGGTGTTGCTGGCCGGGCGCGATCTGCAGGCGATCCGCGGGCTGGCCCGGCGCGCGCCGGTGCTGGCGGTGGCGATGGTGGTGTTCTTGCTGTCGCTTGCCGGCATCCCGCCGCTTTTCGGCTTTTTCGGCAAGGCGCTGCTGTTCGGCGCGGCGCTTGAGGTCGGGTTCCTGTGGCTGGCGGTGATCGCGATCCTGAATTCGGTGCTGTCGCTGGCGGTCTACCTGCGCGTCGTGGTGCCGATGTTCCAGCCGGGCGAAGGCAAAGCGCCACCGCGCAACCCGGCGGCAACCGTTGCCTGGGGCGCGGCGCTGGCGATCACCCTGGGGATGGGGCTGCTGACACGGCTGTTCCTCGGCTAGACCCCGAAATCTTTCAAAGATTTCGGACCGTTTTCTTTGAAAGAAAACGGCGCCGGCGGTGCGCGCTAGCTGAACAGCTCAGGGCATTCGTGCCGACAGTGGTTGCGCGAGATGATATAGATCAGATGCACCGTCGCGGCGCCGGCCAGCAGGCAGAAGAACGAGATATAGGCATAGCGCAGGAACAGGTAATCCACCGTTGTCACCGCGATCAGCGTCAGCCCGAAATAGCGCATGTGCCGGTAGCGCGACAACAGCGGCGGCGCGATGATCAGCGCCAGATACATCACGTTGGTGAAGGTACGCGGCAACAGGAAATCCAGCAGCATCGTGCCTTCATAGGCCAGCGAATCGTGGTTGATCGAGACATCGACCCAGTCGGGTTTCAGCAAATGCGGCACATACAGGATCATGCCAAAGCCGAACCCGACCAGGGCAAAGCCGAGAAACAGGAACTTGCGCCGGCTTTGCGGGGGTTCCAGCGCGAAAACCGACAGCGGTATCCAGAACGGCCACATGAACCAGGTGAAGAAAATGTAAACCAGCGCGCTGGTCTGCACCAGTTGCGGATCGCCATTGCCCATCCCGGCCCAGACCAGCCCTTCGGAAAGCTGCTGCAACCCGGCAAAGACCGGCATCAGCGAAACCGGGACATAGCGCTTGTTCGTGTTCCAGGCCTTGTGAACCGCATAGGCCCCGCCCACCAGCAACACCGCGCCAGCCCCCAGGCTGACAGATTCGGAAAAACACATGCTGGTCCCTTTCGCGCTCAGGCAAACCCCATGCAACAGCGCGCCGCCCCGGCGGTCAAGACAATTCGCGCCCGGCAGGCCGGCGCGCGCGAAACCCGCGCGCCCCAAGCGTCAGATATGTCGCGCCTTTCACGCCGGCGGTGCAGCTTGATCGGGTTTTGCCCTAGCGCGCCTCTGCCGCCTGCTGCGCCTTGAGCCGTTCCCGCCGCCGTTCCTGCGCCAGGCTGGACAGGCCCATGTCGTCGAGAATGGCATACATCCCCGGCAGCACGAACAGCACGATCACCGCCGCCGCCAGCAGCCCGAAAGCCAGGCTGGCCACCAGCGGGATCAGGATCTGCGCCTGCAGGCTGGTTTCGGTCAGGATCGGAAAGAGGCCGGCAAAGGTGGTCAGCGAGGTCAGAAAGATCGCCCGGAACCGCGCCCGGGCCGCGCGCGCCGCCGCCTCGGCCACGGTCAGTGACGCGCCGTGCTCGTGCTTGACGAAATCCACCAGCAGGATCGAGTTGTTCACCACCACGCCCGCCAGCGCCACGAACCCCAGCATCGAGGGCATCGAGAAATCGAGCCCCATCGCCAGGTGCCCCCAGATCGGGCCGATCAGCGACAGCGGGATGATCAGCATCACCACCACCGGCTCGACAAAGGACCGGAACTGCAGGCTGAGCAGCAGGAACACCCCGACCAGCCCCACCGCGAACCCCCTGAGCATGGATTTCTGCGTCTTGGTCGCTTCGGCGCGCTGGCCTTCCACATCCAGCGTCAGGTCCGGGTAGCGCGCCAGCAGGTCGGGCATGAAACGCGCCAGCGTGTCCCCGACGATGGCGTTGGCATTGGCGATGCGGGTGTCGATCACGCCCTGCACCGTCACCGCGCGCTGGCCGTTTTCGTGGTTGATGCGGGCGTTGCCGCGGCCGATCTCGACCTTGGCCACCAGCGCAAGCGGCACCTCGGTGCCGTCCGGGCGCGTCACCTGGAAACCGTCAAAGCGGCGTGGCGCGCTGCGGTCGGCATCGGCCAGCAGGGCGTTGACCTCGACCCGCCGCCCGTCGATCTGCAGCTGATTGGTGGTCAGGCCGCTGTAGGCCGCGCGCAGCTGGTCGGCGACCATCGCGGCGGTGATCCCCATCGGGCCGGCGGCACTGGTCAGCGTGACCTGCAATTCGCGCTTGCCCGGCCGCAGGTCGTCCATCACCGAGGTCACCCCCTGGTAGCGCCACAGCCAGTCCTGCAGCTCGACCGAAGCCGCCTTGAGCCGCGCCAGGTCGTCGCCCTTCAGCCGCATGTCGATGTCGATCCCCGCCGGGCCGATGGTTGGCTCGTCGAACTTGAGCGCGATCACGTCGGCCAGAGGCCCGACGGCGGCGCGCCAGCGGGCCATCACTTCGTCCGGGCGCAGGCTGCGTTCGGCCGACGGCAGCAGGTCGGCGCTGATCGTCGCCACATGGGCGCCGCTTTCGAACGCATCGCGGTTGACGCCGTAAAACACCGTCACATGGCGCACCAGGTCGGCGCCGCCGGGCTGGCTGGGGGCCATGTCGTCGTTGACCTGCCAAAGCCCCGCGACCAGCCGGTCGATCACCTCTTCGGTGCGCGACGCCGGTGTGCCCTGGGGCAGCAGCACGCGCGCCACCACGGTGTCGCCGTCCAGTTCCGGAAAGGCGGTGAACTTCAGCCAGCCGCCCGCCAGCATCGCCGCCGAAACCAGCAGCGCCGCCAGCGTCAGCCCGCTGACCACGTAGCGCCAGCGGATGCCCAGATCGACCAGCGGGCCGACCAGGCGTTCGCGCACGAAGTCCATGGACTGCTCGACCCGGTGGCGCACACCGCCTTCGCGGCGCGGCGTTTCGAGGCTGTGCAAAAGGTGGCGCGGCAGGATCAGGAAGGCTTCGATCAGCGACACCGACAGCACGAACAGCATCACCACCGGCACCACCCTGAGAACCACGCCCAGATCGCCGGCCAGGAACGCCAGCGACCCGAAGATCATCGCCGTGGTCAGAAACGACGCCAGCACGTTGGAAAACACCTGGCCCGCGCCCTGGATCGCGGCTTCGGCGGGGGCAAGCCCCTGTTCGCGCTTGCGGGCGATGTTTTCGGCGATCACGATGGCGTCGTCCATCAGCAGGCCGATGACGATCAGCAGGCCAAGCGTGGTCATCAGGTTCAGCGAATAGCCCGCCAGCGCCATCAGCGCGATGCCGCCCGCCAGCGACACCGGCAGGCCCATCGCCACCCAAAAGGAAAACCTGAGCCCGAAAAACAGCCACAGAACCAGGAACACCAGCCCCAGCCCCTGCACGCCGTTCACCACCACCAGCTTCAGCCGGTCACGCACCACCGAAGCTCCGTCCGAAGTGATTTCCAGCGTCACGTCCGCCGGCAGCCGGGCGCGTTCCCGGGCGACGAAATCCTTGAGCGCGTCGATCACGTCCAGACTGTCCTCGGCCCGGGTCTTGGTCACATCGAGAATGGCCGCCGGGCGACCGTCAAAGATGATGCGGTCGTTGTCGTGCACGAACCCCCTGGTGATGGTCGCGATCTCGCCCAGCCGGACGCGCCCGCCCTCGGGGGTGGAAATCAGCACCAGGTCGGCCAGCCGGTCGTGGGTGCGGCGTTCTTCGGCCACGCGGATCAGCATGGTTTCGTCGCGCGCCTCGATACTGCCCGCCGGCAGGTCAATGCTGGCCGCCTCGATCGCGCGCGCCACGTCCGACACCGACAGCCCGTAGCGGCGCAGCGCTTCGTCGCGCAGCCCGACGCGCAGCTCCGAGGTGGCGAACCCGCGGATCTCGACCCGCGGGATTCCGCCGAAACGCAGCATCCGGGTGCGCAGATCGTCGGCCATCTGCTGCAGATCCTGGCGCGATTCGGGGCCGGTCAGCGCCACCGAAGCGACGAATTCGGTCAGCCCGAGCGCCCGGGTGCGGGGTGCTTCGGCCCGGTCGGGGAAATCGTCGATGGCTTCGATCTCGGCGCTGACATCGGCGCTGAAGCTCTGAAAATTGGCGCCCTCGCGCATTTTCACCACCGCCCGCGCCAGACCTTCGCGCGCTTCGCAGGACTGGCGCTGAATGTCGGTCACCGCATCCAGCGCGCTTTCGATACGTTCGCAAATGGCGCTTTCGACATCTTCGGGCCGGGCGCCGGGGTAGACTACGCTGACCTCGACTTCGTTGGGATCGGCCTTTGGAAAGGTCTCGCGCAGCAGCGACGGGGCCGCCAGAAACCCGGTGATCAGGAACAGGGCCATCAACAGGTTGGACGCCGTCCTGTGTTCGGCGAAATAGCGGATCATTTGGCGCGCTCCGGCTGGCCGGCGGCGGCCTGCGCCGCCAGCCGCGCTTCCAGGTCTTCGTCGCGCATCGGGGTCAGCAGCTGGCCCGGCACCCTGGGCGACAGATCGCTGACAACCACCCGCACGCCGGGTTCCAGCCCGGCCGCGATCAGCGCCACGTCATCTTGCAGGCGCGCCGCGCGCACCGGCACCAGGCGCAGCCGGTCTTCATCGTCGGCGACCATCACCTTGCCATCGCGCAAGGCGCTGCGCGGCACGATGATGCCGCGGTTTTCGGGCCCGGTCAGGGCGACCTCGACGAACATGCCCTTGGTCAGGGGCGGCTTGGCGCCGGGGGCCGCGGACGAATAGGCGTCGTCGACGCGCACGATCATGCCCAGCGTGCCGGTCTTCTGGTCGATCGCATCGCTCAGACGGTCGACCCGGCCCGGCCAGCGCAGCACCTGGCCGCCGACATTCAACCGCAGTTCGGCCCGCAGGCCAAGGTCTTTCAGGCGGCGTTCAAGCAGCAGCGGGTCCAGCAGGTCGCCATGGGCGGCGGCATCGGCCTGTGTCCGGGCCTGGTCGTCGCCCCGCGGCTGCGCCGCCGCATCGCGCGCGGCACCATCGGCCGCCGGTCGGGTCAGCGCCGCCATTTCCGACAGCGAAACCCGGGCCTCCACCTCGGCCGAGCCGATGCCGTCGAACACCGCGACCACCTGGCCCTGCCGCACGAACTGGCCGGTCTCGACCGCGACCCTGGCGACGCGCCCGGTGAACGGCAGCGAAAGGTCGGTCCGCTCAAGGTTCAGCCGGGCGGTCTTGAGCGTGGTTTCATAGACCGCGATCTGTTCGATCAGCACCTGGCGCTGGGTCGGCAAGAGCGCCAGACCGTTTTCCAGGTTCAGCACCTTCTGGCGCTGCGCCAGCCAGGCGGCGCGCGCCTGGTCCAGCGCGGTGGTGCTGGCGGCGCCGCGTTCAACGAGCTTGGCGGTGCGTTCCTGGTCGGCCTTGCGGATGTCCAGCAGCATGCGCTCCAGGTCCAGCGACGCGGTCTGGTTCTGCTCGGACACGTTCAGTTCGGCCAGCTTGGCCCTGGTCGCGCGGATATTGGCCTGGGCCTGGGCGACGGCCAGCGCATAGTCAGACTGCGACAGCCGCAGGAAAACCCGCCCGGCGGGCAGGATCGCCCCGCTTTTCAGCGCCGGGTCGACCCATTCGGCGGTGCCGCCGACCTGAGCAATGGCTTCCAGCACGCGGGTCGGGCGCACCAGACCGTAGGCCGTCACCCGCACCGGCAGGTCTGCCGGCACCGTCTGGATCACCCGCACCGGTGTGGCGAGCTCGGCGATGTCGATGCGCACCGGTTCGGGACGGTTGGTGATGACATAGGCCAGAAAGGCCGCCCCCAGAGCCGCAAGCGGCACGGTGATCAGCAACAGACGAAGGGCAGTTTTCATGGCAGGCTCCGGTTTCGGACAGGGGGCCGCAGAGGCCGGCCGTCAACAGGCGCAGCGGCCTGGGCATGCGCCCGCATGCCCCCGGTTTCGAGCGGCAGAGACCCCTGTCGGGTGCGACACGCATTAGTTATAGAATAATAACAAACTCGGGATGCGACAAGCCGTCGCACCCCGGAGCAGCGCCTGGGCCGCAGGGCGAATGCGGCCCGGCCCTACATCTGGTCTCGCGGCCGCTTGCCGGCGAAAAACGCATCCAGATTGTCCAGCGCGCGCGCGCCCATCGCGTCGCGGGTGCGCCGCGTGGCGCTGCCGATATGGGGCAGCATGAAGATGTTTTCATGCGCCGCAAATGCCGGGTTGCCGCCTGGTTCATGGGCGAAACAGTCCAGCCCCGCCGCCGCCAGATGGCCCGAACGGATCGCCTCCAGCAGCGCCGCTTCGTCCACCAACGCGCCGCGTGCCGTGTTGACCAGAACCGCGCCCGCGGGCAGCCTGGTCAGGCGCTCTGCGTTCATCAGCCCGGCGGTCTCTGGGGTAGCCGGGCAGTGGAGCGACAGGAAATCCGAAACCGCAAGCAGGCTGTCCAGGCTTTCGTGCCAGATCGCCCCGTGTTCGCGGTCTTCGGGCAGGCGGGTGCGGTTGTGGTAATGCAGCTCCATCCCCAGGCCGCGGGCGTTGCGCGCCATCGCCTGACCGACCCGGCCCATGCCGACGATGCCCAGCCGCGCGCCGCTGACCTGCTTGCCCACCATGAAGGCCGGCGACCAGCTGTCCCAGCGGCCTTCGCGCACCAGGCGATCGCCTTCCACCGCGCGCCGCGCCGCGCCCAGCATCAGCAGCAGCGCCAGTTCGGCGGTGGCGTCCGACAGCACGTCCGGCGTGTTGGTGACGGTGATGCCGCGCGCCTTGAGCGCCGGCAGGTCGCAGTGATCCACCCCGACCGAATGGTTGGCGATGATCTTGACGTGCTCGGACAGGCGCGCCGCCACATCGGCGTCGAAGATTTCCGAATGGCACGGCATGATCGCATCGAAATCGGCGCTGCGCGCCACGATTTCATCGCCGGACCAGGTGCGGTCCTCGTGGTTGATCGTCACCTCGTAGTCGCGCGCGGCCCGCGCGAGCGTCGCGTCCGACAAACGCCGGGTGATCCACAATGCCGGTTTGCCAGCCATCCGCCGCGACCTAGGATTTCTTGCCGCCGGTCTTGTCGCTTTTCTTGTCCTTGCGAATGGTCTCTTCCCAGAAATCGTAGAGCGCCATCGCCAGCACCGACACCGCGATCACCCAGAACGGCAACCCGCCCCAGAACCCCGCGAAACCGACCGAAATGCTCCAGGCGAGGCCGGTAATGAAACCGACGACCAGGAAAGTGGCAATCGCCGCGACGATGATCGTGGTCAGTCTGTCCAGCATGGGTCCACTCCTTCGTGTTTTCTGTGCGAACGGGTCATTGCAAGGTGTCCAGCAGCCAGTTCGCGGTGCGCATCAGCCGGTCGTCTTCCTCGGCGCCGCCGATCAGCTGCACCCCGACCGGCAGGCCGTTTTCGCCGACCAGCAGCGGCAGCGACATCGACGGCAGACCGCAAAGCGACCAGAGCGTGCAAAAGACCGGGTCGCCCGTGGTGCCCGCCTCCAGCGGCGGCGCTTCGCCGGCGGCCGAGGGGACAAGAATCGCGTCGTAGTCATTGAAGAAATCGCGAAAAAACGCTTCGGCGCTGGCCTTGACCTGCAGCGCCTCTTCGTAGGCGTCGTCGGGGATGGTCTTGGCCCGTTCCAGGGTTTCGCGCAGACGCGCCGACAGCTGGCCCCAGTTATCGACGAACAGCTTTTCGTGGCGGCGCCAGATTTCATAGTCCTGGATCGTTGCGTGCACGCCCACCAGCGCCACCAGCTTTTCATGCGGCGGGAAACGGTCGATCTTGTCGCCGAGCGCGTCGATCAGCTCTTCGTGGCCGGCGCGCACGTCGTCCGACAGGCGGTCGTGCCAGGGCATGTCGAGCCAGGCGAAATTCGGTTCCACCGGGACATCGGCCCGGCTGCCCTTGAGCATCTTCGGGCGCGGCCGCGGGTAGGACGCGGCATCGGCCGGGTCATAGCCGGCCAGAACATCGGCCAGCAGCGCCGCATCCTGCAACTCGCGCGCGAACACTCCCACCTGGTCCAGCGACGCCGACATTTCCCACACGCCGCGCCGCGAGATCACGCCGCGCGTCGGCTTGAAGCCGAAAGTGCCGCAAAACGAGGCCGGGCGGATCACCGAACCGTTGGTCTGGGTGCCCACGGCCAGGGGCACATGCCAGGCAGCCACCGCCGCGGCCGATCCCGAAGACGACCCGCCGGGGCTGCGTGGGGGGTCGTGCGGGTTGCGCGTCGGCGCCGGGTTCATGAAGGCGAACTCGGTGGTCACCGTCTTGCCCATGATCACCGCGCCCGCCTCGCGCAGCCGGTCCACCAGCGCCGCGTCCGCCTCGGGCTGGCGGCCGGCCAGCACCGGGCTGGCGCATTCGGTGGGCAGGTCGCGGGTGTCGATGATGTCCTTGAGCCCCACCGGCACCCCGTGCAGCGCCCCCACCGGGCGGCCGGCCTTGCGGATGCGGTCGGCTTCGCGCGCCTGCGCCAGCGCCGCGTCGCGGTCCAGCTGCGCCCAGGCGCCGATCTGGGCTTCGGTTTCGTCGATCCGCGCCAGGCAGGCGGCGACCAGTTCCTCGGAGCTCAGCAGGCCCTTTTTCATCAGCCGCATCGCCTCGCGCGCGCTGAGCGCGTTGGGGGGCGTATGGGCGCGCGGATGCATCACTGGATGTATTCTCCGAACAGGTAGTCAGGCAGCCACAGCGCGATGCCGGGGAACTGGTAGAGCAGCACCATCGACAGCAGCACGATGCCAAGATAGGGCATGATCCCGCGGAAAATGTCCATCAGCTCGATTTCCTTCTTCAACACCCCCTTCAGGTAATAGGCCGACATGGCCATGGGCGGCGTCAGGAACGAGGTCTGCAGGTTCAGCGCGATCAGCATGGCGAAGAAATACGGGTTGACCCCGAAGATATCGAGCATCGGCAGAAAGATCGGCACGAAGATCACCAGGATTTCCGACCATTCCAGCGGCCAGCCCAGGAAGAAGATGATCAGCTGCGCGATCACCAGGAACTGCCAGGGCTTCAGGTCCATCGCCAGCACCCAGTCCTTGATCACGTCGTGACCGCCCAGATACGAAAACACCGACGCAAAGGTCCACGAGCCGACGAACAGCCAGCAGACCATCGCCGTGGCCTTGGCGGTCAGGAACACGCTTTCCTTGACCTTTTTCCAGCTGAGCGACCGGTAGATCGCCGCCAGCACCAGCCCGCCCATGGCGCCCATGGCGGCGGCTTCGGCCGGGGTCGCCAGCCCGCCCAGGATCGAGCCGAGCACCAGCATGATCAGCGCCGTCAGCGGCACGAAGGAAATCAGCAGGTCGAGGTAGATCTTTTTCGGCGGCGGCACGTCTTCGGCGCGCGGCTTGGGCGCGATCGCCGGGTTGAAATAGACGCGGATGATCACATAGGCGATATAGAGCCCGGCCAGCATCATGCCGGGGAACATGGCGGCGGCGTAAAGGCGCAGCGGCGAAAGTTCGGCGATGGCCGCGTAGACGATCAGCATGATCGACGGCGGGATCAGGATGCCCAGCGTGCCGCCGGCGCAGATCACCCCGGCCGCGAATTTCTTGTCATAACCGGCGGTGGCCATCGCCGGAAAGGCCAGCAGCCCCATCAGCGTCACCACCGCGCCAACGATGCCCGAGGCCGTCGAGAACACCGCGCAGGTGATCAGCGCCGCGATCGCCATCGAGCCGGGCAGGTTGCGTGCCGCCATCTGCAGCGAATAGAACAGCCGGTTCACGATATTGGCGCGCTCCACCACATATCCCATGAACAGGAACAGCGGGATCGCCACCAGGGTATCGTTTTCCATCACCGAATAGGTGTTCTGGTTCAGCAGGTAGAAGATGTTGTTGTCGAAGATCTCCGAGATGCTCTCGGGCGAGTGCCAGTAGGCGTAGTAGCCAAAGCCCACGCCCATCGCGAGCAGCGTGAAGGCGATCGGAAAGCCAAGCAGCACCAGCCCGATGAACAGGGTGAGCATGAGAATGGCAACTTGAGGGTCTGTCATGAGTGTCTCACTGTCCCGAATATCCCGTCCCGTTCAGGGATCAGGGCTGCGTTTGCTTTTGGATTTCGAGGTCGTGTTCCTGGATGTCCATCAACAGGTCCTCGGTTTCTTTCACGTCGTCCAGCCGGTCCGGCCACTTGCCGGTCCTGATCGCGATCCAGCAGCGCGCCAGTTCGGCAAACCCCTGCAGGATCAGCAGGAAACCGGCCAACGGGATCAGCGTCTTGAAGTAGTAGACCTGGATGCGCGCGGGGCTGTTCCAGCTGACTTCCTTGTAGCGCCAGCTGTCGGCGGCGATTTCCCAGCCGAACCAGAACAGCGCCAGCATGCCGGGAAAGAAGAAGATCAGATACAGGAAGAAATCCAGCCGCGCCTGCCAGCGCACCGAAAACAGCCGGTACAGCACGTCGCCGCGCACGTGGCTGTCCTGCGCCAGCGCGTAAGGCCCTGCCATCAGGAACAGCGCGCCATACATCTGCACCATCATGTCAAACGCCCAGACCGTGGGCGAATTCAGCACGTAGCGCACGAAGACTTCGTAGGATACCGAAAGCGTCAGGATCAGGATGCACCAGCCAAAGGCGCGCCCCACCCAGACACTCAGACCCTCGATCGTGTAGATGAACCTGTTCACGGCCGTTCCCACCTGTGTATTTTCGTTGCTCCGGGGGCCGCCACGCAGCCCCCGGAAATCCTTGCGTCACGTCGCGTTCGGGCTCAGCCGAAGTAGTGCTTGTAGGCCAGCTTGTAGTCGGGCTGGTTGAGGTTCAGATAGTTCATCACCTCTTTGGCATAGGCCTTCTGGCTTTCGATCACCTTGGCGAAGAACGGGTCTTCGCTGGCGATGCGGTCGACAACCTTGTCCCAGGCCTTCAGCTGTTCGGCCATCACGCTGTCGGGCGTGCGGTGCACGTTGACGCCGCTTTCTTCCTGCAACTTCACCAGGTCTTCCGAATAGCGCTTGGTGTTGTTCCAGTAGAAGTTCGAGTTCTCGGCCTCGGACGCATACTTGATGATCGACTTGAGCTCATCGGGCAGCTTGTTGAACTTCTTCTTGTTGAAGGTCACCTCGAAGAACTCCTGGCTCTGGTGGAAGGACGCCAGCATGTAGTGCTTGGCCACGTCCTGCATGCCAAAGTCGCGGTCCGAGGTCGGGTTGTTGAACTCGGCCGCGTCGATCAGGCCGGATTTCATCGCCGGCTGGATCTCGCCGCCGGGCAGCTGCACCACCGAAAGCCCCATTTCCAGCATCACGTCCGCGGCCAGGCCGACGGTGCGATACTTGAGCCCCTTCATCTGGGCGGCGTCGGTGATCTCGTTCTTGAACCAGCCCAAGGGCTGCGCCGGCATCGGCGAGTTGAAGAAGGACACGACGTTCAGGCCGAGATTGGCCATCAACTCGTCAAACAGCTCCTGGCCGCCGCCGTAGTTGACCCAGCCCAGCACCTCTTGCGAGGACCAGCCAAAGCAGGGGCCGGTGCCAAAGAGCGAGGCGGTCTTGGACTTGGAATACCAGTAGGCGGGCACGTAATGCGCCGCGTCCAGCACGCCGCGGTGCACCGCGTCCTGCATCTGGCTGGTCTTGACCACCGAGTTGACCGGCAGCAGGTCGATCTTGAGCGCCCCGCCGGCCATGTCGTTGACGCGCTTGACGTAGGATTGCGCGTTTTCCAGGAAGATGCCGCCGCCCCAGGCCGCCTGCATCTTCATCACGATCGGTTTCGATTGCGCCAGCGCCGGTGCGGCAAGGCTGGTTGCCGCCGCCGTCGTGGCCAGTGCGGTCCCTCTCAGGAACCTTCTGCGGTTCAGTATCTTGTTCATAGTGGTCTCCTCCCTTTGAGCTGAAGAACGGTCAGCGCCGATGTGCCACGCATGTTGTCTGCGGGCGACGAATACTCAGGGTCATGGTCCGGCTTGCCCTGCAGTCGGTCACGTTTTTCGCCATCACTAGAATGTTACAATGATCGGCTGATCGGCCCCTCTGTGTCAAGCGACGGCATCTCCCCGTGTCGCGGTGGCCCGGCGGGGCATCCCCATCCAGGCCGCTTGCCCTTGTTTGTCCTGGCGCCCGGCCATTTTTCCGGCCAAAGCGCGATCCCCATTGCCTGTGGCTGGCCAAGTGGTTTCATGCCACCGGCAATGGCTGTTCCGATAATTGGTAAAGTGTGCAGACCAATCGCACAATTTTTTCGAAAAATTTTTCCGCCTGCGGAGTTGCGCAAATCTTTCTTGCGATAACAATGATTTGGTATTTTTCGCAGGGCGAAATGGATTTTCCAAAATGGGGTTTATTTCGAGGCACAGCCGTCGCCGGCGCAGATTCCGACTTGCCCCCGCGGCCCGCGTCCGCAAGGCGCGCCGGGCGCCGCTCTGACCTGCGCCCGCGGGGACCCTGCTTCATAATCACGGCAATGGCAGCGAGAAGGTCAACCACAACGGGTGTCCAGAGGCCCAAATCACCTAGCCACCAGTTTCTTCTGTACGGCAAACGGGCTCATGCGAACCGATCGAAAGCCCGAGGTAGCCTCTCTGGCGCCCCGTGTTGAATTGTTCGAACCCAAGGCCCGCGATGCCCAGCGAGAATCTCTTCACGGATCCTGACCGAATGCCGCGAGATCGTGCCCAAGCCTGCCAGTCACGAAACAGGGCCATGGTCGACGTGAAGGCTTCAGGGTCTCGGACGCATCGTCAACATTACGGATGGACGGCCTGTGATTGCCGACGATCAGCAGCTTGAACTGCGGGATGTTCCGCGGCCTGTTCCCAGAGTTTCGCGGCCTGCTCGAAATTGCCGCTCTCATAGGCGGCGTTGCCGTCCTCCAACGGCCCCGCCAGCGCCGGCAGGGCGGTGGTCAGAAGGGCCGTGGCAAGAATGGAGGCGATGAAGGGCTGCATGATTTTCCCCGCGTTGCAGCACAACATGCAGCGCTTGCAGGATGGTTTCTCGGGGTGTGGGCATGGGTTTGCTTGCCGACCAAATGTCGGCTTACCTCAATGGTTCTGTTCTGGCTGTTGTTTGGCAAGGCTTGCCAGCTTTACCGGCAGATCACTCCGACTGTGCAGAAAATCCACGATGATTACGCTGGCCTCATCCTCGACAAACACGATAAAATGCTGACCGGAACGGGCAAAGCGCAGATCCTCTTTCAAATCGGGATCGATGATCGCCCGACAGCTTTGCGACGTAACATCGCCCGACGCAATGCCGGAACAGCGCGCGATCAGGTCTTCCTCATAAGCCTGCGCCTGACGTGGCCCGAAGGTTTCGATCGTCCAGAGGGCGATATCGAGAAGGGACGCCTCGGCCTGACGGGTCAACCGCCAGGATTTGGGCATCAGGCCTTGCCTCGCGCCGAGGCAAAGACGCGGCGAATGGCATCCTCGCCGCTCCCTTCGGCCAGATCACCAGCCTTGACCTGCGCCAATCCGGCCGAGAGCTGGTTACGTAGGGCCTTGATTTCATTTTCCTCGCGCTCCAGAAGGCGCAGACCGGCGCGTAACGCCTCGCTGGCATTCTGGTAGCGGCCGGTCTCGACCAGGTGGTCGACCAGGCTGGATTGGGCATCGGTCAGAACGACGTTTCGTGTGGCCATGGGGTATCCTTTCGCTTCATTGGCAATATATGCCAATGAAGGACGATTGTCCACAATGCCGAAATTCCCCAAGTGTGATTCACGCCTGACCCACCCACTTCTCCACAATCAACCCCGGCACGGATCCCGCCACCTTTTCCGCATCGCGGGCCAGATCAAGCCGTTTGCGCAGTTTCATCGGCCCCGAGCACGCGCAATATGCCGCCGTGATGGGGACCGCGCCCTCGGCCGGCATGGCGTTGTCGCCGGCGCCGCAGACGCCCGCAAGCCTGCATGCTGGCCCCCGGCTTCCTGTGCGCGACCTTTCGCGCAACACAGATGTCGCACATTTCTTTTGAGCCGGATACCAACATCCATAGCGTCAATGCCGAAAAATGCCATACAGGACGGAAAATGCACAAGCATCTTGAAAGCCGTGTTGACAAAATGCAAATTAGGTTGGCAGATTTGGGGCCACGGCAGGTGGATCACCCCCCCGAAAATTGAGTACAAGATGAGCAATATCCAGACCATTCTGGTAAAATCCGACGACTCGGAAGTTGTCCAGGCCGCCTCTCAGGCTCTGAGCGAGGTCGAGGGGTTCCGGGTCATCTTCTGCGAAAATGATCAATGCGCCCTGCGCCGGCTGGACGAGATCGACGTGAACCTGATCCTGTGCGACCTCTCCTCCAGTGTTTCGGAAAAGGAAAACGCCCTGATCCGCTCGCGCCTGGCGCATGCGTCCTGCGCGCGCATCATCGCCTTCGAGCGCGATGCGATGGACGAAGGTCTCGCCATGTTCGAACGCACCGCGTCCTTCATGTATCTGATCAAGCCCTTTGACGCCGAACAGGTACGCATCGTGGTCAAGCGGGCGCTGGAGCACACCGAACTGGCGCGCAGGCACCGCATCCTCAGCCGCGAACTGAAACTGTCGCTGGACGACGACATCTTCGAACGCGACCCGGGGGGGTCGGTGTCGGGCGGCATTTCGCAGTTCGAACGCATGGTTTATGCCAGCCCCAGGATGGCGGAACTGGTGGCCGAGGCAAAGATCGCCGCGCGCACCAACATGCCGGTGCTGATTCAGGGCGCCACCGGCACCGGCAAGGAACTGCTGGCGCGCGCGATCCATTTCAATTCGCCCCGGATGAATTCGCCCATGCACAGCCAGAACTGCGGCGGCCTGGCCGATGACGCGCTGCATTCGGAACTGTTCGGCCATGTGCGCGGCGGTTTTCCCGGGGCCATCGCCGACCGGCTGGGGCTGTTCCGGGCCGCCGACGGGGGCACCGTGTTCCTCGACGAGGTGTCGGAAATCTCGCCCCAGTTCCAGGTCGCGCTGCTGCGCTTCCTGCAGGAGGGCGAAGTCAAGCCGCTGGGCTCGGACAAGGTGCTGCACAGCGACGTGCGCATCATTTCGGCGTCCAACAAGTCGCTCGAAAAACTGGTGGAACAGGGGCGGTTCCGCCGCGATCTCTACTATCGGCTGCGCGGCTTCCTGCTGGAAATCCCGCCGCTGACCGACCGGCCCGAGGACATCCCCGTGCTCACCCAGTTCTTCGTCGAGAAATACGCCGGCGTGGTCGGGCGGCGGGTTCTGGGAGTCACCTCGGATGTGCTGAAGCAACTGGAAAACTACCCGTTTCCCGGCAATGTGCGCGAACTGGAAACCGAGGTGCAGCGCATGGTCGCGGTGGCCGAACAGGGCGGCTATATCGCGCTGCGCCACCTGTCGGAAAAGATCCGCCAGGCGCCGGCGGCCGACAAGGGGGGCGAGGCATGGTTCCCGCAGGGCGCGACGCTCAAGGACAAGGTCGAGAACCTTGAAAAGACGATCCTGGCCCGCGAGCTGAGCGAACATCACTGGAACCAGAGCCGGGTGGCCGAAAAGCTCGGCCTGTCTCGGGTCGGGCTGGCCAACAAGATCAAGCGCTACGGGCTGCGCCGGGATGCGGGCCATGTCTGAGCCGGGCGACGAAAAAAAGCTGGTGCCATTCCCGTTCTCGCGCTCGGGCCTTTCCAGGACAAGGGAAGCCCCCCGCAACCTCGGGCTGACCGAAATGTCTGCCAAGGCAGAAAGATCCGGGCGTGGGGCCAAGGGGCATTGGTGCTCCAACTGCAAGGGCATCTGGTATTCCTACTTTCTGGAATGCGAATGCCCGGTCTGTGGCCGCCGCGGCTAAGTGTCCGGGCCACGGTTTGCAAGCCTTGTTGCCGATCGGGGTGTAAACTTGATTTTCAGTTTGCACATTGTTGCAGGAATTTCCGGCCCGGAGGGCAAAACTTGATTGGCCGGATGATCCGGTATCGCGGATCATGTTCCCGGGAACTGCGCGAACAGGTTTTCCAGGAAACATCCAGATGGCCGCTATCCAGATGGCCGCTGACGGGCCGCCGCGAGGCGTTGTCTCTTGCAGGGTCCGGGAAACAATTCACGGGAGGAAATGAAACATGGCAAATCTATTGTGGCTTCAGGGGGGGGCTTGCTCGGGCAACACCATGTCCTTCCTGAATGCCGAGGAACCGAGCGCCTGCGACCTGGTCACGGATTTCGGCATCAATGTTCTGTGGCAACCGTCCCTGGGGCTGGAACTGGGCGACCAGGTGAAGGACATCGTCGAAAAATGCATCTCGGGCGAGATCAAGCTCGACATCTTCGTGTTCGAGGGCACGGTGATCAACGCACCAGACGGCACCGGCGAATGGAACCGCTTCTGCGGCCGGCCGATGAAGGACTGGGTGAAGGAACTTTCGGCGGCGGCGGATTTCGTGGTCGCGATCGGCGACTGCGCCACCTGGGGCGGCATCCCGGCCACGGCGCCGAACCCGTCCGACAGCGAGGGGCTGCAGTTCCTCAAGCGCGAAAAGGGCGGCGCGCTGGGGGCGGGCTTTACCGCCAAATCCGGCCTGCCGGTGATC
>JAJRUE010000305.1 GCA_024277955.1 Alphaproteobacteria bacterium | reverse complement strand
GATTATCTTCTCAAGGTCGTCACCCGCGACATGGAAAGCTATGACGGGGTGTATCAGCGGCTGATCGCGCGCGTCGAACTTGATTCGGTCACCTCCTATTTCGCGATGGAGACGATCTGCGAACAGCGCCCGCTGCCGGTCTGAGAGACAGGCGCGCTTGGTTTTGGCGCGCTCGCACGCTATGGGGGCGGAATGGAACAGCCCACACCCATCGACAACCTGCTGGCAGCGCTCGACCCGCTGCCGCTGGCGGTGTTCCTGTTGGCCCCGGATCGGCGGGTCGCCGGGTGCAACCGGGCGGCGGCGGCGCTGTTCCCCGCCGCCCCGGTCGGCGCCGATTTCGTGCAGGCGGTGCGCCACCCTGAGTGTCTGCGCGCGATCGAAGCCACACTGGGCGAGGCGCGCGAAACCACGCTTGAGCTGACGCTGAACCGGCCGGTGAACGCCAGCTACCGGGTGCACAGCGCGCCGCCCGCCGGTGAAATCGCCGGCGTCGGCGCGGTGATCAGCTTCGAAGACATCACCGAACGGCGCGGCGCCGAGGCGATGCGCAGCGCTTTTGTCGCCAATGTCAGCCACGAACTGCGCTCGCCCCTGACCGCGCTTGGCGGCTTTATCGAGACGCTGAAAAGCGGCGCCGGGGACGACCCCGAGGCCCGCAGCCGTTTCCTTGAGATCATGGAAAGCGAAGCCGGGCGGATGAACCGGTTGATCGGCGACCTGCTGTCGCTGTCGCGGGTCGAGGAAGAAGAACGCCTGCGCCCCGCCGGGCGGGTGCGCCTGGCGCCGCTGCTGCGCCGGGTGGTGGCGATGCTGGAAACACAGGCCGGCGCGGCGGGGGTGACCCTGACGCTGCGCACCGACGCCCCGCACGACGACCTGCCGGGCGACGAGGATCAGCTGCAGCAGGTCTTCCTGAACCTTGCCGAAAACGCCCTGCGCTACGGCGGCAAGACGGTCGAGATCACCCTGCCCCCGCCGCGCGACGTGCCCGGCATCGACGGCCCCGCGCTGGTGGTTTCGGTGCGCGACGACGGCCCCGGCATCGCGCCCGAACACCGGGTGCGGCTGACCGAACGGTTTTACCGCATCGACGACAGCCGGTCGCGCGCGCTGGGCGGCACCGGGCTGGGGCTGGCCATCGTCAAGCATATCGTCGCCCGCCACCGCGGCCGGCTGATGATCGAAAGCCAGCCCGGCGCAGGCTCCACCTTTTCGGTCGCCCTGCCGCTGGCCTGATCCGCCCGGCGCCCGGCGCCGCACCGCCGGGCCGCGCGCCCCCGCCCCCCTTCTTCTTTGCAAAAATACTCATGCGACGCCGGCCAGACAAACCGCCGCCGGGCCGGCATTTGCCCCGGTATTTGTCACCGAACTGTTACATCTCTGTCATATCCGCATCATGCGACTCGGATCATAGGGGCGCCGACGGTTGCCAGGGGGGCAGCCGACCAGCCTTTGAAGGACAACAGGCATGTTCAGAACCAGACTCATCGCAACCCTGCTGATCGGCGCTGCCGTGACCGCCGGCGCCGCCGTGCCCGCCATCGCCCGCGAACAGATCCGCATCGTCGGCTCGTCCACGGTTTTCCCGTTCGCCACCACCGTGGCCGAGCGTTTCGGCAAGAATTCCGGCTTCAAGACCCCGGTGGTGGAAAGCACCGGCTCGGGCGGCGGGCTCAAGCTGTTTTGCGCCGGCAGCGGCGACAACGACCCGGACATCACCAACGCCTCGCGCCGCATCAAGCCGTCCGAGGTGAAGAAATGCGCCGCAGGCGGCATCGACGAGATCGTCGAGATCAAGATCGGCTATGACGGCATCGTGCTGGCCAACTCGGCCGAAGCCCCGCAGATGAGCATTTCTCTGCGCGACCTGTGGCTGGCGCTGGCCAGGAACGTGCCCGCCGGCCCTGGCAAGACCCAGCCCAACCCCTACAAGACCTGGGCCGAGGTCAACCCGGACCTGCCCAACGTCAAGATCGAGGTGATGGGCCCGCCGCCGACCTCGGGCACCCGCGACGCTTTCGCCGAACTGGCGATGGAGGGCGGCTGCAAGACCTTCGACTGGGTCAAGGCGATGAAAAAGCAGGACAAGAAGGCCTATAAGGCGCTCTGCCACACGATCCGCGAAGACGGCGCCTATATCGAAGCCGGCGAAAACGACAACCTGATCGTGCAGAAACTGGCCGCCAACCCGGATGCTTTCGGGGTGTTCGGCTTTTCCTTCCTCGACCAGAACGCCGACACCATCCAGGGCAGCCTGATCAACGGCGTCGCGCCTGAGTTCGAGCTGATCTCGGACGGCAGCTATCCGGTGTCGCGCTCGCTCTACTTCTATGTGAAGAAATCGCGCGTCGGCAAGGTGCCGGGGATCGAGCAATACCTGGCCGAGTTCACCTCGGACAAGGCCTGGGGCGAAGAGGGCTATCTGGCCGACAAGGGTCTGATCCCGATGAACGACGCGGAACGGGCGAAATACGCCGATGTGGCCCGCAATCTGGTGCCGCTCAAGCTGGAGGCCGCCCAATAGGCGCCGCCGCAAAAATGACAAGGCTCGCGCCCGCCGCTTGTGGCGGGCGCTTGCATGCGAAACCGACCGGAAGGGCGCGCAGATGGACAAGCTGATCGGCACCAGGACCGGCAGACGCACCGGCGAACGGCTGGTGGTCGCGGTGCTGGTGGCTTCCTCACTGGTGGCGGTGGCGGTCACGATAGGCATCGTGTTTTCGCTGGCGGTGGAAACCGTGCGCTTTTTCGCGCGCGTGCCGGTCAGCGAGTTTCTGTTTGGCCTGCAATGGAGCCCGCAGACCGCGATCCGCGCCGATCAGGTGGGGGGCTCGGGGTCGTTCGGGGCGGTGCCGCTGATCACCGGCACGCTGCTGATCAGCGCCATCGCCATGGCCGTGGCCACGCCGCTGGGGCTGGCCAGCGCGGTCTATCTGGCGGAATACGCCCGTCCGCGCAGCCGGGCGCTGATCAAGCCGGTTCTGGAAATCCTCGCCGGGATCCCGACGGTGGTCTACGGTTTTTTCGCGGCCCTGATGATCGCGCCGGTGATCCGCATGGTGGGCACCGGCGCCGGGCTCGAGGTGGCATCCGAAAGCGCGCTGGCCGCCGGGCTGGCGATGGGGATCATGATCGTGCCGCTGATTTCGTCGCTGTCGGACGACGTGATCAATTCGGTGCCGCAATCGCTGCGCGACGCCTCTTACGGCATGGGCGCGACCCAGTCCGAAACCATCCGCAAGGTGGTGCTGCCCGCCGCCATTCCGGGGATCGCCGGCAGCCTGCTGCTGGCCGCCTCGACGGCGATCGGCGAAACCATGATCGTGGTGATGGCCGCCGGCATGGCCGCCAACCTGACCGCCAACCCGCTCGAGGCGGTGACCACCATCACCGTGCAGATCGTGGCGCTGCTGACCGGCGACCAGGAATTCGACAGCGCCAAGACGCTCTCGGCCTTCGCGCTGGGGATGCTGCTGTTCGCGGTGACGCTGGCGCTCAACGTCATCGCCCAGAAGATCGTGCGCCATTTCAAGGAACAATATGACTGAGCCGTCGCCCGATACCGCCCGCCCCGCCCCGCGGCCCGAAGCCGCGCCGAAGGCCACTCACGCCACTCACGCCGGGGCCCACACCGGGGCTGCGGGCGGTGGCGTCGTCCGGGAGGCCGGCAAGGTCGCCCGGGCGGCGCCCCCCCTGCCCGACTTCACCTCGCAGAGCCACGCCCTGCGCCGCCGCCACGCCGCCGAAGCGCGGTTTCGCTGGTACGGGCGCGGCGCGATCCTGCTGGCGCTGGGGTTCCTGGTGGCGATGCTCGGCTCGATCGGCTGGCTGGGGGTCGGGGCGTTTCGCGCCACCGAACTGCGCCTCGCAGTGGCCTTGCCCGCCGAGGCGCTCGACGGGCTTGCCGCCAATGAGGTGGACTATGGCAAGCTGATCAAGACCGCGCTCAAGACACGGTTTCCGGAGGTGAAAAAGCGCAAGGACAAGCGCAAGCTCTACGGGCTGGTAAGCCACGGCGGCGAAGCGGTGCTGCGCGCGGCGCTGGCGGCCGACCCGGCTGCGGCTGGCGGGGCGCTGACGCTGTGGCTGCCGGCCTCCGACGAGGTGGACCTGTTCGTGAAGCACGGCACGCCGGGGCGGCTGAAGGACAAGGCACTGGGCTGGCTCGAGCGCCTGCGCGCCGATGGCGACCTGCGGGTGGTGTTCAACCGCGGCTTTTTCCTGAACGGCGATTCGCGCGAGCCGGAACTGGCCGGGATCGCCAGCGCCTTTGTCGGCACCGCGATGACGCTGCTGGTATGTTTAGCCCTGTCCTTTCCGGTGGGCATCCTGGGGGCGATCTACCTGGAGGAATTCGCCCGCAAGGGCCGCTGGTCGGATTTCATCGAGGTCAACATCAACAACCTGGCGGCGGTGCCTTCGATCGTCTTCGGGCTGCTGGGGCTGGCGGTGTTCCTGAACCTGTTCGGCCTGCCGCGGTCTTCGCCGCTGGTGGGCGGGCTGGTGCTGGCGCTGATGACGCTGCCCACGATCATCATCGCCTCACGCGCGGCGCTGCGCGCGGTGCCGCCGATGATCCGCGAGGCGGCGCTGGGGATCGGCGCGACGCGGGTGCAGACGGTCTTTCACCACGTCGCCCCGCTGGCGCTGCCGGGGATGCTGACCGGCGCCATCGTCGGCATGGCGCGCGCGCTGGGCGAAACCGCGCCGCTGCTGATGATCGGCATGGTGGCCTTCATCGTCGACATCCCCGGCTCCATCCTGGAACCGGCGACCGCGCTGCCGGTGCAGATATTCCTGTGGGCGGACAGCCCCGAACGGGCGTTCCTGGAAAAAACCTCGGCCGCGATCATCGTGCTGGTGGGTTTTCTGGTGGTGATGAACCTTGCGGCGATCGTGCTGCGGGTGAAGTTCGGGCGCAGGTTCTGAGGGGGATTTCAGGGTTGGAAAAGCGCGTACATAGCCATTGCGGGACCGCCCGGCGGCACGCCGGGCAGCGCCCGACCGCCCCGCTCGGGCGAGCGCTTCACGCCCACCCGGCGGCCGGGCGCTACCCTTTGCCTTTCGTCGCCAGCCGCCCGTGGCAAGCCGCGCCGGAACACCGCGCGCCCGCAACGCCCTGCACCCCGGTCCCGACTGTTTTGCCCGGCGGCACGCCGGGCAGCGCCCGACCCGCCCCATGGGCGGGCGCTTCACGCCCACCCCGGGCCGGGCGCTGCCCTTCGCCCTGCACCGCAACCGCCACGCCTGGAGGTATCCGCGCATGAACTCTCCTGCCACCACTCCTGCCACCCCCGCCCCGGTCACCGCGCGTGTGGAAAACCCGCTGGTGCGCGCGCGCGATGTCGATGTGTTCTACGGCGACAAGCAGGCGCTGTTCGGCATCACGCTGGACATCGAGCAGGGCAAGGTGACTTCGCTGATCGGTCCTTCGGGCTGCGGCAAGACCACCTTTCTCAAGTCCATCAACCGGATGAACGACCTGATCGACATCTGCCGGGTGCGCGGGGAAATCACCATCGGCGGCCAGGACATCTACGCCCCCGAAGTGGACGTGGTTTCGCTGCGCGCCCAGGTGGGCATGGTGTTCCAGCGCCCCAACCCGTTTCCCAAGTCGATCTTCGAAAACGTCGCCTACGGGCTGCG
>JAJRUE010000304.1 GCA_024277955.1 Alphaproteobacteria bacterium | reverse complement strand
GACCAGTTGCAAGACAGCCTGCCCGACCTGTGGCGCTATGCCTTCGCGCTGACCCGCGACCGGGAGCTGGCCGACGACCTGGTGCAGGACTGCGCCGAACGGGCGATCCGCAAGCGGGCCCTGTGGATGACATCGCGTCCGCTCAAGCCGTGGCTGATGAAGATGCTGCTGAACCTGTTTCGCAACCACCATGCGCGCAACCGGAGGCACCGGATGGTGCCGCTGGACGAAAACCTGGCCGATCCGCTCCGCACCGGCGGCGATGACAGCCGGCTGGAACTGGCCGCCACCGCGCGCGCGCTCGAAAGACTGCCGGACGACCAGCGCGAAGCGCTGCTGCTGGTGGTGGTGGGCGGTCTGGACTACACCGAGGCCGCCCGGGCGCTGGGCATCCCGCCCGGCACGCTGATGTCGCGGATTGCGCGGGCGCGCGCCAAGCTGCGCAATTGGCGGTCGGAACATGACCTGCGCGCGATCAGGAGTGTGCCATGACCCGTGACCCGAAACCGCAGATCAGCGAAGAGCTGCTGCATGGCTACGCCGACGGGCTGCTGTCGGAAGCGGACCGCCGCCGGGTCAAAGCCTACCTGGACGCGCATCCCGACAAGGCCGCCCAGGTGGCCGACTGGACCCGGCAGAACGCCGCGATCGACGCCCTGTTTCCGCAGTCCGAGGCCGAGCGTCACGCCCAGGCCCTGACACTGCCGTCCCGCGGCCCGGCCCGGCGTGCGCCCTGGCCGCAGGCCATGCGGCTGGCGGCGATGCTGGCGCTTGTCGCGGTCGGGCTGGCCGGCGGCTGGCTGGCGCGCGGCGGTTTCGAAAGCCGCGCCACCGCGCTTTCGGTCAACCTGGTGCGCGAAGCGATCAATGCGCATGCGATCTTTACCGCCGAGGTGCTGCACCCGGTCGAAGTCACCGCCGCCGACGAATCGCACCTGGTGGGCTGGCTGTCCAAGCGCCTGGGCACCCGCATCGTCGCCCCGGACCTGACGGCGTCGGGCTACCAGCTGATCGGCGGTCGGCTGCTGCCCGCCGATGCCGGCCCGGCGGCGCAGTTCATGTATGAAAACGCCGCGGGTCGGCGGATCACCGTCTATGCCACCGGCGGTTCGCCCGGCACGCTGGCGTCGTTTCAGTTCGACCGCGAAAACGGCATTTCCGGCATCTACTGGCAGGACCAGAGACTGCGCTATGCCGTCGTCGGCAAGCTGTCGCGCGACCAGCTGACCGCGCTGGCGACCGAGGTCTACCGCCAGCTCATCTGACCGGGCAGCCTCGGCGCCCCCGCGCCACTTGGCGCCCGCGTTGCCCTATCGCGTTGAAAACCCTGCGCCGGGCCGCTAAGAAGCGCGCGAACCCGCACGAAAGCCCCAACCGATGACCCTGCACCCATGACCATGCTCGGCACCTTTCTCAAGCCGATGCACCGCGAAGGCATCCGCTTTCTTGCCATTTTCGCCGCGATCGCCGCGGTGCTGTTCTGGCTCTGGGCGCCGCTCGGGTGGATCGGGCTGGGGCTGACCATCTGGGTCTACTACTTTTTCCGCGACCCGAAACGCACCACCCCCACCCGCGAAGGCCTGGTCGTCAGCCCCGCCGACGGGATCATTTCGCTGATCGAACCGGCGGTGCCGCCGGCGGAACTGGGCATGGCGGATGAACCGCTGACCCGCGTCAGCGTGTTCATGAACGTCTTTAACTGCCACGTGAACCGCGCGCCGGTGGGCGGCGAGGTGCAGGCCATCGCCTACCGCCCCGGCAAGTTCTTCAACGCGTCCCTCGACAAGGCCAGCACCGACAACGAACGCAATTCGCTGTGCATCCGCATGGATGACGGGCGTCAGGTGGCGGTGGTGCAGATCGCCGGCCTCGTGGCCCGGCGCATCGTCTGTTTCACCAAACAGGGCGACCGGCTGCAGACCGGCGAACGCTTTGGGCTGATCCGCTTCGGGTCGCGCCTGGATGTCTACCTTCCCCAAGGGGTCGAGCCGCTGGTCTGCCTTGGTCAGACCATGGTGGCCGGCGAAACCGTGATCGCCGATTTCAACAGCAAAGAACCGCCCCGGCAGGGCAGAACGGACTGACCCATGAACGCCCCGCGTCACAGACCGGACCCCGATCTGACGATCGTGCAGCTTCTGCCCAACCTGCTGACCATCACCGCCATCGCCGCCGGGCTGACCGCGATCCGGTTCGGCTTTGTCGGCAATTACGAATTGTCGGTGCAACTGATCCTGCTGGCGGCGGTGCTGGACGGGATCGACGGGCGGCTGGCGCGGATGCTGAAAAGCGACAGCGCGCTGGGGGCGGAACTGGATTCGCTGGCCGATTTCCTGAATTTCGGCGTGGCCCCGGTGCTGGTGCTGTATTTCTGGGCGCTGCAGGAGATGCCGCGCGAAGGCTGGATCGCGGTGCTGATCTACTCGGTCGCCTGCGTGCTGCGCCTGGCGCGCTTCAACGTCGACGCCAAGTCCGAAGACGCTTCGGGCCGGGGCGGCAATTTCGTCGGCGTGCCGGCGCCCGCCGGGGCGATGCTGGTGATGCTGCCGATGTTCATCTCGTTCTCGGTGTCCGAAGCGCCGATCCTGCCGGGCTGGCTGATTGCGCTGAACATGGTGCTGGTGGGCTTCCTGCTGATCAGCCGCATCCCGACACCGTCCTTCAAGAAGGCCCGGATCGCGCGGCCCAGGGCCAAGTTCTTTATCATCGGTTTTGCCTTTGTCGGCGCGGCGGTGCTGACCTTTGCCTGGGTGACGCTGGCGGTGCTGACGGTGGCCTATATCCTGCTGGTGATCGCCAACCTGGCGCGGATGCGCGGCGGCCCGGCGGACCCATCGGTTGAAACCCCGCAAGCGGATCTGAAGACACCGGACCTGATTGCGCAGGCCCCGGCGCCGCGGACCGCCAAGCCCCAGGCCCACAGGAAACAGCCGCCGGAAAAAAACCGGACCAGACACCAAACCGTAAACCGAAAAGATACCGGATGCGAAGATACATCCGGCTCAGGCCAGAAAACGACAAAACACGACAGGGGGAAATAGCGGCAATGGAAATCGAGGCGGTCAAGACATCTTACGCCCGCTGGGCGCTGTTTTACGACCAGACCTTTGGCGCGGTCACCAATATCGGCCGCAAGCGCGCCGTCCAGCACGTCAACCGCACCGGCGCGCGCCGGGTGCTTGAGGTCGGCGTCGGCACTGGCATGGCGCTACCGCATTACGCGCCCGATGTGCAGGTCACCGGCGTGGACTACAGCGAAGAAATGCTGGCCAAGGCCCGCGAAAAGGTCCGCAAGAAAGACCTGTCCCACGTCGAGGACCTGCACCAGATGGACGCGCGCGACCTGGACTTTCCCGATGATCACTTCGACATGGTGGTGGCGATGCACCTGGTCAGCGTGGTCCCCGAACCCGAACGCGTGGTCGCCGAAATGGCGCGGGTCTGCAAGCCCGGCGGGCATGTGCTGATCACCAACCATTTCGCCCGCGACGGCGGCCTCCTGGCGCGGATCGAAAAGCTGGCCTCCCGGCTGGAAAACGTGCTGGGGTGGCATTCGGACTTCGAGATCGACCGGGTGCTTGGCGAACGCAGCCTGCGGGTGATTGAACAGCGCCGCTGGCCGCCGGTGGGGATGATGACCTTTCTGCTGCTCGAAAAGCAGGCCGCCTGAACGCACCGCCTGAACGCACCGCCCGGCGCACCCCCGATCGGGGGTGCGGACCGAAGCGCGAAAATAACGCTTCACATTTGCGCGCAAACCCCCTAATACGCGCCTGCTCAGGTCGTCGCGGATTCGCGGCGGCCTGTGTGATTCGTCCAAGATGGCCGGTGGCGCGGGGCAACCCAACCCATAATTCCGACCTGAGACGGGGAAAGAACAATGCTTCCTCGGGTAGATCCCCGGGGGCGATATTGCGAAGGACCCGTAAGGACCCGATTGTCGGGCACTTGCCCGGCAAAAAGAAGAGCCGGGGGGTCACCCCCCCATAATTGGAGTGAAACTGTGGATAGAGCCCAGAAAGAGAAAGTGGTCGAGGAACTCGGCCAGATCTTTGAAAGCTCTGGCGTGATTGTGGTAGCACATTACGCAGGTCTCACGGTTGCCGAAATGCAGGATCTGCGCGCGCAAATGCGCGAAGCTGGCGGATCCGTGCGCGTTGCCAAGAACAAGCTCGCCAAGATCGCCCTTGAGGGAACCCCGAACGCTTCGATCGGTGAATTCCTGACCGGGATGACCGTTCTCGCCTATTCCGAAGACCCGGTGGCTGCGGCCAAGGTGGTCGATGCCTATGCCAAGGAAAACGACAAGCTCGTGATCCTGGGCGGGGCGATGGGTGGAACGGCACTTGACGTGGACGGTGTGAAAGCTGTCGCGAAAATGCCCTCGCGCGATGAGCTCATTGCTCAGATCGCGTCGTGCATTGGCGCGCCTGGCTCGAACATCGCCGGCGCCATTGGCGCCCCTGCTTCGAACATCGCGTCCATCTTGTCCACGATCGAGGACAAGGCGGCTGCATAAAGCAACTGAACGGCCTGTGGGTGGCGTCGCCGCACACACGTTGGAACACATCGAAACGAACGGAAAAGTAAAATGGCTGATCTGAAAAAACTTGCTGAAGAGATCGTGGGTCTGACCCTTCTCGAAGCCCAGGAACTGAAAACCATCCTCAAGGATGAATACGGCATCGAGCCCGCCGCTGGCGGCGCCGTTGTCATGGCTGCCGGTGGCGACGCCGGCGGTGCCGCGGAAGAGGAAAAGACCGAATTCGACGTCGTCCTCAAGAACGCCGGCGCCTCCAAGATCAACGTGATCAAGGAAGTGCGCACGCTGACCGGTCTTGGCCTGAAAGAAGCCAAGGATCTGGTGGAAGCTGGCGGCAAGATCAAGGAAGGCGTCTCGAAAGAGGAAGCCGAAGAGGTCAAGGCCAAGCTGGAAGCAGCCGGCGCCGAGGTCGAACTGGCCTGAGGGCCCGGGCCTGTCGAAGGCCCGAAAGTTACAAGGCTGGGCGCGATTTTTCGTGCCCAGCCGAACCTGTCTTTACGAGGGGCCCCAACCGGGGCCGTTCCTGAAGAGAGGTTTTCGGATCGGGAGCGCGCCGGTGGGACGGTGCGCGGGAATGGACCGGAAATGTCTTGTTTCGAGGGCGTATCGCCGTGGCCCCGGCGGCTGGTGCGCTTGCGAAAATGAAAGGTGATCTCACGCATGGCTTCCTCCTATATCGGCCAGAAACGTCTGCGCAAATACTTCGGCAAGATCCGCGAAGTCCTGGAAATGCCGAACCTGATCGAGGTTCAGAAATCCTCGTACGACCTGTTCCTCAAATCCGGTGAAGGCCCCGAGCCCACCGATGGCGAAGGCATCCAGGGTGTGTTCCAGTCGGTCTTTCCGATCAAGGATTTCAACGAAACCGCGGTTCTGGAATTCGCCAGATACGAGCTGGAAAAGCCGAAATACGATGTCGAGGAATGCCAGCAGCGCGACATGACCTATGGCGCGCCGCTCAAGGTGACGCTGCGCCTGATCGTGTTCGATGTGGACGAAGATACCGGTGCCAAGTCGGTCAAGGACATCAAGGAACAGGACGTGTTCATGGGGGACATGCCGCTCATGACCCCCAACGGCACCTTCGTCGTCAACGGCACCGAGCGGGTCATCGTTTCCCAGATGCACCGTTCGCCCGGCGTCTTTTACGACCACGACAAGGGCAAGACCCACAGCTCGGGCAAGCTGCTGTTTGCCTGCCGGATCATTCCTTACCGCGGGTCCTGGCTGGACTTCGAGTTTGACGCCAAGGACATCGTTTTCGCCCGTATCGACCGCCGCCGCAAGCTGCCGGTGACGACGCTTCTCTATGCGCTTGGCATGGACCAGGAAGCGATCATGGACGCCTATTACGACACCGTCCAGTTCAAGCTGAAGAAGAACAAGGGCTGGGTGACCAGGTTCTTCCCCGAGCGCATCCGCGGCACCCGCCCCGAGTTTGACCTGATCGACGCCAAGACCGGCGAAGTCATCGCCGAAGCCGGCAAGAAGGTCACCCCGCGCGCGGTCAAGAAGCTGATCGACGAAGGCAAGGTGAAAGACATCCTGCTGCCGTTCGACAGGATCGTCGGGCGTTTCGTCGCCAAGGACATCATCAACGAGGAAACCGGCGCGATCTACGTCGAGGCCGGCGATGAGCTGACCTGGGAAGTCGACAAGGACGGCACCGTGACCGGCGGCACGCTCAAGGAACTGCTGGACGCCGGTATCACCGATATCCCGGTGCTCGACATCGACGGTGTGAACGTCGGCCCCTACATCCGCAACACCATGGCGGTGGACAAGAACATGAACCGCGAAACCGCGCTCATGGACATCTACCGCGTCATGCGCCCGGGCGAGCCGCCCACCGTCGACGCCGCCAGCGCGCTGTTCGACACGCTGTTCTTCGACCCCGAGCGCTACGACCTGTCCGCCGTCGGCCGGGTCAAGATGAACATGCGCCTGGATCTGGACGCGCCCGACACCCTGCGCACCCTGCGCAAGGAAGACATCGTGGCCTGCGTCAAGGGCCTGGTGGAGCTGCGCGACGGCAAGGGCGACATCGACGACATCGACCACCTGGGCAACCGCCGGGGGCGCTCGGTGGGCGAGCTGATGGAAAACCAGTATCGCGTCGGCCTGCTGCGCATGGAACGCGCGATCAAGGAGCGCATGTCCTCGGTGGAAATCGACACGGTG
>JAJRUE010000303.1 GCA_024277955.1 Alphaproteobacteria bacterium | reverse complement strand
TATAACCAATTTCGCGAAAAGGCAAGCAACAATACCGGATTCGAGGCGCGACAAACCTTCCCGCTTGTGCCACCATCCGGCCCATGAAGAAAACTACGTCCGTAACGATCGCCGCCCTGTTTGCCGCTGTCCAGTTCGCCGCCGCTCCGTTGCGCGCCGATCCCCCCGTGATCGAGGCGGTGCGCAGCGATTCCCTGGGCGGCGCCTGGACCTTTTCGGTCACCATCCGCCACCCCGACACCGGCTGGGATCACTACGCCGACGGCTGGGAAGTCCTTGCCCCCGACGGCAGCCGGCTGGGCTATCGCGAACTCGTGCATCCGCATGTCAGCGAACAGCCGTTTACCCGTTCGCTGTCGGGCGTGGCCATTCCCGCCGGGACCGCTTTCGTGCTGGTGCGCGCGCATTGCAAGGTTGACGGCTGGAACCGCTCCACCACCCGCGTCAACCTCACGAACTGAAGCCGGCGGCGGCGCTACCGCGCCCGGATTCTGCTGAAACAGACGTTCAGGCGGCATGGCCAGCTCCCCTGCCCCTGCCGCCTGCCCCTGCCCGCGCGCCCGGACCCTTCAGCGCCGGCCCTCGCGCAGCCAGGCCGCCAGCGACAAGAGCCCGGCCAGCAGCAGGAACAGCCAGGCCGGCACCAGCGACACCACCGTCACATCGCGCGTCACATAGGCCCCGCGCGGGGTCAGGCCGATCCAGCCGCGCCCCGCCGCCACGCGGCCCTGGCGCACCAGGCGGATGTCCGGAAAACCGTCCTCGAGACGCATCACCCCGCCGCGTGTCGCCTTGACCGCCGCCGCCAGCTTGTCGCCGGTGGCGATGGTTTCCTCGAATTCGCGCGGCGCCGAGGGCCCGAGCGCGACGACCGCCTCCTGATCGCCCTGGCTGAGCCGATAGAGCCCGATTTCCGGCGCATCCCAGACCACGCGGAAACGGCCCGGCGAAACTTCCTCCATCGGCAGAACCGTGCGGGCGCCGTCGGGGCCGGTGATCTGCAACTCGCGCGGCCCCTCGCCCAGGGTGCGCCGGGTGACGGTCATGGTCTGCCCCTCGGCCGTCGCCAGCAGGGCTTCTTCTTCCAGTTCGGGTTCCTTCATCATCCAGTGGGCCAGACGGCGCAGCAATTCGGCCTGCGGACCGCCGCCCTCGAAGCCCCGCGACCAGAGCCAGGCGTGATCCGACCCTAGCAGCGCCACCCGCCCCTCGCCCACCCGGTCGAGCACCAGCAACGGCTTGTCGTCCTGCCCCGACATCACGGTTTCGCCCGACCGCGCGTCCAGCTCGATCAGGCGGAACCAGCGGCCCCAGCCGGGGTTGCCATCGGGCGTTGCGCCGGCCTCGGACAGCGCTTCCAACCCCTCGGTCACCGGGTGCCGGTCGCCAAGGTCGGTGACCCGCGGCTTGTAGCCGCCTTCAATCACCCGCGAGGTCGGGGCCGCCGGCAGAATGGCCCCCAGCGGCGACCGATACAGGCTGTCGGCGCTGGCAAACGCCGGCCCCGCGGCCACCAGAACCGCACCGCCGTCGCGCACATAGCGCACCACGTTTTCAAGGTAGAGCGACGGCAGGATGCCGCGCCGTTCGTAGCGGTCGAAAATGATCAGGTCGAACTGGTCGATCTTGTCGAGGAACAGTTCGCGCGTCGGAAAGGCGATCAGCGACAGTTCCGACACCGGCACGTTGTCCTGCTTGTCCGGCGGGCGCAAAATCGTGAAATGCACCAGATCCACGGCGCTGTCGGATTTCAGCAGGTTGCGCCAGGTGCGCCCCCCCGCATGCGGCTTGCCGCTGACCAGCAGCACCCGCAGCCGGTCGCGCACGCCGTTGATCTGCACCACCGCCGAATTGTTGCTGTCGGTCAGCTCGCCCGGCGCCGCGGGCAGCTGGAACTGCACCACGTTCATGCCGCCGTGATCCAGGGTCAGCGGAAACTCCACGTCCTGGCCCACCGGCACCCGGTAGGCCTGGGCTTCGCCCCCGTCCAGCGCGATGTTCAGCGTCGCCGTGTCGCCGGCATCCGGCGGCACCGCGCCCTGATCCTCGATCCGCAGGACCAGGCGCACCGGTTCGCCCAGAATGGCAAAGGCCGGGGCGCTCTTGACCACCAGCCGGCGGTCCCAGTCGCCGCGACGCCCGGTCAGCAGCAGCTGCATCGGCGCCGGCAGGTCGGGGGCGCGGGCGGCGTCATGCACCTGCCCGTCCGACAGCAGGATCGCCCCGGCCACCCGGTCGCGCGGCACCTCGGACAGCGCCTGCGCCAGCCGGCCCATCAACAGCGTCCCGCCATCCTCGGGATCGTCCTGCAGCTCGATCACCTTGAGTTCGAGCCCCGGCCGCGCCGCGATACGGGCGCGCGCGGTGGCGATCGCCGCCTCGGTCTGGTCGGTGCGGTCGGAAAGGCCCTGGCTGGAGGTCCGGTCGACCAGCAGCAGCACCACATCGTTCAACGCATCCCGGCTTTCGCGCTGCAGCGACGGGTTGGCCAGGGCGACGAACACCACCGCCGCCGCCAGCGCGCGCAGCCACCAGCCCGCCTGCCCGCGCCACAGCGCATAGCCCAGCAGAACCGCCAGGAACGTCGCAGCCCCCCCCAGGACCGGCCAGGGCAGCAGCGGCGCAAAGATCACCTCGCCCGCGTTCATTGGCCCAGCCTTTCCAGCAGCGCCGGCACATGCACCTGGTCGGATTTGTAGTTGCCGGTCAGCACATACATGATCAGGTTGACCCCGAACCGATAGGCGATTTCGCGCTGTTTCTCGCCGGCGCGCCCGCGCCCGACCGGGAACAGGTAGTTGCCCAGCTCATCCACCGCCCAGGCGGCGGCCCAGTCGTTGCCGCCGATCACCACCGGGCTGACATTGTCGTTCAGGTTGCGAAACGGCATGCCATCGACGCGCTCGGCGTCGGGGGGGGCGGCCTCGACCCAGACATCGCGGCCCTTGAAGCGGCCGGGGAAGTCCTGCAGCAAATAAAAGGTGCGGGTCAGCACATGGTCCGAGGGCACCGGCTCGAGCGGCGGAATATCCAGCGGCAGGGCCAGTTGCTGCAGCTTGCGCCCATTGGGCGAGGCGACGCCGAACCCGGCCACGTCGGCATCCCGGGTGTCGAACAGGATCATCCCGCCACCGCGCAGAAAACGGTTCAGCCGCGCATAGGCCGCCGCCGAAGGCAACGGCTGATCCGGGGTCACCGGCCAGTAGAGAAAGGGGAAAAACGCCAGTTCATCGCGTTCGAGATCCACCCCGATCGGATTGGCCGGCTCGACCGAGGTGCGGGCATAAAGCGTATCCGACAACCCGCGCAGCCCGGCTTCGGCCACCTGGTCGACACGGGCGTTGCCGGTCAGCACATGGGCCAGCACCAGCTGGCTCGTCGCTTCGAGCGCCAGCGCCTCGGCGCCGGGATCGCGGTTGGTTGCGGCCCGGGCGGCGCCGGTCACCGCGTCGGTAATGGCGCGCGCACCCGGTGTTGTCGCCCCATCCGCGCCGGTCCCGCCCTGCTGGGCGCGCAACGGCACCGGGGCGATCGCGACCAGCGCCCCCGCCAGCAGCGCCGCGCCCAGCAAGGCGGCGGTTCGCCCGGCCCGCGCGCCCCGCAGCCGCCCCGACAGCCAGAGCGACGCCAGCATATCCACCGCCAGCAGCGCCAGCGCCAGCGTCAGAAAGGCCGCCATCAGCGGGGTCTCGCGCGCGGTGGACAGGCCCTCGACCCGGACCGAGGCCGGCCAGCGCGAAGCCGCCAGGTCGGTCTCGGCGGTGATGACATTGCGGGCGATCAGCCGGTCATTGCCCCGGTAAAGCCCCGGTACCAGCCCCGGCCCCACCGGCGCCTCGGCAAGGGTTTCGCCCTTGACCCCGGCCCGCGCGCCGGCGTCGCGCAACACGCCAAACGCATCCAGTTCGCGTTCAGGCACCCAGGTGGTGCCGGCCAGGTCTTCGGCCGAAGGCGCCCCGACGGCGCTGGACACCGCCAGCCGTTCCAGCATGCGCACGAACAGCCCCGACAGCGGCAGGGTCGACCATTCGGCATTGGCGGTCACGTGGAACAGCACCACCTGCCCCGCGCCCAGCCGCTTGCGCGTCACCAGCGGGGTTCCGTCGGCAAGCGACGCGATCACCCGCGCCGAAAGCGCCGGATCGGGTTCGGCCAGAACCTGTGCACTGACCGACACGTCATCGGGGATCGTCAGCCCGGCGAACGGCGACCCCGGCCCGAACGGGCGCAGCTTTTTCGGCTCGCCCCAGCTCATCGCGCCGCCGATCGTGCGACCGCCGGCGCGCAGGCGCACCGGCATCAGCGCATCCTCGCGGCCGCGGCTGACATCGCTGGCGGCCAGGCGCGGCCCGGCAAAGCGCAGCAGCAGCCCGCCATCGCGCACCCAGGCCAGAACGCTGTCGGTTTCCGCCGGCGACAGACGCGCCACGTCGGCCAGCACGATCACGTCCGGGTTGGCCAGCACGATATCGCCCAGCGTGCCCTCGATCAGGTCGGCGCTCGGCAAAAGCGCCTGACGCAGATAGTGGGTCTGGTCCAGCAGGCGCAGCCCTTCGCGCCCGGCCTGCGGTTCGACCAGCGCCACTTCGCGCCGCCGCAGACCGTCATCGGCAAGACTGACCGCGCCCGCCGACCGCTGGCCCTCGAGTGCAAAACGCGTGACCCGGTTGCGCAGTTCGGCGGGCAGGTTCAACGCCAGTTCCGCCCGGGTGTCGCCGGCCGCGAAGTCCACCGGGGCGCGCAGCAGCACCCGGTCGGTGCCGCCGGGGTCGGGACCGCGCGCCACCAGCGAAAGCGATACCGCCGGGCCGGGGCGCACGCGCAGGGCTTCGAGCACCAGCTTGCCGTCGCGCAAAACGCCGGGGCGCAAACCGAACACCGGGCGCGGGCTTTCGAACACCCGCACCTGCCCAAGCGACGCCAGCCGGTCCAGCAGCCTGGCGCGCCCCGCCCAGGCAACCCCGTCCGAAAGCCAAAGCGTGTCCAGACCCGCCGGCAGCGCCGCCGCCCAGGCCAGCACGGTTTCCGGGTCGGCCTGCCACGGGCGCGGCGTCAGCCCGGCCAGCCGCGACCGCCAGCTTTCCGCGCTTTGCAGCGGCAGGTCGCCGGCGGGCAGGTCGGTCAGCGCCGCCACCGCCACCGTCCGGCCAGCCGCCGCGGCCTGGTCCAGCGCCGCGCCGACGCGTTCCAGCCGACGCGGCCAGTCGCGCGCATCGGCCCAGCTGCCATCCAGCAGCACCAGCAGCGGCCCCGACCCCACGGGCCGTTCGGCGCGCGGGTTGAGAACCGGCCCGGCAAAGCCGACGATCAGCGCCGCCAGCGCCAGCATGCGCAGCAGCAACAGCCACCACGGCGTGCGGTCGGTCTGGTTGTCGTCATCCGCAAGCCCCAGCAGCAGCACCACCCCCGGGAACAGCCGGCGCACCGGCGCCGGCGGCACCGCGCGCAGCAGCAGCCACAGGATCGGCAGCGCCAACAGCCCCAACAGCAACCAGGGCGTGGCAAATGCGAGCGTCTGGCCGGCGAGTGTCAGCATCCGTGACGGTGCTCCAGCGCGCCAAAGATCCACAGCAGCGCGGCGCTGGCCGGCTGGTCCGTGTGATGGCAATGGAACTGCCAGCCGGTGTCGAGCGCCAGCGCCTGCAGCGCCGCCTTGCGCGCCGCCAGCCGGTCCAGGTAGCGGTCGCGCAGATCCCCCGCCTTGAGCGTTTCGTGCCGCAGCCCGCGGCCCATGCTTTCGAATACCGTGCGCCCCTGGAACGGAAAGGCCTCTTCCTGGGGATCAAGGACCTGGACCAGGGCGCCGCGGATACCCCGATCGGCCGCCGCGCCAAGGGCGGCTTCCAGCGCCGCCAGATCGCCAAGGAAATCCGACAGGAACAGCCCGCGCGCATGGCTGGGCAGGTTGGTGGTGTCGGGCAGGCCGTATTCCGGGGCGTCATCCTGCGTCGCCCCGGTCGCGTCTTGCGGGGCGGCCAGCGCCCGGGCGATGCGGTGCAGCTGGGCCTCGCCGTGGCGCGGATGGGCCCCCGGTTCGGCCAGCGCCACCCGTTCGCCGCCACGGTTCAGCAAGATCGCCGTCGCCAGCCCGAGCAGCCGCGCCCGGCCGCCCTTGGTCGGCAACCCGCCGTCCGAGGCAAAGCCCATCGAGCGCGCCCGGTCCACCCAGATCAGCACCGATTGCGCCGCCTGCCATTCCTTTTCCTGGACGAATTGCGCATCCGAACGCGCCGAGCGCCGCCAGTCGATCTGGCGCGCAGTGTCGCCGGGCATCGCCGGGCGGTGCTGCCAGAATTCGTCGCCCATGCCCGCGCGCCGGCGCCCGTGCATCCCCAACAGCACCGCCGAAGCCAGGTGATCGGCGCTGGCCATCAGCCCGGGAAAGGCATCGGCTTCGCTTTCGGCCCGGCTGCGCAGAAGGGCGGCGTTAGTCACGCTGCCGCCTCCTGACCCAGCATCTGCCCGGTGACGGTATCGATCAGGTGTTCCAGGGTTTCGCCACGCGCGCGCGCCGCAAAGCCCAGCGCCATCCGGTGACTCAGCACAGGCCGCGCCAGCGCCGCCACGTCTTCGACCGAAGGCACGAGCCGCCCGTCCAGCAGCGCACGCGCGCGCACCGTCAGCATCAGCGCCTGCGCCGCCCGCGGCCCCGGCCCCCAGGCCACCGACTTGCGCACCGCCTCCGGCGCGCTGGCATCGCCGGGGCGAAAGGCGCGCACCAGGTCCAGGATATGTTCCACCACCGCTTCGCCCACCGGCATCCGGCGCAGCAGGCCCTGGGCGGCGATCAGCTCGGCCGCGGTGAACACCTGATGGGCCTCGTCTTCCTCGGCGCCGGTGGTGGCCAGCAGGATGTCGCGTTCGGCGTCGCGGGTCGGATACTCAACGTCGATCTGCACCAGGAAACGGTCAAGCTGGGCCTCGGGCAGCGGGTAGGTGCCTTCCTGCTCGATCGGGTTATGGGTGGCCAGCACGTGAAATGGCACCCCCAGCGCATGTTCCTGGCCGGCCACCGTGATCACGCGTTCCTGCATCGCCTGCAGCAGCGCCGACTGGGTACGCGGGCTGGCGCGGTTGATCTCGTCCGCCATCAGCAGCTGGCAAAAGATCGGCCCCTCGATGAAGCGAAAGGCGCGGCTGCCGTCGGCGCCGGTTTCCAGCACCTCCGAGCCGAGGATATCGGCGGGCATCAGGTCGGGGGTGAACTGGATGCGCGCGCCCTCGAGCCCCATTACCGTCGACAGCGTGTCCACCAGCCGGGTCTTGCCCAGGCCCGGCAGGCCGATCAGTAACCCGTGGCCGCCGCACAGCAACGCCGACAGCACCAGGTCCACCACCGCCTCCTGGCCGATGAACCGGCGGGTGATCGACGTCCGGGCCTCGGCCAGCTTTTCCCCGAGCGATTCGATCTCGCCCACCATTTCGGCGGCCTGTTGCGGGGCTTGAACCATGACAATCCTCCTGAAAGCGCGTTATGGTGCCATTAAACGGGGTTCGGCCCCGGCTTACAAACGGCAATACGCGATGACAGGACAAAGAAGCGTGAAACCCGATGCCGAAGGCCTGGCCGCCGCCGCGCGCCGCGCCTCGAAACGCGGATTGCCGCCGGTCCATGCGTGGAATCCACCGTTTTGCGGCGATCTGGACATGCGTATCGCCCGCGACGGTACCTGGCACTACCTGGGCACCCCGATCGGCAGGTTTGAGCTGGTCCGCCTGTTTTCCACCATCCTGCGGCGCGACGGCGACGACTATTTCCTGGTGACCCCGGTGGAAAAGGTGGGAATCACCGTCGATGACGCGCCCTTCGTGGCGGTGGATTTCGAGGTAACAAACCCCGGCCCCGACCAGGTGATCACCTTCCAAACAAACGTGGGCGATTTCGCCGCTGCCGGCCCCGAACACCCGATCCGCGTCGAACGCGACCCCGACACCGGTGAACCCTCTCCCTATGTGCTGGTGCGCGACCGCCTGGAAGCCCTGATCGACCGCAAGAGCTTTTATCGCCTGGTGGACATCGGCACCCACGAACCCCACGCCGGCAAAAGCTGGTTCGGGCTGCGTTCGCAAGGCTCGTTCTTTCCGATCATCCCGTCAGACGAACTGACCTGACGCAAAAAGATTTCATGCCTCCGGCGGGGATATTTCGGGACAGAAGAATGAAACCCCATGGCTTCTTCTGTCTGGAAATATCCCCGCCGGAGGCACCGCGACCGCGAAGCGGGCGCAAATCCAAAAAAATGGCGCCGCAGGCGCCGCAGGCTGGAAGGTTCCTCTACCGGAAATGCGGCGGCCTTTTGTGCATGTTGGCCATCACCGCTTCGACCTGATTGGGCGCACCGATCAGATCCGCCTGCAAACGCGCTTCAAGCGCCAACGACGTTCGCGCATCCGCCCCCCAGCCATCTTCCACCAGCCGTTTGGCCGCGCGCAGCGCATCGGGCGAGCGCGCCATCAACTGTTCAGCCAGCGCGCGCGCCACCGCCAGCGGGTCTTCGGCCAGGCGGGTCAGCAACCCCATCTTCAGCGCCTCGGGCGCATCGAGCACCCGCGCCGTCATGATCAACTCTTTCGCCACATCGGCGCGCACCAGCCGCGGCAGCGACCGGGTGATGCCCATGTCGGGGATCAGGCCCCATTTGGCCTCCATCGCCGACAGGCGCGCATCCGGCGCGGCAATGCGGAAATCCGCCGCCAGCGCCAGTTGCAGACCGGCGCCAAAGGCCACCCCCTCGATCGCCGCGATCACCGGCACGTCCAGATCCTGCCAGCCGGTCACCGGCTGTTGAAAGCGGTTCGCCGCGCGCCCCTCGGGCGGGGCCAGCATTTCGGCCTTGATTTCATCCAGACGGGTGGCGAATTCGGCGAACATCGAAAAATCCAGCCCGGCGGAAAAACAGCCCCCCGCCCCGGTCAGGATCACCGCGCGCAGGCCCTTGTCGCCGGCCAGCTCGGCCCTGGCCGCGGTCAGCGCGTCGAACATGCCTTGCGTCCAGGCGTTCTTCTTGTCCGGCCGGTTCAGCGTGACGATCGCCAGCCCGTCTTCGCGGCTTGTCTCGACCACGCCGCCCATCAATGCGCCTCGGCCCAACTGCGCCCGCGCCCGGCGTCTACCGTCAGCGGCACCGACACCTGCACCGCCGGCAGGGCCGCGTTTTCCATCACCGCGCGCGCCCGCGCCACCAGATCGTCGGCGGCGTCTTCGTCCACTTCGAAGATCAGTTCGTCATGCACCGTCAGCAGCATTTTCGCCGGCAGATCGGCGATCGCTTCGGGCATCTTCACCATCGCCCGGCGGATCACGTCTGCCGCACTTCCCTGGATCGGCGCATTGATCGCGGCGCGCCGGGCAAAGCCCGCATGCGGCCCCTTGGCGTTGATTTGCGGCGTGTGGATGCGCCGGCCAAACAGCGTCTGCACGTATTCGTGTTCCCTGGCAAAGGCGATGGTGTCATCCATGTAGGCGCGAATGCCGGGGAAGCGTTCAAAGTATCGGTCGATAAAGCCCTGCGCCTCGGCCCGCGGGATGCGCAAATTCCGCGCAAGACCAAAGCCGGAAATGCCGTAGATCACCCCGAAATTGATCGCCTTCGCCTTGCGCCGGATCTCGGGCGTCATTTCCTCCAGCGGCACGTCGAACATTTCCGAAGCCGTCATCGCGTGGATGTCGAGCCCCTGGCGAAACGCCTCTTTCAGCGCGTCGATATCGGCGATATGGGCGAGGATGCGCAGCTCGATCTGGGAATAGTCCAGCGAAACCAGAAGCTTGCCGTCATCGGCCACGAACGCTTCGCGAATGCGGCGGCCTTCTTCCGAGCGCACCGGGATGTTCTGCAGGTTCGGGTCGGTGCTTGCCAGCCGCCCGGTGTTGGCCCCGGCGATCACGTAAGAGGTGTGCACGCGCCCGGTTTGCGGGTTGATATGGTCCTGCAGCGCGTCGGTATAGGTGGATTTCAGCTTGGCCAGTTGCCGCCAGTCCAGCACCCGGGCGGCCAGGTCGGCGCCGGGGCCGCCTTCTGCGGCGATGTCTTCCAGCACGTCGGCGCCGGTGGCCCAGGCCCCGGTCTTGCCCTTCTTGCCGCCCTCGACGCCCAGTTCGTCATACAGGATCTCGCCCAGCTGCTTGGGCGACGCGACGTTGAAATCGCGCCCGGAAAGTTCGCGAATTTCGGCTTCCAGCGCAGCCATTTTCTGGGCAAAGGCGTTGGACATGCGCGACAGGGCATCGCGATCCACCCGGATGCCGGCCATCTCCATCTCGGCCAGCACCGGCACCAGGGGGCGTTCTTCGGTTTCGTAGATGGTCGTCGCCTTGTGGCGGTGCAGGCGGGGCTTGAAATACTGCCACAGGCGCAGGGTGATGTCGGCGTCTTCGGCGGCGTATTTCACCGCATCACCCACCGGCACCCGGTCAAAGGTGATCGCCGACTTGCCGCTGCCCAGAAGCGGCTTGATCGGGATCGGCACATGGTCGAGGTAGCGTTCGCACAGCGCATCCATTCCATGATTGTGCAGCCCCGCGTGCATCGCGTAGCTCATCAGCATGGTGTCGTCGATCGGCGCCACGTCAATTCCCCGCCGGGCCAGGATCTTGGCGTCGTATTTCATGTTCTGGCCGATCTTCATCACCGCCGGATCTTCCAGCAGCGGGCGCAGCATGGCCAGCGCCTGATCCGCCCCCATCTGCCCCTCGGCCAGATCGGACGATCCGAACAGATCGTCGCCGCCCGGATCCCGGTGCCCCAGCGGGATGTAACAGGCCTGCCCCGGCTCGACGCATAGCGAAATCCCGACCAACTCGGCGCGCATTTCGTCGAGCGAGGTGGTTTCCGTATCCACCGCCACCCAGCCGCGCGCCCGGGCGCGGTCGATCCAGACCTGCAGGGCGGCGCCATCGCGCACCCATTCGTAGGCCTCGGCGTCAAAAGGCACCTGACTTGCGGGCGTCTCCAGCTGGCTGCCGTCGTGTTCCGGCTCGGGGATCACCGGCGGGTCTGCCCCCAGCTTTTCGGCGATACGTTTGGAAAGGGTGCGAAATTCCATCCCGGCCAGGAAATTGAGCAACGTGTCCGGGTCCGGATCCTTTACCTCGAGATCGCACAGCGAAAAATCCAGATCCATGTGGCAGTCCAGCCGCACCAGATCGCGCGACAGGCGGATCAGATCGGCATTGTCCAGCAAGGTCTGCCGGCGCTTGGGCTGCGGGATCTGGTCGGCGCGTTCCAGCAGGCTGTCCAGATCGCCATATTCGTTGATCAGCAGCGCGGCGGTCTTGACGCCGATGCCGGGCGCGCCGGGGATGTTGTCGACGCTGTCGCCGGCCAGGGCCTGCACATCCACCACCTTTTCGGGGGGCACGCCGAACTTGGCCTCGACCCCTTCGCGGTCGATGCGGATCGCCTTCATCGGGTCCATCATCTCGACCCCGCCACCGACCAGCTGCATCAAGTCCTTGTCCGAACTGACGATGGTCACCCGGCCGCCCTTTTCGCGCGCCCGGCAGGCCAGCGTGGCGATGATGTCGTCGGCCTCAAAGCCTTCGACCTCGATCGCGGGAACGTTGAAGGCGCGGGTCGCATCGCGCACCAGCGGGAACTGCGGCACCAGGTCTTCGGGCGGGGGCGGGCGGTTGGCCTTGTACTTGTCGTAAAGGTCGTTGCGAAAGGTCTTGCCGGAATAGTCGAAGATCACCGCCGCATGGGTGGGGGCGTCGGGGCCGGCGTTGTCCTCGATCACCTTGAACAGCATGTTGCAAAACCCGGCGACCGCGCCCACCGGCAGCCCGTCGGACTTGCGCGTGAGCGGCGGCAGCGCGTGGTAGGCGCGGAAAATAAAGGCCGACCCGTCGATCAGATGCAGATGATGGCCCTTGCCGAAACCCATGCGGCCCTCCCGGAATTGACAACGTGGCCGGGCGCGCCCGACGGGCGGGCTATTTCGCCTGCTGCGCGAAATCCCGGTGGATGAACTTCTTGTCGCAATAGCCGCATTCGACCCAGCCGGTGTCATGCGGGATCTGCAACCAGACGCGCGGATGGCCCAGCGCCCCTTCGCCGCCATCGCAAGGAATGCGCCAGCTGTCGACAACTTCGGTTTCGGGGGCCTCGATATTCATGGCTTGCCTCTTGTCCATGCGGCCCGCGGCCGCCTCGTGTCACCGGCGCCATGATACCAAGCCCGCCGCCAGCCGCAACAGCCAACCGCGCCCTTTCGCCCGCCGCGCCCAGCGCCCACCGACGACGGGAAAAACAGCCCGAAAACCCCGCCCCCGGATTTCTTCTTTTCAAAAATATCCTCGGGGGTGAATGGCCGCCATAGGCGGGCAGAGGGGGCGGACAGCCCCCTGAAAACGGCTCAGCGCGCCGGTTGCAGCATCCGGCCCAACACACGGCCCCCGATCACATGCACATGCAGATGCGGCACTTCCTGCACCCCATCGCGCCCGGCATTGGCGATTAGCCGATAGCCGTTGCCGGCGTCGGGGCTGACCTCGGTCAGCCGGCAAACCGCCCCGATGGCGCGGGTGAAGTCGATGATTTCCGCGTCGCTCGCCTCGGCCGAAAAGTGGTCGAAGGTCACATAAGACCCCTTCGGGATCACCAGCACATGGGTCGGCGCCTGGGCGTTGATGTCGCGAAAGGCCAGCGTGTGCTCGGTCTCAAGAACCGTGTCGTTGGGGATTTCCCCGCGCAGGATCTTCGCAAAGATGTTCTGGTCGTCATAGTGGTAAGCCATGGGTCTTGCCTCAGTCTGCAAACAGGTAGTCGAGCGATGCGATAGCATGGGCCTGCTCGTGGGTCACCCCCAGGAACTCGGCCAGCGGGGGGGCGTTTTCTTCCGGGCTGGCCCATTCGCGCACGCGAAAGAAATTGGTGAAATTCGCATCCTTGATCCGGTCGGCTTCGTGGACGACATCGGCGCGGATCGTGGGCAGCAGCCGGGCGATGGTCTGGGCGCTGGCGCGTTCGCCCAGCAGGCCGACCCGCTTGGCGTGGCCGATCAGGTAGTCGTCGGAAAAGTTGCACTCGATCTGCAGCAACCGGGTTTTCGACCGGTCCGAGTAGAAATCCTGCAACAGGTCCATGTTGTTCGGGTCGAGGCAGAAGATCAGCCGGTCGGTCTGGTGGTAGTCGAACAGCATCCGCATGAGCGCGCGCCGGTGGCGGGTGCGCTTGGCCAGCGTCTTCTGGATGCCGCCGAGATCGGGCAGCGGCGTGTCTTCTTCGTCGAACACATATTCGATCGCCGGCACGTTGCTGATCTGGCGCACCTGGTTCAGCAGCCGTTTGGCGACGTGCCATTTCTTGCAGGTGACGATCATCAGTTCGCGTTCGCGCCCAAGCGTCGATTCCACTTCCCAGAAACGTTCGGAAAACCGCCGCCCCTCGCGCCCGCGCCCGGTGAGGAACTTGTAAAGGTTGCGGCCTTCGTTCGAGATCTTGAAGTCCACCCCGCGCGCCGCGAACAGATCGCCCAGCCGCGCCTTGAGTTCTGTCGCTTCGGGCGAGATCTTGCGCGCAAACAGGAAATCCTGGCTGAGCAGCAGGTCGTAGTGGTCGTTGTAGAAGGTCACCGGCATGCCGTAGTCGGAAAACATCAGGAAGGTCAGCGTGCGGCTGCGGATCTCGGTTTCCGGCACCAGGTGGCGCACCAGCGTCTGGAAAAAGGTTTCGTCGGGGATCCAGGTGGTGCGGAAAAACCGGATCACGTCGCGCCGTTCGCGGCAGAAATCCAGGATCCATTCGATGGTGCGCCGGCGCAGGCACCACCACTGGCTGCCGATCATGATCTGCAGATCGGCGGGGATGCGCCGGGTCAGCCCCAGTTTCTTCTGGATGTTGAAGCTGGCGTAGAACAGCCATTTCCTTTTGCGTTCGTTGAAGAAATGCCGGTAGATCAGCCGTTCTTCCTTGAAGCCGGTCTTGATCCAGTCGCTTTCGAAATAGTCGAAGCTCTCGATATAGTCGGCATCGTCGCGGTCGAGAAAGTCATGGGCGTATTCGGCCGACTTGATCGCCATGCAGTCGCCCGAAAGCATGTAGAAATGGGTGGCGCGGGGAAAGGCGGCTTCGGCCGCTTTCACCGCCTGCAGCGTCGCCGCCACCAGCGACCATTCCCCCCAGCCGCATTTCAGCCGCTTGCGCGCAAAGGTGACGTTCGGATTGTCATCAAGCGCCGCGCGGATGCGGTCGTAGTCCTCGCGCGCGGCGCGGGCGTCAAAGTGGATCGCCATGAAATCGCCCGCCGCCGTCAGCCGTTCGGCCTGGGCGATGATCGCGTCCGGGTCCTTGTGACACAGCAGGATGAAGGCGATTTTTGCCATTTTGGAAACGAAATATCCCCGTTTCGGAAATTGTTTGCCTAGATAACGTGAAGAACCATTGAAAAAACAGGGTTTCTTTGCTTTTTTCGCCACATTATGCCGAGACGGAGCGCCGATGGGGCGCCGGGCAATGGATCGGATCGAATTATATGGGTTTTCCCGGCACCTGGATGACCGAAAGCGAAAGCGCCGTTTACCGGGTGGTTCCCAAATGCGCCTGCTCGACCATCGGCCAGATCCTGTATTTTTCCGACCACGGCGAATTCTTCGACGGCGACATTCACGACGCCACCGCCGGGCTGCACAAATGGGCGATCGAGGACAGCCAGCCGCTGATCGAGGCCAATGTAAAGGCGCACAAGTCCTATGCCTTTACCTGTGTGCGCAACCCTTACACGCGCGTGCTCTCGTCGTTTTTCGACAAGATCTGCGGCATCCAGCGCAACGGCAAGCGCTATCGCGGCAATCTGGTGCCGCTCTTGATCCAGAAATACGGGATCCAGGTGGGCGGCGAAGACGGCAAGCAGGAATTCGACCAGATCGCCTCGTTCCGGCGGTTCCTGCTGTTTGCCCGCGACACCATCCGCTGGCGCAAGCCGATGGACCCGGACATCCACTGGTCGGCGATGTCGGGCCATGTTTCGACCTTCATCGTCAACGGCGGGCGCTATGACCGGATCTTTCACACCGAGGCGTTCAACGAAGGCATGCAGGCGGTGCTGGATGCGATCGAAACGCCGGTGACGGTGGATCTGGGCAAGATCCCGCGCTTCAACGAAAGCGAAGGCCACGGCCCGAAACGGGCGCATCCGGTGGCCGATTACTTTGACGATCTGTCGATGCATCTGGTGCGCGAGATGTACAAACGCGATTTCGACCTGTTCAAATACGATATCGACGACCCCGGCAACAAGATGCCGGTGGCCGAGGTCGATCTGGACGAGGTGCACGCCAAGCTGGGCGACTGACGGCGCGCTTGCCCCGGTGCGGTGGCGCCGCTATCCATGCGTCGCAACCAAAGCAGGAGTGCAAGCATCATGAAAGCCCGCGTCAAATGGGTCGAGGACCGAACCTTTCTGGGCACCTCGGGGTCCGGTCATTCCCTGGTTTTCGGCACCCGCGGCCAGGGCGAAACCACCCCCGGCCCCAGTGCGATGGAACTGCTGCTGATCGGCACCGGCGGCTGTTCGGCCTGGGATGTGGTGTCGATCCTGGAAAAGGGCCGGCAGGACGTAGAGGACGTGGTGGTCGAACTTGACGCCGAGCGCGCCGAAACCGACCCCAAGGTGTTCACCAGCATTCACCTGCATTTCATCGTCAAGGGGCGCGCGCTGTCCGAAAGCCGTGTCGCCCGCGCGATCGAGCTTTCAGTGGACAAATACTGTTCCGCCGCCGCTATGCTGGCGAAAACCGCCCGCGTCACCCATGATTTCGAGGTGGTGGATACCGCCTGAACCTTGGGGGAAACCGATTTCTTTGAAAGAAATCGGACCGAAATCTTTCAAAGATTTCGGGCTCCTTGCCCCCCGGAGAAACGCCTACAGCAGCCCGTGATCCCGAAAAAGGGCGCGCAGGTCGGCTTCGGGGCGGGCGCCGATGTGGCTGATGATCTCGGAGGCCGCGACATTGGCCATCCGGGCGCAGGTTTCCAGCTCGTAACCGTTGGTGAGCCCCCACAGGAAAGCGCCCGCGAACAGATCGCCGGCGCCGGTGGCATCGGCAACCTCGGTCGGGATCGCCGGCACCTGCCAGCGGTCGGCCCCGCAAACCACCGTGGCGCCGTTTTCGCTGTCGGTACCCACGACGATCTCGACCTCGGCGGCGGCGCGCGACAGCGCCTGGTCGAAGTCGTCGGTGCCATACATCGAGGTCATCTCGGCCCGGTTGGCAAACAGCAGGTCCACGTCTTCGCGCAGCATCCTGGCGAAAGCGTCGCGGTGGCGGTCGATGCAGAACGGGTCCGACAGCGTGATCGCCACCTTGCCGCCCGCCCCCTTGGTGGCGGCGATGGCGCGGGCAAAGGCGGCGTGGCTTTCCGGCCCGTCAAAGCGGTAGCCTTCCAGAAAGATCCATTCGGCGTCGGCCATCATCGCTTCGTCGATGTCGGCGGCTTCCAGGTGCTCGGAAGACCCCAGGTAGGTGTTCAGCGTGCGTTCCCCGTCCGGCGTCACCAGCACGATGCAGCGCCCGGTTTCGGCGCCGTTGCCGTTGGGGGCCATCGCGGTTAAGTAAACCGCCCCCTGGGCGCGCAGGTCATGGGCAAAGATGCGCCCCAGCTGGTCGTCCGTCACCTTGCCCACATAGGCCACGCGGCCGCCAAGCTGCGCCGCCCCGGCGATCTAGTTGGCGCAAGACCCCCCCGAGATTTCCAGCGCCGGGCCGATCTTGCCGTAAAGCGACACCGCGCGTTCCATGTCGATCAGCTGCATGATGCCCTTCTGGATCGCGTGATCGTTCAGGAAGCTTTCGTCGCAATGGGACAGCACATCCACGATGGCGTTGCCGATGCCGACGATCTGGTAGGTCTTGGTCATGTGGTCTTTTCCTCGAAGGGACACAGGTCTTGGATGATGCAGGCGCCGCACTTTGGCTTGCGCGCCACGCAGATGTAGCGACCGTGCAGGATCAGCCAGTGATGCGCATGCTGCTGGAATTCCACCGGCACGTTGTCTTCGATGGCGCGCTCGACGGCCAGAACGTCCTTGCCCACGGCGATGCCGGTGCGGTTGCCGACGCGAAAGATATGGGTGTCCACCGCCTGCGCCGGGTAGTGGAACCACATGTTCAGCACCACGTTGGCGGTCTTGCGCCCGACGCCGGGCAGCGATTGCAGCGCCGCGCGCGACGACGGCACCTCGCCTGCGTATTCCTCGACCAGGATGCGCGACATCTTGATCACGTTCCTGGCCTTCTGGCGGTAAAGCCCGATGGTCTTGATATGCTCGATCAGCCCGTCTTCGCCAAGCGCAAGCATCTTTTGCGGCGTGTCGGCCACCTTGAACAGCGCCGCCGTGGCCTTGTTCACCCCCGCGTCGGTGGCCTGCGCCGAAAGCGCCACCGCCACCACCAGCGTATAGGCGTTGGTGTGGTGCAGCTCGCCGCGCGGTTCGGGTTCGGACGCCTGAAAGCGGCTGAACACGTCGCGGATCGTGTGATAGTCCATCTGGCTGGTCATGGGCGGCTCTATGCCCTGTGACGGCGAAAGGCGCAAGAAACGGATTGGCCCGCTGTGGCAATCGGCTACGGTAAACGTATGGACAAGACATTGATGCCAGAACAGGACCGATACCACTACCAGGTGATCCGCCGCGCGATCGAAGCCATCGACGCCGCGCCCGAACCGCTGTCGCTGGACCGGCTGGCGGCGGCGCTTTCTATGAGCCCGGCGCATTTCCAACGCCTGTTTTCGCAGTGGGTCGGCGTCAGCCCGAAACGCTACCAGCAATACCTGATGCTCGGGCATGCGCGCCGGCTGCTGGCCGAACGCCACGCGACGCTTCACGTGGCCCAGGATCTGGGGCTTTCGGGAACCGGGCGGCTGCACGACCTCTTCTTGCGCTGGGAAGCGATGAGCCCGGGCCAGGTGGCGCGGCGCGGCGAAGGCCTGGAGATCGCCTATGGCTGGTTCGCCAGCCCGTTCGGAGAAGCCCTGGCCATGGGCACCGACAAGGGGCTGTGCGGCCTTGCCTTTTGCCAGGAAACCGGCCGCAACGCCGCCTTTGCCGACCTGGCCGGGCGCTGGCCACGGGCCCGGTTCGTGCACGGCGCGGACCGGATCGCCCCCTGGGTCGAAGCCGCCTTTCGCGGGCGCGGCGAAGCGCGGGTGCAGCTGATCGGGGCGCCGTTCCAGATCAAGGTGTGGGAAGCGCTGCTGAACATCCCCTCGGGCCATGTCACCACCTATTCCGACATCGCCTCGGCCATCGGCAGCCCGCGGGCGGTGCGCGCGGTGGGCACCGCCGTCGGGCGCAACCCGGTGAGCTTCGTGATCCCCTGCCACCGGGCCCTGCGCAAGTCCGGGGGCCTGGGCGGCTACCACTGGGGCCTGCCGGTCAAGCGCGCCATCCTGGCCTGGGAAAGCGCCCGGCTGGACGGCCCCGCCCGCGCGGCGGCGAACACAAGCCCGTGATCGGACTTGCGGAATTCCGCTGATCGGGTCCATTTGCCTTTTGAAGTGGAAGCAATCCACAGGTAAGAATGCCGCCAAAGCTGGGCCAACCCATTTTCGAGGCAACGAACATGAAAATCTTTCGCATTTCGACACTGGCCGCAACGGCCAGTCTTCTGGCCGTGACCGCCTGCACAAGCATCGACACGCCCACGGGCAATCCGCGCACCCGCACCAACGAAGGCATCGCGCTTGGCGCGGCCACCGGCGTGGTGTTGGGGCTGCTGGGCGGCAGAACCGTCAAGGAACGGCGCAACTCGGCCCTGGTCGGCGGTGTGCTGGGCGGCGCTCTTGGCGGCGCCGTCGGGGCCAAGCTGGACCAGCAGGCGGCCGACCTTCAGGCCAGCCTGGGCGATGGCCGTATCCAGGTGATCAACCAGGGCGACTACCTGATCGTGCGCATGCCGGAAGACATCCTGTTCGCGGTCGACAGTGCCGTGGTGCAACCGGCGCTGCGCCCGGACCTGGCCGCGGTGGCCGCCAACCTGAACCGCTACCCCGGCTCGACCATCGAAGTCGTCGGCCACACCGACAGGACAGGCCCGGCGGACTACAACCTGGCGCTTTCGCAACGCCGGGCGCGCGCGGTCGCTGATATCCTGATCGCCGAAGGCGTGTCCGCCGGCCGGGTGCGCGCCATCGGCAAGGGCGAAGACGAACCGATCGCCACCAACTATACCCCGCAAGGCAGGGCGCAAAACCGGCGGGTCGAAATCCTGATCCGCCCGAGCGGCTAGCCAGGGCACGACCGGAAACAGCCGGCATCGGCAGGACCGGCCGCGCGGACCTGCCCATTTGCCGGTTGTTCCAGACCGCACGGCTACCTATTCTCTGGGCAAAGCCGCAACGGGGTGCGACCAGATGCCATTCCAGAAAGTTCAGCCGGAAAAGCTGTCGCAAACCGTGGTGCGCCAGATCGAACTGTTGATCCTGCGCGGCGTCCTGCGCCAGGGCGAACGGCTGCCCGCCGAACGCGAACTGGCCGAAAAGCTGGGCGTGTCCCGCCCGTCCCTGCGCGAAGCCATCGCCGAGTTGACCGACCAGGGCCTGCTGACCACCCGCGCCGGCGCCGGGGTGTTTGTCGCCGACGTGCTTGGCTCGGCCTTTTCCGAAGGGCTGGTGCGCCTTTTCGCCCGCCACGACGAAGCGGTCTTCGACTACATCGACTTTCGCACCGACCTGGAAGCGCTGGCCGCCGAACGCGCCGCCCGCGAAGCCTCGGATACCGACCTGAAGGTCATCGGCGTGGTCTTTGACAAGATGGTCGCCGCGCATGACACCCGCGACCGCACGCTGGAAGCGCGCCTTGACGCCGATTTCCACATGGCGATCATCGAGGCCAGCCACAACGTGGTCATGCTGCACATGATGCGTTCGATGTTCCAGCTGCTGCGCGAAGGGGTGTTCTACAACCGCCAGATCATCTTCCGCCAGAAGAACACCCGCGCCACCCTGCTCGACCAGCACCGCGCAATCCGCGACGCAATCACCGCCCGCGATCCGCAGGCGGCCCGTCAGGCGGTGGAAACCCACCTGGGCTTCGTGCGCCAGGCGCTCGAACAGGAAATACGCCGCGACAAGGCCGAATACGTCGCCAGGCTGAAGTTCGAACGCGAACAAACCCGCTAGAGCACGTCGCGTCTGACTGAATTCACTGCGCCCGGGTCGCGCAGCGGCCCGGGCATGCGCCCGCCCGCCCCAAGGCGGGCGCCTGCCCTCCGTCTGGAGAAAAGGCGAATCCGATCAGTTGCGACAGGCGCTAGTCACCTGAATCTAAAGTTCGTCGCATTTTCTTTTCTGTGTTTTCTGACAGGACCGTTTGACGGATGCGAGGATTTCGTCGGCGGATTTGACCCATTTGTAGGGTTTGGGGTTCTCGTTGTGGGTATC
>JAJRUE010000302.1 GCA_024277955.1 Alphaproteobacteria bacterium | reverse complement strand
GGCGCCCGCGTGTCCCTGAACGGCTAGGCAGGATTGCGCCACGGCTTCGCCGCGCCGCGATGCCTCCGGCGGGGATATTTTTGGACAGAAGAATTTGTGAAAGAAGAATACCTTCTGCAATCAACCTGTTACCGGACTTATTGGCGAGGCCAAGAGAGTCGCAAGACCAAAGGCGCTTCCTTCTTCTGTCCAAAAATATCCCCGCCGGAGGCACGCCGAGGGCGCAGCCCGAGGCGCGCGGCGACCGCCGCAAGGCGGGCGCAAAACCTCACCTCAACCCGCCTTGACCTCGGGGTAGTCGGATACCAGCAGATGCACCGGCACGTCGTCCTCTTGCACATCGGAAAACCGGGCGATCTCCATCTCGAACACGTTGTCGGTGCAGTCGTCGTTCACCGTCGACACTTCGCCCACCAGCACATCGCCCCCCTCGCCCCAGAACGCATGCCACACCCCCGGCAGCAGGGTGACGCTTTCGCCGGGCTCCAGCGCCAGGTGTGCGCCAGCCGCAAGGTCGCGCGTCACCCCGTCGACCGGCACCGACACCTGCGCGTCCCGGTCGATCGCCCCGCTCGCATCCGAGGCAAAAAGCTCGATAACCAGCCGCGCGCCGCCGCGGTTGATGATGTCTTCGGCCTTGACGATATGCCGGTGCATCGGCGCCACCTGGCGGTCGCGCGAAATCATGATCTTTTCGGCATACACCATGCCCCGCCCGCGCCCCAGATCGCTGGCCAGCCCGTTGCGCAGCGTGAACAGGAACAGCCCCAGCTCGTCAAACCGTCCCTGGCCGTAATCGGTGATGTCCCAACCCATGCCGCGGGCGCGGATCGTGGCCGCTTCATCGGACAGAACCCGCTCTGTCGGCCAGTAGGCAAAGGGCGGCAGAGGGAAGCCGAAGGACCGGATGAACGCATCACCTTCGCGCAGTATCTCATTGATTTCAGAGCGTTTCACCTGATCCTTGCCTCGCTGTCGGGGTCGAAGAATACCGCCTTGCCCATGTTGAAGGCCAGCTCGGTCACCGCCGCCGGCGCGATCTGCGCATCGGCCCTGAGCCGGGCCACGGCGCTGCGCCCGCCCAGTTTCACCACCGCGAACGTGTCCGATCCCGCCGGCTCGACCACCTCGACGAAACAGGGCCGGCGCGCGATCTCGCCGGTGCCGCGGTCGGCCCCTTGCGGGTCGGTAAAGGCTTCGGGGCGGATGCCGAAGATCACCTGCCGCCCCAGGCGCGCGCGCATGCCGTCGCTGTCGGGCGCGGGCAGCAGCATCCGGCCTTCGTGGCCGTCCAGCACCACCTGCAGCGCGCCGTCTTCTTCCACCACCGTCGCCGGCAGCAGGTTCATCGAGGGCGAACCCATGAAATCGGCCACAAACATGTTCATCGGGTCGTTGTAGATCTGATCCGGGGTGCCGAACTGCTGCAACTCGCCATCCTTGAGCACCGCGATCCTGGTGGCCAGCGTCAGCGCCTCGATCTGGTCGTGGGTCACATAGACGATGGTGGTGCCCATCCGGTGATGCAGCCGCTTGATCTCGGTGCGCATGTCGACGCGCAGCTTGGCGTCGAGGTTCGAAAGCGGCTCGTCAAACAGGAACACCTGCGGATCGCGCACCAGCGCGCGCCCCATCGCCACCCGCTGCCGCTGCCCGCCCGACAGCTGCCCCGGCTTGCGCTTCAACAGTTCGCGGATCTGCAGCATGTCGGCGACCTCGTTGATCGCGCGCTCCCGCTCGGCTTTCGGCATGCCGCGGATTTCCATCCCGAAACTGATGTTCTTTTCCACCGTCATGTTCGGGTAAAGCGCGTAGGACTGGAACACCATCGCGATGTCGCGTTTGGAGGGATGCAGCCCGATGATCGAGCGTTCGCCGATCCGGATATCCCCGCCCGAGATGTCTTCCAGCCCGGCGATGCAGTTCAGCAGCGTGGACTTGCCGCAGCCCGACGGCCCCACCAGCACCAGAAAGCCGCCATCCTCGATCTCCAGATCGATACCTTTCAGCACCTCGACCGACCCGTAGGATTTGCGCAAGCCTTCGATTTTCAGTCGCGCCATCTTTTCACCCCTTCACCGCGCCAGCCATCAGACCGCGCACGAAATACCGCCCCGAAACCACATAGACCACCAGCGTCGGCAGCGCCGCCAGGATCGCGCCGGCGAAATGCACGTTGTATTCCTTCACCCCGGTCGAGGAATTCACCAGATTGTTCAGCGCCACCGTCATCGGGATCGAATCGAAATCCGCGAAACTCACCCCGAACAGAAAATCGTTCCACACGTTGGTGAACTGCCAGATCACCGTCACCACCGCGATCGGCGCCGAGCTGGGCGCCAGGATGCGCCAGAAGATCTGAAAGAACCCGGCCCCGTCGATCTGCGCCGCGCGCACCAGCTCGGTCGGGAAGGCCGCGTAATAGTTGCGGAAAAACAAGGTGGTGAACCCCAGCCCATAGACCGTGTGCACCAGCACCAGCCCCCAGGTGGTGCCCGCCAGCCCGAGCAGCCCCAATATGCGCGCCATCGGGATCAGCACGATCTGGAACGGGATGAAACAGGCCAGCAGCAGCAGCCCAAAGACCACGCCCGAGCCGCGAAACGACCACTTCGTCAGCACATAGCCGTTGAGCGCCCCCATGAAGGTCGACAGCAGCACCGCCGGCACCACCATCAGGATCGAGTTGATGAAATAGGGCTTGAGCCCCGTCGGCGACACCCCGATCTGGGCATAGGACCAGGCGGCGCGCCAGGGCTCGATCGTCCAGGCCTTTGGCAGGGCCAGCATGTCGCCGCCGCGGATCTCGGACAGCGGTTTGAGCGAATTGGTCACCATCACGTAAAGCGGCAGCAGATAGAAGATCACGAAGACCAGCAGGATCGCATAGATCACCACCCGCCCGATCCGGCTGCCTTTCAGCGCGATGTCCTGGCTGGCGCCGCTCATCGGTTTTCCCCCGATTTCAGTTCGCTGTAGATGTAGGGCACGATGATGGAAAAGATCATCATCAGCATGATGATCGCGCTGGACGCGCCCACCCCCATCTGGTTGCGGGTGAACGTGTAGGAATACATGAAGGTCGCCGGCAGTTCGGTCGCCCGCCCCGGCCCGCCGCCGGTCAGCGCCACCACCAGGTCATAGGCCTTGATCGCCAGATGCGCGAGCACCACAAAGGCCGACAGGAACACCGGGCGCATCATCGGAATGATGATCCGCCGGTAGATGCGAAACCCGCTGGCGCCGTCGATCTGCGCGGCCCTGATGATCTCGTTGTCCACCCCGCGCAGGCCCGCCAGGAACATCGCCATCACAAATCCCGAGCTTTGCCAGACCGCGGCGATCACCACCGTGTAGATCGCCATGTTGCGATCCTTGATCCAGGTGAAGGTAAAGCTTTCCCAACCCCATTGGTGCATGGTGTTTTCCAGCCCGATGCCCGGATCCAGAAACCATTTCCAGGCGGTGCCGGTGACGATGAAGCTCAGCGCCATCGGGTACAGGTAGATCGGCCGGATCACCCCTTCGGCGCGGATCTTCTGATCCAGCAGGATCGCCAGCAGCAGCCCGATCGCCGAAGAAATCACGATGTAGAGAATACCGAAAATCGCCAGGTTGTTGATCGCGATCTTCCAGTGGCGCAGGCGAAACAGCTTTTCGTAATTGGCCAGCCCCACCCAGTCGTAGGACGGCAGCATCTTCGAATTGGTCATCGAAAGATAGCCGGTGTAGACGATGAAGCCATAGACGAAAACCAGGATCAGCAGAAAGCTCGGCGCCAGCACCAGTCGCGGCAGCCATTGCTGAAAGCGCTCTTTCATCGCCTGTTCCATCCCGTTCAGGGTAAGTGTGAAGGGTCATTCGGGCCGATCATCGCCAGATCGGCGGTGGCGGGCAAGTCCCCCCTGCCCGCCACGAGTGGTGGCAGCCCCCCGCCAGAGCGGCAGGGGCCACCGATACCAGGGCCTATTTGGCGTCGGCCACGGCTGCGACCAGCTCGGCCGCCGCTTCTTCGGCGCTGTATTCGCCGTTGAAATGCGCCGTCACCACGTCGTAGATCGCGTTCTTGATCGACGCCGGCACCGCGTGCCCGTGCGCCATCGAACCGAACAGGCTGCCATTGGCGTTGGCCTCGGCAAGATCCTTCATGCCTTTCTTGCCGCAGGCGTCAAAGGCGGTGTCGGGCACATCGGTGCGCGCCGGGACCGACCCCTTGACCACGTTGAAGGCCGACTGGAAGGTCGGGTTCATCACCGCGCTGGCCATCAGCTTCTGGGCCTTCTGGGCTTCGGGATCGGACACCTGGAACATCGCGAACTGGTCCGAGTTGAAAGTGACCGAACCTTGGGTGCCCGGGAAGCGGATGCATTCGAAATCCTTGCCCGGCTCCAGCCCGGCCTTGAGGAATTCGCCCTTGGCCCAGTCGCCCATCATCTGCGCGCCGGCTTCGCCGTTGATCACCATCGCCGAGGCCAGGTTCCAGTCGCGGCCGGAAAAGTTGTCATCGACGTAGGACCGCAGCTTGGCCATCCGGTTGAACACTTCAACCATCCTGGCCCCGCCCAGCGCGCCTTCGTCCAGGTCGATCATCGAGGCCTTGTAAAAGTCGTTGCCCATCGACAGGACCACCGCGTCAAACAGCGTCGCATCCTGCCAGGCCTGACCGCCGTGGGCCAGCGGGGTGATGCCGTTGGCCTTCATCGCGTCCAGCATGGCGACGAATTCGTCCCAGTTGGTCGGCAGCTTGCCCCCGGCGGCGTCCAGCGCCTTCTTGTTGATCCAGACCCAGTTGGTCGAGTGCACGTTCACCGGCGCCGCGACCCAATGGCCGTCATACTTGGAAAAGAACTTGAGCGCATCGGGAACCACCGCGTCCCAGCCCTCGGCGGCCGCGACATCGTCCAGGTTCGCCAGCTTGCCCTGCGCCGCCCAGTCGCGGATGTCAAAGCCCAGCATCTGCACCGCCGTGGGCGCGTTGCCCGCGGTGACCCGCGCGCGCAGCGTGGTCATCGCCGCTTCGCCGCCGCCACCGGCCACCGGCATGTCCTGCCAATCGACGCCCTTGCTGGCCAGATCCTCTTTCAGCACGTTCAGCGCCGCCGCTTCACCGCCCGAGGTCCACCAGTGCAGCACCTCGACGCTGGCGGCCGAGGCCACCGTGGCGCTGACAGCGGCGCTGGCTGCCAGAATCACCGCTGACGCGGTCATCTTCAATCCGAATCTTATCGACATCTCGTCCTCCCAGAGTTTCGTTCCGAGCATTTATAACGATATAAATATCCGGCCTGTCAACGGAAATTGCCCGGCTACGGAACAAAAATATTGCTTTTTCGCAAGGGAATCTGCTTATTGTTCCTGACGCCCCAGCGCGTTTGCAACGTTTTCAAGCTCCGGGCGGCCGGGTTGTCCGAAACCGCAAGTTGCGGATAACAAAGGCAAACCCCAGGCTGCACGCGGGCAAGGCAAGGACCGGGATGAAACACACGTCCGACACAGGCCAGGGCGCCACCGCGCGCCCCACGCTCAAGACCGTCGCCGAAATGGCCGGCCTGGCGGTGACCACCGTGTCGCGCGCGCTGGCCGACGACCCCAAGATCGCCGAAGCCACCCGCGAACGCGTCGCGCGCATCGCCCGGCAGGTCGGCTATGTGCCCGACCGCGCCGCCCAGCGCCTGCGCACCGGCAAGACCAAGGTGATCACCCTGCTGCTCGACGGCACCCAGGAACGGATCTCGTTCGGCTCGTCGGTAATCTCGGGGCTGACGCGCGCGCTCGTGGGCACCGATTACCACCTGACCGTGACGCCGCATTTCCTGGATGACGACAGCAGCGAAACCGTGCTGCGGATCATGCGCAACAAGCTGGCCGACGGGGTGGTGTTTTCGCGGGTCGAACCGTTCGACGCCCGGGTGCGGCTGTTGTCGGAACGCGGCTTTCCCTTCGTCAGCCACGGCCGCACCGAATTTTCCACCCCCCACCCGTTCGTCGACTTCGACAACGAAGCCTTCGCCTACATGGCCGCCAACCGGCTGATCGACGCCGGGGTGCACAAGATCTGCATGATCATGCCCAACCCGAAGTTCACCTTTTACCAGCACCTGCGCTACGGGCTGATGCGCGCGGTGCGCGAACACGGGGTCGATTTCGTGATGCCGACCGAGGTGACGCTGGACAGTTCGCTTGACGAGATCAACGCCTGGGCCAGCGCGCTGGCGCGCGCGCCGGACCGCCCCGACGGTTTCATCTGCCCCGGCGAAGCGGCCTATATCGCGCTGATGAGCGGGCTGCGCGGCGCCGGCCTGGAACGGGGCCGCGACTTTTGCGCCGTGGTCAAGGCCAGCTCGGGGCTGCTCAGCCAGATCGAACCCAGGATCGACGTGATCTACGAGGATATCGAGGAAAGCGGCTACCTGCTGGGCAAGCATCTGCTGGCGGCGATCGAGAACCCCCAGGCCCCGCCCGGCCAGACCATCCAGACCCCCGACAGCACCACACTGCCCGCGCGCCGGTGAGCCCGTGGGAGCAACGCCTGCAAACTCGGCCTGCAAACTCGCGCCGACCGCCCCGGCATCAGCCGGTCGCCGCCGGCCCCACGCGCCTCCCCGGCTCACGCACCACGCCTCGGCCCCACGCCGGTTTGACCGCTCCGTGAACGCCGCCCCCTTGCGCCCGGGGCCGACGCGGCCCAGAATTGCCCGCACACCGGTCCGCGCGACCCCGCCAGCGAAAGACACCGCCATGCATATCCCCCGCCACTGGCGCCTTTTGCTTCTTGCCGGCCTGTTCGTCGCCTTTGCCGCGGCGATGCTGTTCGAAGCGCCGCTGCTGCGCGACCTCGCCAGCCGGCTCGACGCCGACTCGGTCGCCGCGCTAGTGGAACGCGCGGGCCTGCTGGGGCCGCTGTTGCTGATTGGGCTGATGACCGCGGCGATCGTGTTTTCGCCGATCCCCTCGGCGCCGATCGCGATGGCCGCCGGCGCCGCCTATGGCCACGTCTGGGGCACGCTTTACACGCTGATCGGGGCCGAGGCCGGGGCGCTGATCGCCTTTGGCCTGGCCCGCGTGCTGGGGCGCGACGCGCTGCGCCACTGGCTGGGCGACGACCGGCTGTCGCGCGGGTTGATGGGGTCGCAGAACTGGCTGACCCTGCTGGTCTTCGCCTCGCGGCTGATGCCGTTCATTTCCTTCGACATGATCAGCTATGCCGCGGGGCTGAGCGCGCTGAGCTTCTGGCGTTTCGCGGTGGCGACGCTGGCGGGCATCCTGCCGGCGAGCTTCCTGCTGGCCCATATCGGCGACGAAGCGATGAATTCGCGCCTCGGCGGGTCGCTCTGGCTGATCCTGGGGCTGGGGCTGGTGACCGGCCTGCCGGCGATCATCGCCGCCACCCGCAAATCGCCGCAGGACCCCCCCCCCAAGGACGACACTCCCAGGAATGGCCCCGGCTGAAACCGCCCCGCCACCGCCAACCGCCCCTTTCACCGCCCGCCCCGCCCGGCCGCCCCCCGCCGTCGCCAGTCACCCGAATCCGACGTTCGCCGCATGTCGGGAGCCTCCCCACCGGAAACGCCTGCGATCCGGTTCGCGCCCGACCCCGCCCCCCAGGCCGGCGTCACCGCCCGCCCCGCCCGCCGGTCCAGGGCCGGTCCCCGGCCACCGCCTGCGCCGCGACCACCCGCACCCCCCCGTCCGGGCCGCGATCCAGCGCCAGCGCCCCGGTCCGGGCCAGGCGCGACGGGTCGTAAACGTCGCACCCCTCGGGCGCGGGGGCGACCATGCTGATCACCACCAGCGCCGCGCCCATGGCGCAGGCCTCTGGCAAACGCGCCGCCGCGCCGCGCCCGCTGAGTTGCACGATGCGCGCCCGGCCCAGGCGCAGCTCGAACCGCCCCTTGCCGCGCGCCAGCCCATTCACCCCGCCCGGGCCGCCGCCCAGGGCAAGCCGCGCCGGCGCGCTCCGGGCAAAGGCCTCGGCCTGGCTGGCCCCATCGCCATCGTTTTCCAGCCAGATGCGCGCCGCGAAGGCGTCGCCGCGCGGCTTGTTCAGCACCCGCCCCGCCTCGGTCAGCACCCCCACCAGCCGGCCGCTGTCGGAAATCAGCACCGCCGGGCGGTCGGCCGCCAGCCAGATCGCCAGCGCCGCCGCCACCGGCGCCAGCCCGGCCAGCCGCGCCGCGCGCCGCCCCTGCCACAGCACGATCCACAAGCCCCCCAGCGCCATCAGCGGCAGCACCCCCCAGGGCGGCACCGGCACATGGGTCAGCGCCCCCTCGAGCCCCGCGACCCAATGCGCCACCCCCAGAATCCAGTCGATCGCCGGGCGCATCACCGCCAGCGCCACCCAGCCCAGCCCCAGCGGCCAGAGCATCGCGCTCAGCACCGCGCCGGGCATCACCACCAGCCCCATCAGCGGCACCGCCAGCAGGTTCGCCAGCAGCCCGTAATTGGCGAACCGGTTGAAGAACGCCGCCGCGATCGGCGCCGTCGCCGCCCCGGCCACCGCCGACGAGATCACCACCGCCAGCACCGCCCGCGCCCAGCCCGGCAGCCGCCGCCCCGGCCAGCCGCGCAGCCAGCCAAAGACCGCCACCAGCGCCACGGTGGCGGCGAAAGACATCTGGAAACCGGGGCCGGTCAGCGCTTCGGGCCGCAGCGCCAGCACGATCAGCGCCGCCACCGCCACCGCGCGCAGCGTCACCGCGCGGCGTTCGAAGATCACCGCGACGAACATCACCGCCACCATCACAAAGGCCCGCTGCGTGGCGACATTGCCGCCCGAAAGCGCCAGGTAGAACGCGCCCGCCAGCAGGGCGGCGACGGCGGCGATCTTCTTGACCGGCCAGCGCAGCGCCAGCCCCGGCACCAGCGCCAGGCCAAGGCGCAGCGCCGCAAAGATGAACCCGGTCACCAGCCCCATGTGCAGCCCGGAAATCGCCAGCAGATGCGAAAGATTCGAGGCCCGCAGATCCTCGACCACATCGCGTCCCATCGCCGACCGGTCGCCGGTCATCACCGCCGCCGCAAAGGCCCCCGCATCGCCCGGCATCCGCGCCCGCACCCATTGCGCGATCGCCAGCCGCGCCCGGTACAGCGCCAGCCCCGCCCCGCCGCCGCCGTCCTCGGCCGCCGCCGCCAGCACCGGCGTGCGCGTATAGCCCACCGCCCCCAGCCGGTCGAACCAGGCCTTGCGGCGGAAATCGAACCCGCCCGGCTCGACCGGACCGGCGGGCGGTGAAAGATTGGCGGTCATCATCACGCGCAGCCCGGGCCGGATGCGCACGAACCCCTGCGGACCGTGCAGCGACACGCGCACCCGCGCGGGCGTGCGCGCCGGCGCCATCCTGGCTATCACCACCCGGTCCAGCGTCAGGCGCACCGCGTCCGAGCCCGACCGGTCCACCGCCACGATCCGCCCTTCCAGCGGGCCGTAATAGCGAAACCCCAGCACCGGCGCCGCCACCATCTGCGCGCGCGCCCCCGCCAGCAGAAACCCCAGCGCCACCAGCGCCAGCGCCCCCGCCAGCGGCCGCCAGTTTTCGCCCAGACGCCAGCACCGCGGCCCAAAGACCGCAGCCAGCGCCAGCACGAACCCCGCCGCCAGCGCCGCCCAGCCCCAGGGTCCGGGTTCCGCCGGCAGCGCGAAATACAGCCCGATCCCGAGCCCCAGGAACACCGGCGCCCAGCACAGCAGATGGCCGCGCTGCGCCGCCACGGCCCGGCCGATCGCGTCAAAGGGCGGCAAGTCTTGTCCTTACTCTGGCGATTGATTAGACCGGCCCGACGCTAATCCTTGCGTGGTTACCAAAAGGTTAAAGTCCCATGTCCGATGCCCCGGTCGTCACCCGTTTTGCCCCTTCGCCCACCGGCACGCTGCACATCGGCGGCGCCCGCACGGCGCTGTTCAACTGGCTTTACGCGCGCGGGCGCGGCGGCAAGTTCCTGCTGCGCATCGAGGATACCGACCGGGCCCGCTCGACGCCTGAGGCGACGCAGGCGATCCTGGACGGGCTCGGCTGGCTCGGGCTCGACTGGGATGGCGAGCCGGTCAGCCAGGCCGCCCGCGCGCCGCGCCACGCCGAGGTGGCCCGCGCGCTTCTCGACAGCGGCCACGCCTACAAATGCTTTGCCACCCAGGACGAAATCCAGGCCTTCCGCGAACAGGCCAGGGCCGAGGGACGCTCGACCCTGTTCCGCTCGCCCTGGCGCGACGCGGACCCCGCCGAGCATCCGGATGCGCCCTACGCGATCCGCCTGAAAGCCCCGCGCCAAGGCGCCACCGTGATCCGCGATCGCGTCCAGGGCGACGTGACCTGGAAGAACGAAAACCTGGATGACATGATATGTTTACGTTCCGATGGCACACCCACCTACATGCTGGCGGTTGTTGTCGATGACCACGACATGGGCGTGACCCATGTGATCCGGGGGGATGACCACCTGGCCAATGCGGCGCGTCAGATGCTGGTCTATCAGGCGATGGGCTGGGATGTGCCGGTCTGGGCGCATATCCCGCTGATCCACGGCCCCGACGGCAAGAAACTGTCAAAACGCCACGGCGCCACCGGGGTCGCCGAATACCAGAAAATGGGCTACCCGGCGGCGGGCATGCGCAACTACCTGGCCCGGCTGGGCTGGAGCCACGGCGACGACGAATTCTTTACCGACGATCAGGCGCGCGCCTGGTTCGACCTTGGCGGCATCGGCAAATCGCCGGCGCGCTTCGACTTCAAGAAACTGGAAAACCTCTGCGGCCAGCATATCGCGGCGGCGGATGATGCTGCACTGGTAGCGGAAATCGACGACTACCTGGCCGCGCGCGGCGACGCACGACTTGGTGAAGCGCAGAAATCCGGGCTGAAACGGGCCATGTATTGCCTCAAGGATCGCGCCAAGACCTTCCCGCAACTGCTTGAAAAGGCGCACTTCATCCTGACCGAGCGGCCCATCGTCCCGGACGAGAAGGCCGCCAGGGCGCTAGATACGGTATCCATTGGCATACTGAATGATTTGACGCCGCACCTGCAAAATGCTAGCTGGGACCGCGACGCGCTGGAAGGTGTCGTGGCGGCCGTTGCCGAGGCGCACGACACCAAGCTTGGCAAGCTTGCCGGGCCACTGCGGGCGGCGCTTTCGGGGCGCGCCGTGACACCCAGCGTCTTTGACATGATGCTCGTCCTGGGCCGCGAGGAAACCCTCGCCCGGCTGGGCGACGTGACGGGCCAGAGCGCCTGACCAACCGATGCCCCGACCACTGCCGGGGCCAAGCAAAAAAGGGGATACCATGGCAGACAGCACGAAAACCGCGACGCTGACACTCGAGGACCAGACGCTGGAATTGCCGGTCCTGTCCCCGACGCTGGGACCCGATGTCGTCGACATCCGCAAGCTCTATGCGCAGGGCCACATCTTTACCTACGACCCCGGCTACACCTCGACCGCCAGCTGCAACAGCGCCATCACCTATATCGACGGTGACAAGGGCATTTTGCTGCACCGCGGCTATCCGATCGAACAGCTGGCCGAAAAATCCCACTACCTCGAAGTCTGCTACCTGCTGCTCTACGGCGAACTGCCCACCGGGAGCGAACTGGAAGACTTTGAAGCCCGGGTCACCAACCACACGATGATCCACGAACAGATGATGTTCTTTTTCCGCGGTTTCCGGCGCGATGCGCACCCGATGGCGTTGATGACCGGCGTGGTTGGCGCGATGTCGGCCTTTTACCACGACAGCACCGACATTTCCGACCCCTGGCAGCGCGAAGTGGCCACCATCCGGATGATCGCCAAGATGCCCACCATCGCGGCGATGGCCTACAAGTTCACCATCGGCCAGCCCTTCGTCTATCCGCGCAACGACCTGGATTACGCCTCGAACTTCCTGCGCATGTGCTTTGCGGTGCCGGCCGAGGAATACGAGGTCAACCCGATCCTCAGCCGCGCCATGGACCGCATCTTCACCCTGCACGCCGATCACGAACAGAACGCCTCGACCTCGACCGTGCGGCTGGCGTCCAGTTCGGGCGCCAACCCGTTCGCCTGCATCGCCGCGGGCATCGCCTGCCTCTGGGGGCCGGCGCATGGCGGCGCCAACCAGGCCTGCCTGGAAATGCTCAAGGAAATCGGCACGCCCGAGCGCATCCCCGAATTCATCGCCCGCGCCAAGGACAAGGACGACCCGTTCCGCCTGATGGGCTTCGGCCACCGGGTCTACAAGAACTTCGACCCGCGCGCGACGGTGCTCAAGCAATCGGCGGACGAGGTTCTGGGCCTGCTCGGCATCGACAACAACCCGACCCTGCAGGTCGCCAGGGAACTGGAAGCGGCGGCGCTGGCCGATCCGTATTTCCAGGAAAAAAAGCTGTTCCCGAACGTCGACTTCTATTCCGGCATCATCCTCGAGGCGATGGGCTTCCCGACCTCGATGTTCACCCCGATCTTCGCGGTCAGCCGCACCGTGGGCTGGATCTCGCAGTGGAAGGAAATGATCGCCGACCCGGCCATGAAGATCGGCCGCCCGCGCCAGCTTTACACCGGCTACGCCCAGCGCGATTACGTGGATGTCGAAGACAGGTAATCCGGTCTGATGCGGAACGCGCCCGCCCTGCCGGGCGGGCCCGTTGCCTTCGGCGAGGATATTTGGAAGACAGAAGAAGACACGGCGACATCTTCTTCTGTCCGAAAAAATCCCCCGAGCGGAGCGGACATCACCCCGCAGGGGTGATCTGAAAAGACATGCGCCCGCAGGGCGCGCCGTTTGACAGGCGCTACCTGCCCTCGTAGCGCGCCGGACGCTTTTCGAGGAACGCCAGCACCCCTTCCTTGAAATCGCGGGTGTTGCCGCATTCGCCCTGCAGATGCGCTTCCAGCGCCAGCTGATCGTCCAGCGAATTGCCGAAAGAGGCCCGCAGCGCCTGCTTGATGGCGCGGTAAGCTTGGGTCGGCCCCTCGGCCAGTTTCACCGCGCGGGCGTGCCAGTGATCGGCAAAGCCTTCGTCCTCGGCCACTTCCCAGATCATCCCCCAGTCGCTGGCCTGCTGGGCGCTGACCGGCTCGGCGAACAGGGCGGCGCCCATCGCCTTGGCGAACCCGATCTGGAGCGGCAGCCAGTAGGTGCCGCCCGCGTCCGGGATCAGCCCGATGCGCTAAAACGCCTGCAGGAACACCGCCGAACGCGCCGCGATCACCACGTCGCAAGCCAGCGCCAGATTGGCCCCGGCCCCCGCCGCCGCCCCGTTCACCGCCGCGATCGTCGGGATCGGGCAGTCGTAGATCGCCTTGAGCATCGGTTCGTATTCGTCGCGAAGCGTGCGTTCCAGATCGACGCTGGCGGCGCTGGCCCGGTCGCCCAGATCCTGGCCCGAGCAGAACGCCCGCCCCTTGCCGGTGATCACCAGCACCCGCGCCGAAGCGCCGGCCTCTTTCACCGCGTGCAGGATCTCGGCCCGCATCTGGGTGTTCAGCGCGTTCATCACTTCGGGACGGTTCAGCGCCAGCACGGCAATGTCGCCGCGCAGCGACAGGCGGATGGTTTGGTATTGCATGGGCAGCAGGGCTCCGTTCAGGAAATCCGGTCAGATTCGTATCTGCGCGACACAATAACCGACCTTGCGGTCAGCGAAAGCCCTACCTGCCGTCAACTTTCCAGAATTTCGTCCAGTTCGGCGCGTTCCCCGTCGCTCAGAGGCTCGGGCCCGCCCGCGTCCTGACGCCGCCGCAGGTAGAAAAACGCCCCGCCCAGCGCCAGCAGCAGCATCACCGGCCCGGCGATCCACAAGATCAGGTTGGCCCCGGTCGCCGTCGGTTTGAGCAGCACATATTCACCATAACGGTCGACGATGAAGGCGATGACCTCGGCGTCGGCCGCGCCTGCATCGGTCTGATCGTTGGCCTGCTGCGCCAGCTCTTCGGCCAGCGCCCGGTTTTCGCCCAGCCCGTCGAGCGCCGTGCGCCACTCGAGATCAAGCCGCTGGTCGGTTGACGCCTCGACCGCCTTTATCGCCTGCGAAACCGCCTGCAGACCGGCCGTCGCCTTGGCGTCGCCGCCCGCCTTCGCCTGGCGTTGCCGGATCAGCCCCTGCATCGTCGCCAGCTGCTGGCGGACCAGCCGTTCGCGCACCAGCAGGCGCAGATCCTTGGCCAGATCGGCGTTCGAATCGTCGATGCTCTGGTTACGGCAGACCAGACAGCGCAGCCCCTTGGAAAGCTCGCGCGCCCGCGCCTCAAGCACCGGATCGTCGAGGATCTCGTCGGGCTGCACCGCGCGCAGCGGCGTTCCCAGCGACAGCGCCAGGATCAGCGCCAGCCACAGGATCTGCCCCGCGCGCTTCATTCCGCCGGCACCGCACTGGCGGGTGCGGGCCGCTTGCGCCGCGCCCCCGCCGCCACCCGATAGCGGCGGTCCGACAGGCTCAGCAACCCGCCCAGCGCCATGATGATCGCGCCGGCCCAGATCCAGTTGGCAAAGGGCTTGATGTAGGTGCGCACCGCCCAGCCGCCATTGTCCTGCGGATCGCCCACGACCAGGTAGATGTCGCGCAACAGACCATTGTCGATCGCCGCTTCCGTGGTGGGCATGCGCGACACGTCATAGACCCGCTTTTCCGGGAACAGATGCGCCACCTGACGCCCGTTCTTGCTGACCGTCATGTCGGCCAGGATGGCGGCGTAGTTCGGCCCCTTGACCTGTTTCACGTCGTTCAGAGACACCGAGTATCCGGCCACATCGAAGGTATCGCCGACCTGCGCCACGCGGATGTCTTCGGTTGACCAGGCCATCATCGCCGCGATGCCGAACACCGTCACCCCCAGGCCGCCATGGCCAAAGATCCGGCCCAGATCGGCGCGCGGCAGCCGCGTCGCCCGCTGCAGCTTGGACACGATCCCGCCGCGCCCGGTGCGCTGCCACAAATCGACGCCCGCGCCGATGAACAGCCAGAGCGCCAGCGCCAGCCCGACCGGGCCAAGCGCCGAACGCCCGGTCTGGATCGCCCAGACCAGCGCCAGCGCGGCCAGCGCCACCGCCATCGCCCCCCACAAGGGACGCATCGCCCTGGCGACGCGGGCGCGTTTCCACGGCAACAGCGTGCCCAGCGGCAACACCATGATCAGCAGCAGCATGAACGGGGTAAAGGCGGCCTCGAAGAACGGCGCCCCCACCGTCAGCTTGCGGCCCAGGAACATTTCGGCCATCAGCGGCCAGATGGTGCCGAAGAACACGATGAACCCGGCCACGATCAGCAGGATGTTGTTGAGCACCAGCGCGCTTTCGCGACTGACCACCGAAAACACCCCCTTGGCCTGCATGGCGCCTGCGCGCACCGAATAGAGGATCAGCGCGCCGCCCATGTAGGTGCCCAGGATCGCCAGCAGGAACACCCCGCGCGACGCATCATTGGCAAAAGCATGCACCGACGTCAGGATGCCCGAGCGCACGATGAACGCACCCATGATCGAAAACCCGAACGCCATGATCGCCAGCAGGATCGTCCAGCTCTTCAGCGCCTCGCGTTTTTCCACCACGATCGCCGAATGCAGCAGCGCGGTCGCCACCAGCCAGGGCACGAAGGAAGAGTTCTCGACCGGATCCCAGAACCAGAAACCGCCCCAGCCCAGTTCGTAATAGGCCCACCAGGATCCCAGCGCGATGCCCACCGTCAGGAACATCCAGGCCGCCAGCGTCCAGGGCCGCACCCAGCGCCCCCAGGCAGCGTCCACGCGCCCCTCGATCAGCGCCGCCACGGCGAAGGAAAACGCCACCGACAGCCCGACATAGCCAAGGTAAAGAAACGGCGGATGAAAGGCCAACCCCACGTCCTGCAACAGCGGGTTCAGCCCCTTGCCATTGAGCGGCGGCACCGCCAGGCGCAGGAACGGGTTGGACGTGAACAGGATGAACGCCAGAAACGCCACCCCGATCGAGCCCTGAACCGCCAGCACCCGCGCGCGCAGCGTCTCGGGCAGGTTGTCGCCGAACCAGGCCGCCGACGCGCCGAACAGCGACAGGATCAGCACCCACAACAGCAACGAACCTTCGTGATTGCCCCAGGTGCCGGTCACCTTGTAGAGCATCGGCTTGTCGGTATGCGAATTGGCCGCCACCACCGACAGCGAGAAATCCGACACCACAAAGGCGTGCACCAGCACCGCAAAGGAAAAGGCGATCAGCAGAAACTGCAGGTAGGCCGCCGGTTTGGCCACCGACATCCAGACGGCATTGCGCCGCCAGGCGCCCGCCATCGGCACCACGGTCTGAACGATCGCGACCAGAAAGGCCAGGATCAGTGCGAATTGTCCGGTCTCGGTTAACATGCGCGCGCCCCTTGGGTTGTTCTGCGCAAACCCTAGCCATCTGGCGCGCGGATGCAATGGCTCAGACCGCTTTGCGCACTACGCCCATTGTCGCATCCCGGCGCCGCCGACCGGCGCCCGGCGCGGCGCGTTTCAGCCCGCCGAAGACCCGCCGTCGGCGCGCCGCGCCCGCCGGTTGCGCCCGCCTTCGATCACCTGGAAACGACCGTCCGCGGCCTCGCCCGGAACGTCCTTCAACGCCGCCAGACAGTCGCGCAGCGCCCGGTCCAGATCTTCGGCCGCGCGGCGGTTTTTTTCCAATGCTTCCTTGAGGTTTTTTGCCATTTCAGCGTCCCTTTCCTTGCCGGTCGCCCCTGCGCAATCCGGCGCTTTACTTGCCGCGCGGCAGGCGCTCGCGGATCAATGTGGTCAGTTCGACCAACACCTGGGAATTCTTGTTCACCACGTCGCGCGTCGCCTGGTCCTTTTGCAGATCGCGATACAGAAGATAGAACACCAGCAGCGCCCAGGGGCCCTGCTCGCTCAGGATCTTCACGAAAAGTTCACTGCTCATCGCCGCGCCTCCAGTCATCCAGCGCCGCGTTTGCACCGCCTCCAAGCTCGTCTCCCGCCGCCGCGCCGGCCCCGGCGTCGGCGCCAGGCACCGTTGCGTCCCCGCCCCCGATCCCGGCCCCCGAATCCAGCGCCCGCAGCGCCGCGATATTGTCGCTGACCAGCGCCGCACGCGACATGGTGTCGGCGATCGAGCGGCGGAATTCCTGCGCCTTGATCTGGTGGCGCGCGCCGAAATAGAACGACACCACCGCGCCCAGCAGCCACCACAGCGGTTGCGGCACCAGCGCAATCCCCTGCATCCGCTGCGCAAACCACACCGGGTCCACCATTGCGGACACGAACAGCCCCAGCGTGCCCAGCGCCATCGCCGGGCGCGGCAGGCGGTTCAGCCCGTCCATGAAACGATCGAACCGGCCCTTGCGTTCGACCTTGAATTCTCCGGCGAACTGATCAAGCGCGGCGCTGCGGTAGACCGCCTCGCGCACCGCCGCCTTTTCGGTGTTTTCGCGAAACACCTCGATGGTGTCGCGCACGCCGTTGCGCCCGCCGCCGAACAGGACTTCGAAAATCGTCGCGATCAGCCCCATGCCGCCACCCTCGCGCGATGCTGCGCTTCGCTCAGCCGGTAGCGCGCCGACATGAATTCCTCGGCCCGGCGGATCCAGCCGCCCTTGCCGCCGTCGCGCCGGCGCGCGAACTTGCGCAGCGACCGGCGTCGGTCGGCCAGCGCGTAGTAATAATTCCGCCGGGCAATGGCATAAGCGTCGGCAAACAGCCCGCCCGCCTCATCCTGGGCCAGCTGCGCGGCGCGGATGGTCTGCGGGCCGATGATCCCGTCCACCGCCACCTTGTGCCCCATCTCGCGCAGCAGCCGTTGCAGGATCTTCACCGCATTGGCGCCGGCATTGACATACATGTCGAAAACCGATGCCTGAACGTCCTCGGGCAAATCGTTGATTCGGGGTCGAAAATAGTAATCTCTGATGAAGATGTCGCGGGCCTGGCGGCGGGTGAGCGCGCGCACATCCGCCACATTCACCCGCCCGTCGCCGGTCAGGTCGCGCTTCAGGCGGCGCAAAGTCCCAAGGGTCACCCCGAATTTCGTCGCCCCGCCGGGGTCGGCGGGATCGTTCACAAAGCCGCCCTCACGCGCCACGATCGCGTCGGCAACTGCTTGAATGCGTTTCATGAAATCAACCCGAAGTCGTGAAAATACGACGTTCAGGGTGCTAGGATTTGGTTAACAGCCGCTAACAGGGCGCGCGCAGCGCCCAAGGCGTTTGAGAAAACGCCTTGCAAAGCGGTTACTTAACCGCCTTGGCGCCCCCCGGCCCGGCGCCGGTGTCAGCTTCCGGCCCCCGGTTCGACGTAGACGCCCTGTTCCTTGAGCGCGTCGATCACTTCCTTGGGCATGTAGGTTTCGTCGTGCTTGGCCAGGATCTCAGAGGCCTTGAACACGCCCCCTTCCAGCTTGCCGGTGGCCACGACGCCTTCGCCCTCCTTGAACAGGTCGGGCAGCACGCCGGTATAGGTCACCGGGATCGTCGCCCCGCCGTCGGTCACCGAAAAGGTGATGGTTTCCCCCTGACCGCGCACGAGCGAACCCTCTTCCACCAGCCCGCCGATGCGGAATACCTCGTTGGGGCCCGGCGGCGATTCGGCCACCTGCGCCGGCGACCGAAAATAGTTGATCCCGTCACGCAGCGCGTAGCCGATCAACCCGGTCGCCACGACCAAGGCCACGGCCGCCACCGCGAGAACCTGGATACGCCGTTGTTTTTTCAGACCTTTCATGCCTGCCATGTCATCACCACCATTTTCCTGACGCCCAAATCCATGCCGCCCGTTCCAATCCCGTCACGGAAAGGCCGGCGCCATGTCCAGCCCCGCAGTTTCCTCGAGCCCGAGCATGATATTGGCGCATTGCAACGCCTGCCCGGAAGCCCCTTTCACCAGGTTGTCCAGCACCGAGAGCACGATCACGCGCCCCGCCGCCCGGTCGGCCACCACCCCGATGTGGCACCGGTTGGATCCGCGCACGTGGCGCGTCGCTGGAACCTGGCCCAAGGGCAGCACCGAAACAAAGGGCTCATCCCTATATAGCGCTTCCAGCACGGATTGCACCTGCGCCGCGTCGCCGCTGGCATAGATCGTCGCCATCATTCCCCGGCTCATCGGCACCAGATGCGGCGTGAAGCTGACCAGCACCTCGCATCCCGCGGCCAGCGACAGTTCCTGATCCAGCTCGCCCATGTGCCGGTGGTGGGCGACGCCATAGGCGTTGAACCCCTCGTTCACCTCGCAAAACAGCGATGATTCCCGCAACGCCCGCCCGGCCCCGGACACGCCGGATTTCGCATCGATAACAATGCCTTCGGGAGAAATCGCACGCGCGCGCAGCAGCGGCACCAGCGGCAAGAGGCTGGTGGCCACATAGCAGCCGGTGTTGGCGGTGATGCGCGCGCGCGCGATCTGGTCGCGGTAAAACTCGGGCAGGCCAAAGGCGACCTGCGGCTGGATATCCATCGCCTTGTGGTCCAGCCCGTACCATTTGCGGTAGGCGGCGGCGTCACGCAGCCGGAAATCCGCCGACAGGTCCACCACCTTCACATGTTCGGGCAGGTCGCGCACCAGATCATGCGCGATGCCATGCGGCAGGGCGAGGAAGGCAAGATCGATGCCGGAAAATTCCACATCCCCGATCCTGACCAGGTCGGGCAGCCCCAGATGGGCAAGATGCGGATAGACCGCGCCCAGGCTCTGGCCGGCCTTGCGTTCGGCGCTGAGCGCGGCAATGCGCATGTCCGGGTGGGAATGGATCAGGCGGACAAGCTCGGCCCCGGTATAGCCCGAGGCGCCGAGGATGGCGATTTTCTTGGTCATGGGGTTCCCCTGTTTTGCGAAATTGTCGTGGGAAAACATTGCCTTGCAAAGAAAGCGGCGCGGCGCGCCGGTTCCGGCCCGTATCAGGCCGGGCGGAATTCCACCTTTCGTCGCAAGAACCGTGTCGCCTGGTCAGACACTTTCGCCGGATCTCCCGTGGTCAGGAAAACGGAAGCCTTCCCGTCCCCCAGCATGTTCGGATGGCGTTCCAGATAGTCCGAAAGACTGTCGGCCACAAGGTTCGCCTGGCTGAAAACCTTGACCTCGGGGCCCAGCGCATCCCGGAACACCTGTTCCATCAGCGGGTAATGGGTGCAGCCCAGAATCGCCGCCTCGGGCCGGGGCATCTTGCGCTTGAGCGCGTCCACATGGCTGCGCACCAGGGCTTCGGCCAGGATCAGGTCGCCTTCCTCGATGGCGTCCACCACCCCGCCGCAGGCCTGCGCCTCGACATCGACGCCGATGGCGCGAAAGGCCAGTTCGCGCTGAAAGGCGCGGCTGGCGACGGTGGCCGGGGTGGCGAAAAGGGCGACGTTGCTGACCGCCACCTCGCGCGGGGGGCTGTTGTCGCCCCAGTCGCGTTCGGTCAGCGCCTCGATCAGCGGGACGAACACGCCAAGCACCCGTTTTTGCGGTGGAATCCAGCGTTCCTGGATACGGCGCAAGGCCGCGGCGCTGGCGGTGTTACAGGCGAGGATCACCAGGTCGCACCCCTCTTCCCAGAGCCGCTTGACCCCCTTGCAGGTCAGGTCGAACACATCATCGGCGTCGCGCACCCCATAGGGCGCATGCGCGTTGTCGCCGTAATAGGCCAACGGCAGGTCGGGCAGCTTTTTCGCCACCGCATCGAGCACCGTCAGCCCGCCGAGCCCCGAATCGAATATGCCTACCGCCATGAGCGCCTCACAACATTTTCACGCCCCAATAACACGAACCCGCCCAGGCTGCACAAGTCTTCTGGTCGCAGGATCGGGGCCGCGCCGTCCTGGGGGCTGTCTGCCCCCCTGGGCGCGTGCCGCGCCCATTCCCCCCGAGGATATTTGCCAAAAGAAGAAACGGCCAGGGCTGGCCGGTTTTCAGCGTGCGGCCTGGGCCGGGGCCGGGGTTGGGGCCTGCAACGACTTCAGGGATTTTTCGCGTTTTTTCATGGCCTTGGCGCGGCTTTCCGCCTGGACCGGACCAAAGCCCCTGACCTCGAGCGGCCAACTGGCCAACGCCGCCGCATCTTTGGTCTTGTCGGGCGCGATGCCGCCCAGAAGCGTCTTGAGGTCGGCTTCGTAGCTGCGGATCGCGGCGCGTTCGAGTTTGCGTTCGTGGCTGTAGCGGAACGGGTCGAACGGGGTGCCGCGCAGGCCCTTGAGGCCGGCCAGCAGCTTGAACATCGCCCGCGCGCCGCGCTTGAACCGGCGTTTGACCGGGCGCCCGTCCGGCCCCTTGCGCGACAGCAGCGGCGGGGCAAGGTGGTAGCTGAACTTCAGATCGCCGTCGAATTCGGCGCGCGCCTGGTCTTCGGTCTGCAGCAGCAGCCGGGCGACTTCGTATTCGTCCTTGTAGGCCAGCACCTTGTGATAGGCGAGCGCGACCGCTTCCTTCAGCGCCGGGTCGTCGAACCGGTCCACCATCTTGCGGTAGCGCCGGGCGACGCGGCGGCCGCCCCACTGGCGCAGGTGGTCTTCGCGAAAGGCGATGCGTTCTTCCAGCGTCTTGGGCTTATCGACCACACCGGCCCCGGCCAGCCGCTCGGCCTCCTCGGTGTTGACCACCGCCCAGCGGCCGATTTCGAAGGCGCGCAGGTTTTCATCGACCTTGGTGCCATTGAGCCGGATCGCCTGTTCAAGTGCGGCGTGGCTCAGCGGCACGAGGCCGCGCTGCCAGGCCGCCCCCAGCATCATCATGTTTGAATAGATCGAATCGCCCAGAAGCGCGCGCGCCAGATCAGAGGCGTCGAACATCGACAGGTTTTCCCGGATGCGCGCTTCAAGAGACAGGCGCAACTGTTCTGCAGGCAGGGAAAAATCGGCGTTGCGGGTAAAGTCCCCGGTGACGATTTCATGGCTGTTCACCACCGCGCCGGTTTCGCCCGGGCGCGTCAGCCCGAGGGTTTTCGAGCCCGCCGACACCACCAGATCGCCGCCGATCAGCGTATCACACTCACCGGTGGCCACCCGGATCGCGGTAATGTCTTCCGGGGCGTTGGCGATGCGGCAGTGGATGTGCACGGCGCCGCCCTTTTGCGCCAGCCCCGCCATTTCCATCATGCCCGCGCCCTTGCCATCCACATGCGCCGCCATCGCCAGGATCGCGCCGATGGTCACGACCCCGGTGCCGCCCACCCCGGTGATGACGATGTTGTGGGTGCCGTTGATCGCCGGCAGATCGGGCTTCGGCAGATCGCCGATATCCAGCGTCGCCGTCGCCGCTTTTTTCACCCTGGCCCCTTCGATGGTCACGAAGGAGGGGCAAAAGCCGTTCAGGCAGGTGAAATCCTTGTTGCACGAGGACTGGTCGATCGCCCGCTTGCGGCCCAGCTCGGTTTCCAGCGGCACGATCGACACGCAGTTCGACTGGATGCCGCAATCGCCGCAGCCTTCGCAGACCTCGGGGTTGATGAACACCCGCCGGTCGGGGTCGGGGAACTGGCCGCGCTTGCGCCGGCGGCGTTTTTCGGCGGCGCAGGTCTGCACATAAAGAATGACCGATACACCCTTGATCTTTTGCAGTTTTTCCTCAACCGTCAACAGGTCGCTGCGGGGGTGTTTTTCGATGCCTGCCGGAAAATCCGACCAGTCGATATCCTCTTTTTCGTCATAGACCACGGCGATGTGTTTCACCCCCATCGCCTGCACCTCGCGGGCGATGCGCCCCGCGCTCAGCCCGCCTTCGTTGGGCTGGCCGCCGGTCATCGCCACCGCGTCATTGTAGAGGATCTTGTAGGTGATGTTGGTGCCCGCGGCCAATGCGGCGCGGATCGCCTGCACGCCCGAGTGGTTGTAGGTGCCGTCGCCCAGGTTCTGAAACACGTGTTCGCGCCTGGAAAACGGCGCTTCGCCGACCCAGTTGGCGCCCTCGCCGCCCATCTGGGTAAAGCCGACGGTCGCGCGGTCCATCCATTGCACCATGTAGTGACAGCCGATCCCGGCATAGGCGCGCGCGCCCTCGGGCAGCTTGGTGGAGGTATTGTGCGGACAGCCGGAACAGAAATAGGGCAGCCGCGCCGCGATTTCCGGGGCGTTGTCGGCTTTCTCCGCATCTTCAATGCGTTGCAGGCCATTCTTCACGCTATCCGTGCCGCGCGCTTCCTCGATCAGGATGCCGCCGATCTGGCGGGCGATAAAGATCGGGTCCAGCGCGTAGCGGGTCGGGAACAGTTCGACCCGGCGGCCGTTTTCCCAGCTGTCGCCCTTGTGCCAGCCGTAAATGCGCCGACCGCGGCGGTCTTCGAAGATCGCTTCCTTGGCCTGCACTTCAATCAGCTTGCGCTTTTCCTCGACCACCACGATCAGTTCCAGCCCCTCGGCCCATTCGTGGAAGCTTTCCATGTCCAGCGGCCAGGTCTGCCCGACCTTGTAGGTGGTCAGCCCGAGCCGCTCGGCCTCG
>JAJRUE010000301.1 GCA_024277955.1 Alphaproteobacteria bacterium | reverse complement strand
CCGGCCGCGGCGGAGCGGCCGCGCCGTTGCCGGTCGTGGCCGCCGCGTCGCCTGCCGAGGCAGCCGCGGCCGCCGCGCCGCCCCCGCCGGTGGCGGCGCTGACCGCCTGGCTGATCCGGATCGAGCTGGGAACCCGCGAAATCCGGTCCTGGATGGCGTCCTGGTCGACCATCAGTTCGGCCAGCACCGCGCCAAAGCGGTGGTTCGCCAGAGAGACCTCGAGCCCGTCGATAATCTCGGAGGCGGCCAGCCGCTTTTCGGCGATCCGCTGTTCGATGTCGTCGGACACGTGCATCCGCTGCAGGTCCACATGCAGGTCAGAGGCCAGCTTTTCGATCTGCGAGCCGATCTGGCGCACCTTGCTGTCGGGGGTGCACACCCTGGTGAGCTGGTCGATCAGGTAGCCGACCCCGCCGTCGTTCAGGCTGAGCGCGGCGTCCCAGGCCGCCGCCGGGTCGGCGAAATGTTTCTGGACGCTGGCCGCCGACAGGCAGCCGGCGCGCAGTTCGGCGACCCGGTCCACCTTTTCGGGGCGGACGCGGATTTCGCGCTGGTCGTCATCGTATTCGATCAGCCCTTCGACGTAGAAATTCGGGTTGCGCAGCCAGTAGCAGTTCTGGAACGGTTGCGCCGGGGTCCATTTTTCGACCCAGGCATTGGCGCTGGCGCCGAACTTTTCCAGCAGCGACGCCTGGATGCGCCGCTCGAACCGGGTGTCGGCCCCGCCGCCGGCGGCGCTTTCGCCCAGGTGCTTGTCGAACTTGGTCAGCACGAAAAACAGGATGCAGTTGGTTTCGGCCCGCTGTTCCGGGGTGGCGCCGTGGGTCAGCGCGATCCAGTTTTCCACCAGCCCCGGCAGGTCCAGGGTTTCCATGTTGCTGTCGGGCACGCACAGCAGCATCGAGGTGATTTCCTGGTTCTCCACGTAGCGGTCGAACAGATAGGCCACCTTGCCGCGCAGCAGCAGTTGCGACAGCGACTTTTCCGGTTCGGCCAGGGTCACCGAAAGCGGCTGTTCAAAGCGGTTGCGCGCGCCGGGAAAGTCCAGCAGGTCGGTTTCGGCGAACAGTTCCGAAGGCAGGGTTTCCATCGGCAGCACCAGTTCGGCGGCCAGCGCGCAGACCGTGGCGCGCGGCAGTTCGGCGCGCGCCCCCGACGGCAGGTGCAGCGCCAGCGTGCCGCCGCCTTCGTCGAACAGCCCGTGCAGGGTCTTCACGTCGATGATCGAATGTTCGCGCGGCACCAGCGCGTCCAGCCCCACATGCACCTCTTCGGCATGTTGCAGCATCGCCAGCGCCTGGGCCAGCTTGCCATAGAGATCGGTCAGCGGCTGGTGGCGGCCCCACAGCAGGTCGAAAAACTCGGCCCGCGCCGCCAGCGGCAGGTTGGGGGCGATGGTGGCGGCTTCGTCCCAGAACCCCTTGAGCGCCGCGCCATAGGCTGATTTTCCGAAGGTCTGGTTCACATAGTCGCCGATTTCGAGCACTTCCTCGTAGCTCATCCCCGGCACTTCCGAGGGCGACATGCGGGCGCGGAACTTGTCCAGCTGGGCGGTGATCTCGGCCGGTTCGGGGGCCGGTTCGGACTGGTCGCCATCCATGTAGAAACTGTTGATGATGGTGCGCACCACATCGGCTTCGCTCAGCAGCACGAGGCGCACCGGAAAGCCGTCGGGGCAGGGGGATTTGGTCATCGTGAAGCGGGTCACGAGCCCGGTGGATTCGCCTTCGCCTTCGGGGTTGATTTCGCGGATGTAGTCCAGCTTGCCGCCTTCGCCGGGGAAATCCGCCACCAGGCGCCCCTGCGCCGGGCGCGCCAGCACCGACACCAGAAACGACTTGCCGGCCTGCGACGGGCCGAAAACGCTGACGCTCATCTTGGTGCGCGCGGCCTTGCCCAGCTTGTAGGCGCGCCGCTTGCCCTTGCGCAGCGCCTGCACCAGCGACTTGCGCGTCAGTCCGACGGTTTCGGCGTTTTGCGGGTCGCTGACCCAGTCGATCGCCGTGCGCGCGGCGTCCTCGACCTGCTGGCAGCGTTCGAAAAGTTCTTCCTGAGTTGTCATCCGTTCCCCACCCATCAGAAGTTGAACACGCCGGTGTCCAACCAGTATTCGTCATCGAACCCGAGCGTCTGCAGCTTGAGCACGACTTCGCTGTTGTGCATCTGGTCGTGCACCGCGTCTTCGACAAAGGTTATCTCGAAGGCTTCGCGCAGCGCTTCGCGGCGCAGCTTGGTTTCGGCGCTGTCGTCTTCGCCGTCGTCGAAATCGGCCTTTTCGAAGGTGACGCGGATCGGCGTCGGCCGGTTCTGGGCCTCGGCGGTCGCGAAATCGAGCCGGAACAGCGGCGTTGTCGTCCAGCGTTCGAACGGCAGCTGGCGCGACCCGATATGCATCGGCGCGAACATGCTGACCACCGCTTCCTGCGCGCCGCCCTTGGCGTCCAGGTCGAGATCGGAAAACATCAGCCGTTCGTCGCGGATCTGGCCGTTGGTGTCCATTTCGCCGACAAAACGGGCCGTGGACTTCATCTGGAAGGCGCTGGTGGTCACCTTGAAGTTGGTGATCCGGTTGCGCGCCAGCGCCATCAGCATGCCGCCCACCGCGACGGTGCTTTTCGGATCGCCGATGCGCTGGCTGATCGGGTCGCGGAACGGATACCAGCGGCCGGTGCGGTAGCGGTGCATCGACACCAGCCGGTGCGGCGGCACCACCAGCATTTCCTCGACGATGGCGCGCACCGCCGGCAGCCGCGAAGGCCTCCCCGTCAGCAGCACCACATCGACGCCCAGATGGTCGATGACCTCGGCCATGTTGCCCAGCACCTTCTGGAAGACTTCGCGCGCGATGGCGTCCACATCCAGCCGCGACGTGGCGATCACCACATCGGCCAGCGACCAGTCCCGCGCGCCAATGTCGTGCGCCGCCTGTTCCACATAGGCCAGCACTTCGGGCGAGATCGGGCTGACCGCCGTGTCGCCATCGCCGGGCTGCAGGGCCGCCGCATGGCCCGCCTGCGCCGAGGCCTGCCCGTTCGCCTGCCCATTCACCTGGCCATTCGCCGGGGCCTCGCCCTGGGCGGTTTCGCCGTCTTCGGGGCCGTCCTGATCGGCGTCGCGCCGGGGCAGGCCCAGCGTGTCGCCCACCGACAGATCGAAGCGGTCGAACTCGGCGGCGTTTTCGCTGTGGGTCAGGATCGCGATCGCCAGCGGCATCAGCGCGCGCATCGCGAACTGCCGGCGTTTCTGAACCACCTGCTGATCCTGGCCGCCGATGTCTCCGGTGAACAATTCGCGCATCTTTTCACCGACATACAGCCCGCCGGCGGCTTCGATCGAGGCCTGGATGCACGGCAGGATGATGCCCGAGATCACCCGCTGCACCAGGTCGTCGCCGGCCACCCGGAAGCCTTCGCGAAAGGTCTGCTGCGGGTGCAGCACGCGGTTGGCTTCGCTCCAGTAGGTCGAGATCATCAGGTCGGTGGTGCCGCCGCCGATGTCGATGCAGGCCAGCCGCAGGCTGGGGCTGGGCGCATCGTCGCCCTCGCGCCGGCGGGGGGTGCCCTTGAGCTTGAGATAATTGTCGATATTGCCGTCGAATTTCTGGGTCAGCTCGGAATAGAGATAGACCAGCTGGGTGGCCGAGGCTTCGTCCCACTCGACGATCAGGTCCGGGCGGAGGGAAATCGAGGTTTCCTCGCCCTCGACCCCGAGCATCGCCCAGACCAGGCGCAGCGCGCCTTCGGCCCGGCTGCGGATGATCGCCTGTTCCTGGATCGAGGTCGCGGTGGGCAGCGACAGGATGATCCGGTTCAGCCGGCGCGGCAGATCGGATTGCGCCCGCTTGGCGCGCGAGCCGGGATCGTTCACCTGCACCAGCGTGTGCGCGATGATTTCCGCCAGCATGAAGCCAAAGAGCGCCGAGCGCGAAAACCGCGGTCGGATCGCGCGCGACCGCGACGTGGTGCCGCGCTTGCGCAGGCGGCGCTTTTCCTCGTGGTCGACCTGGGCCAGCACGTCGCCGGCCTCGTTCAGGTGGCGCATGGCGGCGCGCACCGATTTGGGCAGGTTGTTCGGATCCTGGTGGTTGTGAAAGCGCCAGTCCTGCTGGCGCACCTCGTCATCCCAGATATAGCGTTTGGGCGAAGACAGGCCCGACGTGGTTTCGGTGCCTTCCTCGCGCTGGATCAGGCGCTGCGCTTCGGGGCCGACGCGCACGAAACCGGGCCACATGAAGGCGTTGCGCCGCCCCGACCGGCTGGCAAAGCGGTCGTCGCCGAATTTCAGGTCGGAAAACTCCACCCGGCTTTCGAACAGGCCGGAATAATACAGTTCCGGGCGCGACAGATCGCGGATTTCCAGCGGGAACGAGCGCGCCAGATCGGCGCCGCCTTCGCCGGGGAAACGTTCGATCAGGATGCCGCAGGTGCGCGAATTGCCGATGTCCAGCACCATGTCCACATCCACCGGCGTCACCCCGTCGCGCTCGGAAACCGTGTTGATGAAGCGGATGCGCGGGATCTTTACCGCCTTGTCGATGAACTGCAGAAAGGCCAGGTAGCGGGCCCAGTGTTCGAACTGGTGCGGCAGGTTTTCTTCCGAAATCTGCCGGCCCGGCCGTTCGGCCCGCTTGAAGGCCAGAAACAGCTCCTTGAGCCATTCCGACACCCAAAGCTGCGGGTCGCGCACCTCGCCGTCTTCGCCAATCTCCAGCCGCCGCAGGAACCAGTCCATATGCGCTGGATCGGATACAAAGCGGAAATCGCGGGGTTTTTCGGCGTCGCCGCGCTCTGGCGCGATGTAGCGCGCGCCCTGGTCCTGGGCGGTCAGCGTGGTGTCGAGCGCCAGTTGCACCCGGTGGGTGTCGCCGGTTTCCGGGTCGGGCTGTTCAAGCTCGACCACCCGCAGCCGCGCCCAGCTCGAGGGGCCGGGATCAAAGCGTTCTTCGCCGGCGGCGCCGCGTTCGCTTTTCACCCGCAACACCGGCACCGGCACCCATTTCGAAAGGAAGGGCTCCATCGCCGCAGTGGGGCGGATCGAATAGCCGTCGTCGTCGGGGCGCGCTGCGGCTTCTATCGGGGCGTCGTCGGCGTCGCGCCCGGTCAGCGGGATCAGCATCCGTTCGGAGGCGTCCCCGTCGGTGCTGCGTTCGATGAAGCGCCAGGGGCGCACCGCGACCTGGTCCAGCGAAAAGCCGAAATCCAGGATCTGGATGCCCGAAAACGGCGTGATCGTCACGTCGTCATGCCAGTTGGCAAGTGGCCTTAGCTGTTCTTTTCGGTCCGAAATCATCACCGCCCCGCGTAGTTGTAAGTGGTTGTCCAGGCTTCGCCGGTCCGGCTGAGCCGGCCGCGCAACGTCCTGGTGCGCTCCCCGTCCCGGACCAATAGCTGGAACGGCGTGCTCGCCGTGCGCCCGCGTTTCTTGTAAAGCGTGACCCGCACGCGATACACGCCGTTGCCGGGACTGTTGTAAAAGATGTTCTCGACCGGGCCATTGACCACCCGGCTGGCATTGCTGTCCACATCGAGCCGGCCGTTGCAGGCGTTCTTGCGGCGGAACCAGATCAGGCCGCCGGCGGGGCAGGCGACCGCCAGGTCAAGGTCGTCGGACCCGTTCCAGATCAGCGAAAAGTTCAGGTCTCCGCGGGTGGCGCCGGCCTGGCGCAGACGCCTGTCGACGGCGCTTTCCTGCGGCGGCTGGGGCGGCGGGGCCGGTTCGACCACCGGTTCGGGCGGCGGCGGAGGCGGCGGTGGAGGCGGAGGCGGCTGGCAGGCGCGGTCGGCGATGGCCAGCTGGCGTTCCAGCTGGTCGACCTGGTCCTGCAGCGCGATGGTGCTGGCGCGGCCGCTGTCGGCAAGCGCGGGCGGCGCCGGGCAGAACGACAGCCAGGCCGGGCCGCGCAGCGCGCAGGGCTGGATCAGCAGCAGCACGATCCAGGCCAGCATCGCCGCCAGCAGCAGCCAGCCCAGCCCGAGCAGCCAGGGCAGCCAGACGACCGGCCGGCGCCGCGCGCGCGCCGGGTCGGGGGCGCTGGCGGCGGTGGCCGCGGTTGCGGCGGCGGCCTTGCGGCGCGGGTCGATGCCGGTCAGAACCCCGCGTTCGCTGCGCCGCGCGTCGCTGGTCCAGGCCCAGCTGGTCAGCACCGGCTGCGGGCCGTCGTCGGTCTGGACCACGTAGATATGGTCGTCGCCGGGCACGTTCAGCGCGTTTTCCAGCGCTTCGCTCAGGCGCTGGTCGTTGGCGTCGCCGGTGGCGGCGATCTGCGCCGCCAGGCCGCGGATATCGTCGCGCAGCTGGTCCAGGCGGCGGCGCGCGGCGTCGCGGGCGTCCTCGTCCAGCTGGTCGAGCCGGCGCACCTTGCCCGGCAGCGGCGCATACCAGTCGTAGCTGTCGCCATGTTCGGTGGCCACCGGTTCGCCGAACAGCGCCGCATGGGCGTCGCCCAGGCGTTCGCGCACGGTTTCGGTGATCAGCTCGTAGGACCGCTGTTCGCGGGTGCCCAATGCGCTGAGACCTTCCGAGGTCGTGGTGGCGAGGAAGCTTTCGAACACGGCTGGCCTACGGGTTGGTGCTGGCTGGCGGGGTCAGTCCCGGCAGCGTCGGAAGGGTGGCCGTCGCGCCGGGCTGGGCAGGGGCGGGTTGAGCGGGGGCCGGCTGGGCAGGGTCAGGCTGGCCGGGGGCGGATTGAGCGGGCGCGGATTGGCCGGGCGCGGCGGGGGGCGGCGGGGTCGTGCCCGATCCGGGGCTTGCCGGGGGCGTTCCGGTTTGCGCGCGCGCCACGCTGGG
>JAJRUE010000300.1 GCA_024277955.1 Alphaproteobacteria bacterium | reverse complement strand
GCAATCGCCCGCGCCAGACATAACGCCGCCGCATTGCCCAGCATCAAGGTATCCAGCACCGGATCGCCCAGCGGTCTTGCACCCGTGGCCGCCGCAAACACCAGATCCCCGTCAAACGGCGTATGCGAAGGCACAAGTGCGCGCGCCATCCCGTCATGCGCCGCCGTCGCCACACGCTGCGCCTGTGCCTTGCTCAGCACCGCATCCGTCGCCACAATCGCAATCGTCGTGTTGGCCTTGGCGTTGAACGCCTCCATCTTCTCGGTCGTCGGATTGGCCAAAGGATCAAAACCCTGCGCTATCCCGCGCCCGCCGAACTCTCCGTTCACCTCGAACGGTGCCGCCCAGAAATGCCCGCTTTCCGGCACCACTGGCGCACCGAAAGGGTTCGCCACCACCAGTGCCCCGACCGTATGCCCGCTATCCAGCACCACCGAGGCCGACCCCAGCCCACCTTTCAGATTGGCCGTCGTCGCCCCGACGCCGGCCCCGACCGTGCCAAGCACAAAATCCTCCGAGGCATCCGCCAGCGCCGCCGCGCCGAGCGCACGATAGGGGTTTTCGTCCCAGTCCTTCTCGCCACCATTCAGCAAATCGAAAATAATCGCCGCCGGCACAATCGGCACCGTCGCCGGCCCGATCCGGAACCCGCGCCCCTGCCGTGCCAGGGCATCCGTCACCCCCGAGGCCGCATCCAGCCCGAAGGCCGACCCGCCCGACAACACCAGCGCATCCACCGCCTCTACCAGCTTGTCCGGCGCCAGCGCATCCGTCTCCCGCGTCCCCGGCGCGCCGCCCATCACATGCACAGCCGCCGTAAACGGCGCATCGCCAACCAGCACGGTCGAACCCGACTTCAACGAGCCGATGCTGGCATTCCCCACATACAGCCCCGCCACATCGGTAATCAGGTTGCGCGGCCCGACCCTCATATGCAGCGCCCGCCGTCCACTTCCAGCGCCACACCGGTAATCATCGCGGCCTCGTCCGAACACAAAAACGCCGCCGCATTGCCTATGTCCTCGGGGGTGGAGAACCGCCCGATTGGAATAGTGGAAATGAACTTCGCCCGCATCTCCGGCGTATCCTTGCCCATGAAGGATTTCAGCAACGGCGTTTCCCCCGCCACCGGATTGATCGCATTCGCCCGCACCCCGTCCGGCGCCAGCTCCACCGCCATCGCCTTGGTCGCGGTGATCATCCAGCCCTTGGAGGCGTTATACCAGTTCAGCTTCGGCCGCGGGCTGACCCCTGCCGTCGAGGCCACATTCAAAATAACGCCGGAGCTGTTCCCCTTCATATGTGGCACGATGTATTTCGCCGTCAGGTAAACCGACTTCGCATTCACCGCCAGCACCCGATCGAAATCTTCTTCGGAGACCTCCTCCATCGGCGCCGGCAGGTGCGTAATACCGGCGTTGTTAACCAGAATATCCAGCGTATCGAAGGCGATAAAGGCCGCATGCGCCATCGCATGCACGCTGTCGGCATCCGAAACATCCACCTGCCGGGCAATCGCGCCGACCTCTTCCGCCAGCGCCTCGGCCGCCTCGATATTGATGTCGGCGATCATCACCCGCGCGCCTTCCGCGATGAACTTGCGCACGATCCCCTCGCCAAAGCCGGAGGCCCCTCCGGTCACGATTGCGGTTTTTCCCTTGAGTCGCATGGCATCCTCCCGTTGTTCACCCTCTGATGGTGCACCCGTTACCGCCGTCGCGCAAGTTCGCGATAAAGCGCCTCCGCACTCACCCCGATTTCCTCGGCCACCTGCCGCCAGTCGCCGCGCTCCGGAAACACTCCGTCATGCCAGACCAGCCAGGCATCCAGCCGGTCCGCCACCTTTTTCAGCGACAGGATCTCCACCTTCATCCGCGCGTTGCGCACCTCGCGCGCCAGATGTGCCGTCAGGGCATTGGCGACGCTGCGATCCGACTCCACCAGATCACGCACAGCAGCGCGCTCGAACACCGCCAGACGGGACGGGGCCACAGTCACTGCTGCGCAATGGTAAACCTCGAAGGCCAGCGAAGCCTCCGCCAGAATCGCGCCACCCGCGGCCCGCTGCAATATCACGCCGGTGCCGTCGACATGGCGGCGCAGCAGATGCACCTCGCCTGACAGAACCCCGAACAGCGAGCGCACCGGATCGTCGCGCTCGAACAGCTGCACCCCTTCGGCGAATTGCCGCACGCGATGGGGAAGATGGGAAATGGCGGTCAAGAAATCGTGTGACATGATTTCTATCATGTTGCCGGAACAGAAAAACATGCAAGGTGTTTTTCAACGTAACCTGAAGAAAGAGAACACAATGCTGAAAGTACTCCTGATGACCACCCTTCTCGCCACACCGGCGCTGGCCCAGACCATGCCCGGCATGGAAAACATGGAAGGCATGCAGATGACCGACACCGCGCAGGCGCAAACCCTGGAGGGCGCGATGGGCGGTTCCGGCATGGGCATGAACATGGGCAATTCCGGCGAGGGCACATCCGGCATGGGTGGCATGGGCGGCTCGGGTATGGGTGGCGGCATGCACGGCGGCTCCGGCGGCATGCAGGGAATGGAAGGTATGGAAGGTATGGAGGGCATGATGAAAATGATGTCCGGCATGATGCAAATGATGCAGATGATGCAATCCATGCAGGGCATGATGGACTCCGGCGAGGGTGGCATGGGTATGAACATGGGCTCCGGTGCCGGTATGGGCGGCATGGGTGCAGGCTCGGACATGCAGGGTATGGGCGCAGGCATGGGCGCCATGGCCGGCAACGCCATGACCGCCGGCCCGCTGACCGAGGCAGGCCAGTCCGCCTTTGCCACCATCGCCGAGGTCGTGCGCGCGCTTGACGCCAACCCGAACACCGACTGGTCGATGGTCGACATCGGCGCCCTGCGCCAGCACCTTCAGGACATGGACCGCGTAACCCTCGACTCCATCGCCGTGGCCGAGGAAGTCGAAGGCGGCATGCGCTTCACCGTCACCGGAGACGCCACCGTCGCCCCTTCCATCGAGCGGATGGTGCTCGGTCACGCCGCCATCATGGACGGCACCGACGGCTGGAACTACTCTGCCGAAATCGTGCCGAACGGCGCCGAAATCACCGTTCTGGTGCCCGAAGCCGACCTCGCCAAACTACAGGGTCTGGGCTTCTACGGCCTGCTGGCCTCCGGCCCGCACCACCAGCCCCACCACTGGG
>JAJRUE010000299.1 GCA_024277955.1 Alphaproteobacteria bacterium | reverse complement strand
GCTGGTAGACGCGCGCGTGCAGATCCCCACCGAAAGCACCGAATACGCGATCAACGCCTCGAACTACCGCCACTGGCAGCCGCCGGTGCGCGCCTTCATCGACGATTGCATCGCCGGCGCCGAGGGGCCGCGCGCCACCAATTTCAACATGCGCTGGGTGGCTTCGCTGGTGGCCGAAACCCACCGCATTCTTTCGCGCGGCGGCGTGTTCCTGTACCCGTCCGACGACCGCCCCGGATACGAACGCGGCCGGCTGCGCATGGTCTATGAATGCGCGCCGGTGGCGATGGTGATCGAACAGGCCGGCGGCAAGGCCACCGACGCGGTCGACCCGATCCTGAACCAGAGCGCGACCCAGCTGCACGGACGCACCCCGCTGGTGTTCGGCTCGGCCGACAACGTGGCGCGCATCGCCACCTATCACGAACTCCCGCCCAACGAGGTCTCGGCGCTTTTCGGCACCCGCGGCCTGTTCAGAACCTGAAGACCCGATTGCGAAGGACGGCACCATGAGCAAGAAACACCCGATCATTTCCGTCACCGGCTCTTCCGGGGCGGGCACATCCACGGTCAAGGACACCTTCGACCAGATCTTCCGCCGCGAAGGCGTCAAGGCGGTGTCGATCGAAGGCGACGCCTTTCACAAATACGACCGCGCCGCGATGAAGGCCGAGCTGGACAAGCGTTATGCCGCCGGCGACCACGGATTTTCGCATTTTTCCTACGAAGCCAACGAGCTGGCCGAACTTGAACGCGTCTTTCGCGAATATGGCGAAACCGGTCACGGCCGCACCCGCCACTACATCCACAACGAAGAAGAGGGCCGCAAATTCGGCGGCGAGCCGGGCACCTTCACCGACTGGACCGAGTTCGAGGAAGACACCGACCTTCTGTTCTACGAGGGCCTGCACGGCGCGGTGAAGAACGACGAGGTGGATCTGCCGAAATACGCCGATCTCAAGATCGGGGTGGTGCCGGTGATCAACCTCGAATGGATCCAGAAGATCCACCGCGACAAGGCCCAGCGCGGCTATACCACCGAAGCCGTCACCGACGTGATCCTGCGCCGGATGCACGCCTATGTGCACTGCATCACCCCGCAGTTCACCGAAACCGACATCAATTTCCAGCGCGTGCCGATCGTCGATACCTCGAACCCGTTCATCGCCCGCTGGATTCCCACCGCCGACGAAAGCCTGGTGGTGATCCGCTTCAAGAACCCGCGCGGCATCGATTTCCCCTATCTGACCTCGATGATCCACGACAGCTTCATGAGCCGGGCGAATTCCATCGTGGTGCCCGGCGGCAAGATGGAACTGGCGATGCAGCTGATCTTCACGCCGATGATCTAGCGGCTCGTTTCCGAAGCCAAGCGCGCGCGCTGAAGGGGGGCACCATGAACCAGCAGGCAGCAATTTCCACCAGCGCCGAAGACCTGATGGCCAATGCCATCCGGGCGCTGGCGATGGACGCGGTTCAGGCCGCCAATTCCGGCCACCCCGGCGCGCCCATGGGGCTGGCCGATGTGGCCACCGTGCTTTACAACCGCTTCATGAAGGTGGACCCGACCGCCGACAAATGGCCCGACCGCGACCGCTTCGTGATGAGCGCGGGCCACGGCTCGATGCTGGTCTATGCGATCAACCACCTGCTGGGCTACGACGACATGGGGATCGAGCAGGTCCGCAATTTCCGCCAGTGGGGCTATCGCACCGCCGGGCACCCGGAATACGGCCACGCCAAGGGGATCGAGGTCACCACCGGCCCGCTGGGCCAGGGGATCTCCACCGCCGTGGGCATGGCGCTGGCCGAACGGATGCACAACGCGCGGTTCGGCGACGATCTGGTGGATCACTACACCTACGTTCTGGCCGGCGATGGTTGCCTGATGGAAGGCATCAGCCACGAGGCCATTGATTTCGCGGGACATATGGGGCTGGGGCGGCTGATCGTGATGTGGGACGACAATTCGATCACCATCGACGGCGCGACCGGGGTTTCCACCTCGACCGACCAGCAGAAACGCTTCGAGGCCGCCGGCTGGCACGTGCAATCGGTGGACGGCCACGACAAAGAGGCCATCGCCGCGGCGATTCAAGCGGCGCGCGCCGTCACCGACCGGCCCTCGATGATCGCCTGCAAGACCATCATCGGTTTCGGCGCCCCCAACAAGCAGGGCACCGCCGCCACCCACGGCGCGCCGCTGGGGGATGAGGAAATCGCGCTGGCCCGCGCCGCGCTGGGCTGGCCCTACCCCGCCTTCGAGATCCCGCAGGAGGTTTACGACGCCTGGCGCGCGGTGGCCGCGCGCGGCCGCGCCGCCTGCCAGGACTGGGAAGCGCGCCTGGCCGCATCGCCCGCGCGCGACGCCTTCAACGCTTCGCTCGCCGCGCCGGATGCGGGCGCGCTGGATGCGGCCATCTACGCCTACAAGGCGCGCCTTTCCCAGGACGCCCCCAAGGTCGCCACCCGCAAGGCCAGCCAGATGGCGCTGGAAGTGGTGAACGCGACGCTGCCCAACACCGTGGGCGGCTCGGCCGACCTGACGGGCTCGAACCTGACGAAAACCGACGGCATGGGCGTGGTCGCCCGGGCCGACTATTCGGGCCGCTACATCCATTACGGCGTGCGCGAACACGCCATGGCTGCGGCGATGAACGGGATCGCGCTGCACGGCGGCTTCGTGCCCTATGGCGGCACCTTTCTGGCGTTCGCCGACTATTGCCGCCCGGCGATCAGGCTTTCGGCGCTGATGGGGCTGCCGGTCACTTACGTGATGACCCATGACAGCATCGGGCTGGGCGAAGACGGCCCGACACACCAGCCGGTGGAACATCTCGCCTCCTTGCGCGCCATGCCCAACCTGCTGGTGCTGCGCCCGGCGGATGCGGTGGAAACCGCCGAGGCCTGGCAGATCGCGGTGACGGTGGCGAACACGCCTTCGGTGCTGGCGCTGTCGCGTCAGGGCCTGCCGACGCTGCGCACCAGCCATACCGACGCCAACATGGTGGCGCGC
>JAJRUE010000006.1 GCA_024277955.1 Alphaproteobacteria bacterium | reverse complement strand
CGGCCCGCAAGAGCCCCGCGACAAGGACGAGCTGCGCGCGATGATTCGCCTTGGCGACAGCCCGCACCGCTATCACAACAACTGTTCGGGCAAGCACAGCGGGTTCCTGACGCTCGGCAAGCACCTGAAGGCGGGGCCGGAGTATGTCGACCCGACCCCCCCGGTGCAATCCGCGGTGCGCGACGCCTTCGAAGACGTGACCGGCCAGGACAGTCCCGGTTTCGCGATCGACGGCTGTTCGGCCCCGAATTTCGCGACCACCCTGCAGGGGCTGGCCCGGGCGATGGCGTTTTTCGCAACCGCCCGCGACGGCGATGCGCCGCTGCGCAACCGGGCGGCGGCGCGGCTGGTGGATGCGATGGTGGCCCACCCGGATCTTGTGGCCGGCGAGGGGCGCGCCTGCACCGACCTGATGCGCGCCATGGGCGGGCGCGTCGCCGTCAAGACCGGGGCCGAGGGCGTCTTTGTGGCGATCCTGCGCGACCGCGGCCTGGGGGTGGCGGTGAAAATCCATGACGGCGCCGCCCGCGCCGCCAACCTCGCCATCACGGCGATCCTGGTGCACCTGGGGGCGCTTGACGAAAACCACCCGGTCGTGTCGCGCTGGATGCGCGTCAGACAGCGCAATTTCGCCGGGTTAGAGACTGGTTGGCTTCAACCCGCCGCCGGTTTCCCGGCCTGATCGGCGAACGCGTCGCGCCGGTAGCCCTGCAGGTAAAGCAGCGCCGTCAGATCGCCGTGGTTGATGCGCAGCTCGCATTGCGCCGCCACCGTGGGCTTGGCGTGCAGCGCCACCCCGGCCCCGGCAAGCTGCAGCATGCCCAGATCATTGGCGCCATCGCCCACCGCCATCACCTGATCGGTGGCGATCCCCAGCCGCTGCGCGGTTTCCCTGAGCGCGCGCACCTTGGCATCGCGCCCCAGGATCGGCCTGGCCACCGCCCCGCTCAGCACACCGTTTTCCACCAGCAATTCGTTGGCGCGAAACTCGTCAAAACCCAGCTCTGCGGCCACCTTGCCGGCAAAAGCGGTAAACCCGCCCGAAACCAGCACCGCATGCGCCCCGTTCGCCTTCATCGTGGCCAGCAGCGCCCGACCGCCGGGCATCAGGGTGATCCGGTCGCGCAAAACAGTGTCTATTACAGCGGAATCCAGCCCCTTCAGCAGCCCCACCCGTTCGATCAGCGCGCCTTCGAAGTCCAGTTCTCCGTTCATCGCGCGCGCAGTGATCTCGGCCACGCGCGCGCCGACGCCGGCCTGGTCGGCCAGTTCGTCGATGCATTCCTGTTCGATCATGGTCGAATCCATGTCGGCGATCAGCAGCGCCTTGCGCCGCCCCTCGGCGGGCTGGATGTTCAGGTCGATCCCCAGCGGCTGAAGGTCCTGCCAGGTGGCACGGAAATTGTCGGGGATCGCGGGCAGCGAAAATTCCGCCGCCTCGCCGCGCGCCAGCCAGACCGCCTGCGCCCCGCCCCAGGCATTGCGCAGGTTTTACACCAGAACAGTGTCTAACACTGGGGTTTTCGGGTTCGTCAGAAGGGTGGCGACATAGGTCATTTGCGGCGGTGCCCCGGTTGGGAATGTCGTTTTCGTTACCTGTTGCGGCGCTATAGCGACATTTTTGCGCTTGCGAAAGCCACCGCGTGGGCGTAGAGGCGGCGGTGGGACACCCTTCCCCAACGAAGGGCACATATCTGGAAGGATACCACCGATGGTTACGAACACCCCGGCGACGCGGCCGGCCAATCCGCGTTTTTCGTCCGGCCCCTGCGCCAAACCCCCCACATTCACGTTGCAATCGCTGTCCGATGCGCCCCTGGGCCGGTCGCACCGCGCCGCCATCGGCAAGGCCAGGCTGAAGCAGGCCATTGAAACCACACGCGAAATCCTCGGGATTCCTGCGGATTACAAGATCGGCATCGTGCCGGCGTCGGACACGGGGGCCGTGGAAATGGCGCTGTGGAACCTGCTGGGCGAACGGCCCATAGAGATGCTCGCCTGGGAAAGCTTCGGGGCCGGCTGGGTGACCGACGTGGTCAAGCAGCTGAAGCTGGACGCCACCGTGCGCACCGCCGACTACGGGCAGATCGTTGACCTTTCGCAGGTCGATTTCGACAAGGACGTGGTGTTCACCTGGAACGGCACCACCAGCGGCGTGCGCGTGCCCAACGGCGACGTCATCCCCGCAGAGCGCGCCGGGTTGACCATCTGCGACGCGACCAGCGCCGCCTTTGCGATGGATCTGCCCTGGGACAAGCTGGATGCAACCACCTTTTCCTGGCAGAAGGTGCTGGGCGGCGAGGCCGCGCATGGCATGCTGATCCTCAGCCCGCGCGCCGTGCAGCGGCTGGAAAGCTACACGCCGCCCTGGCCGCTGCCCAAGATCTTTCGCCTGACCAAGGGCGGCAAGCTGATCGAAGGCATCTTCGAGGGCGCCACCATCAACACCCCGTCCATGCTGGCGGTCGAAGACTATCTGCAGGCGCTGGACTGGGCGAAATCGGTCGGCGGTCTTGCCGGCATGATCGCCCGCGCAGACGCAAATTCCGCCGTGTTAGAGACTTTTGTCGCGCAAAACGACTGGATCGACTTCCTCGCCGAAGACCCGGCGACACGCTCGAACACCAGCGT
>JAJRUE010000298.1 GCA_024277955.1 Alphaproteobacteria bacterium | reverse complement strand
GAATCTGACCAAGAACTCGTCGCTGGCGATTGCGGTGGGTTACATGGACATCACCGGCACGCTGGGCGGCATCACGCTGAACCAGACCGGGCGGGAAATGGAAACGCTGCTGCTGTTGATGCTGTGTTACCTGATCATCTCACTCTCGATCTCGGCGGTGATGAACTACTACAACGAACGTACCAAGCTGAAGGAGCGCTAGGATGAGCTCGGACCATTCTCTCAGTTACGTCCGCAGCGAAATGCTGCCGGAAAAAGCGCCGCCGCCGACCAGCGTCGGGGTGATCGGCTGGATGCGTCAAAACCTGTTTTCGGACCTGCTCAGCACGTTTCTGACCGTGATGGCGATCTTCCTGATCTACTCGGTTCTGGCCGGGGTTCTGCCCTGGATGCTGAACGGCGTCTGGAACGCAACTTCGCTGAACGAATGCCGCGAGATCTTGAACGAACGCGGAGAAGCCGCCGGCGCATGCTGGGCGGTGATCCACGAACGCTTCTGGCAGCTGATGTACGGGTTCTACCCGGACAACCTGTATTGGCGGCCGAACCTGGCCCTGATCCTGCTGTTTGCCGCGCTTGCGCCGGTGCTGTTCGACAAGCTGCCGCGCTGGATGCTGGTGTTTTCGGTGGCCTTCCCCTTCATCGGCCCCTGGCTGCTGTGGGGCGGCACGATCTGGACGCCGGTCACGGCCTTCCTTGGCTTTGTCATCGGTATCCTGGTCAACCGCTACGTAGGCCAGGCCGTCAGTTCGCTGGTCGGATTGATCGTCGGAACCCTGGCGGCGATTGTCTGGTGGATGTTCCTGGCGTCACCAGTGTCGGACGCTCTGGCGTCGGTTGCGCCTCTGGCCATCCAATCGGTCGGCAGCCGGCAGTTCGGCGGCTTCATGCTGGCGATCACCTTGGGCATTACCGGGATCACCCTGTCGTTCCCGCTCGGCATCGTGCTGGCGCTGGGACGGCAGTCGAACCTGGTGATCGTGAAATCGCTGTGTGTCGGCTTTATCGAGTTCATTCGCGGCGTGCCGCTGATCACGCTCTTGTTCGTGGCCTCGGTCCTGCTGAACTACTTTCTGCCCAAGGGCACGGAATTCGACATCATCCTGCGGGTCATGATCATGATCACCCTGTTTTCGGCCGCCTACATGGCCGAGGTGATCCGCGGCGGTCTCGCGGCCCTTCCCAAGGGCCAATACGAAGCCGCCGACGCGCTGGGACTGGATTATTGGCAGGCCCAGCGGCTGATCATCATGCCGCAGGCGCTGAAAATCTCGATCCCGGGCATCGTCTCGACCTTCATCGGCCTGTTCAAGGACACCACGCTGGTGTCGATCATCGGGCTTTCGGATCCGATCGGCTGGGTGAAACTGATCCAGGCCAACTCGGAATGGAACGGCATCGTGTGGGAGCTTTACGGCTTCGTCGCCTTTGTCTTCTTCCTCTTCTGTTTCTCGATGGGCCGCTATTCCATGTATCTGGAGCGCAAGCTTCAGACCGGTCACTAATTCTTCAAGGAGCGACGTAATGTCCGAACCTGCAACTGTTACCGAACGCGAGATCGATCGCAGCCAGATGACCGTCTCTGACGAGGTGGCGATCGAGATTACCAACATGAACAAGTGGTACGGGGCCTTTCACGTGCTGCGCGACATCAACCTGACCGTCAACCGCGGCGAACGGATCGTGATCTGCGGACCGTCGGGGTCGGGCAAGTCGACGCTGATCCGTTGTATCAACCGGCTGGAAGAACACCAGGAAGGCACCATCATCGTTGATGGCACCGAACTGTCGTCGGACCTGAAGAACATCGACAAGATCCGGTCCGAGGTCGGGATGTGTTTCCAGCACTTCAACCCGTTTCCGCACCTGACGATCATGGAAAACTGCACGCTGGCGCCGATCTGGGTTCGCAAGATCCCGCGCAAGGAAGCCGAAGAAACCGCGATGCACTACCTGGAAAAGGTCAAGATCCCGGAACAGGCCGACAAATATCCCGGCCAGCTTTCCGGCGGCCAGCAGCAGCGGGTGGCCATCGCCCGGTCGCTGTGCATGAAGCCGCGCATCATGCTGTTCGACGAACCGACATCGGCGCTTGACCCCGAAATGATCAAGGAAGTGCTCGACACCATGATCGAGCTGGCCGAGGAAGGCATGACGATGCTGGTGGTGACCCACGAAATGGGCTTTGCCCAGGCGGTGGCGAACCGGGTGATCTTCATGGACCAGGGCCAGATCGTCGAGCAGAACGAACCGAAAGAGTTTTTCAACAACCCGCAGTCGGACCGCACCAAGCTGTTCCTCAGCCAGATTCTGGGGCACTAGGCCCGGCCTCGGGGCGGCCTTTGCGCTGCTTCGCGACACGTGGACAAGACAGGAAAAAGGCGCCGCTTTCCCGGCGCCTTTTTTCGTCATTCAGCCGGCAAGGTCGCGCGGGATGACGAAGTCCAGAACCCGGCCGCCCCGGGCCTCGATCTGGTTCCACGCCGGCGCGTCGAAGTCCAGAACCGTGGTCGCTGCGGTCGGGTAGTCGGCGAAACGCGGGTGCCTGGGCGGCGTCCGGGCAAGGGCCGCGGCCAGGATCGCGGTTCCCGGATTGTGGGCAATCAGCATGAGGGTGCGCGCATCGCGCGCGCTGGCCACGGTTTGAAACATCGCTTCGGCCGAGGCCAGGTACAGCGTCTCCAGGAAGCGGGTTTCGGCATCCGATCCCATGGCCTCCAGAACCAGGGCGCAGGTTTCGCGGGTGCGCCGCGCCGCCGAACACAGGACCAGATCTGGCAGGTAGCCCTGTTCGCCCAGCCAGTGGCCGATGGCGGATGCAGCGGCCCTGCCGCGCTTGTTCAGCGGGCGGTCGTGATCCTGAGCGGCGGGGGTGGTCCAATCGGACTTGGCGTGGCGCATCAGGGCAAGTCGAAGCGTCATGGGTGAAAGGCCTTCATGTGGTGGGCGGACTGCGCGTCCGGGCGGGCGAAATGTACTGAAAGCGGGCAGGCATTGCGCACGGCGCAGCCGCGATCCATACAGGCTTGGCCGGCGTCCGATGACAGGTGGTCCCAAAAGCCCCGCCGGGCCGGGCCAAGCAACACGATCGACCGGCTGTCTGCGGGCACCGGATCGCCCGGCTCGACGTTCGCAACGCCAAGAACGTCAAGGCGATGCGCCCGTGCGGCGGATGTGATCCGGTCCAGAAGCTGCGACGAAGCCATATGCCAGACTGGCCCGGAAACCGGGGAAACGAAACTACAATTTCCGGAACGGCAGCAGCAGCGACCAGCCAAGGCGCGCCGGCCGGTCGTCCTGCCAGCGCAGCCCGACGGTCATCGCCTCTTCGCCGTCCTCGGGCTGGGCGATATAGGTGCCAAACAGCTTGTCCCACAGGCTAAGGGAAAAGCCGTAGTTGCTGTCGTGTTCGCGCCGCTTGTCGGAATGGTGGATGCGGTGCATGTCGGGGGTGACCAGCACCGTGCGGATCAGCCGGTCCAGCCAGGGCGGCAGGTTGATGTTGGCATGGTTGAACATGGCGGTGCCGTTCAGGATCACCTCGAAGGCGAGCATCGCCCAGGCGGCGGGGCCGATCACGTAAACCAGCCCGATCTTCAGCAGCATCGACAGAAAGATCTCGATCGGATGAAAGCGCACGGCGGTGGTCACATCCATGTCGCGGTCGGCGTGGTGGACCCGGTGCAGCCGCCACAGGATCGGGATCTTGTGGGTGATGAGATGCTGGAACCAGATCGCGAAATCAAAGAACAGGATCGTCAGGATGCCTTCGATCCAGGGGTTCCAGTCCAGCGCGTTGAACAACCCGTAGCCGTTGATCCCGGCGTCCACCGCCGCCCCGACCGCCAGCGCCGGCACCACAAAGGCCAGCAGGCGCAAGGTCAGCGAATCGACCACGATCAGGGCCCAGTTCGTGAACCAGCGGCCCGCGCGAGGCTGCACGCGCTTGCGCTTGGGCAGCAGGGTTTCCAGCCCGGCGAACAACACGAAAAGGCCGATAAAGACCGTGAGGCGGATTGTAGTTTCGTTTTCCATTGCCCCAAGCTAGAGCGCCCGGCGCGCCGCGCAAGCCCCCGCGGCATTCTGTCCTAAAGACGGATCAGCGATCCCGCGCCATGTTCGGTAAAAAGCTCTAGCAAACAGGCATTTGGCGCGCGTCCGTCCAGGATCACAACTGCGCGAACCCCGCCTTCCAGCGCCGCCAGCGCAGTTTCGGTCTTGGGTATCATGCCGCCCGCGATCACGCCCTTGCTGGTCATCTCGCGAATCTGCTCGGCGCTCAGCGCGGTCAGCACCTCGCCGTCGGCGCCCTTGACCCCGGAAACATCCGTCAGCAGCAACAGCCGGTCCGCCCTGAGCGCGGCGGCAATCGCGCCCGCCGCCGTGTCGCCGTTGATGTTGAAGGTTTCACCGCCGCGCCCGGCCCCGATCGGGGCGATCACCGGGATGATTTCGGCCTCGGCCAGGTTGCCCAGAAAGGACGGGTTGACCTGGGTCGGGCGGCCCACGAAGCCAAGCGCCGGGTCGGCCGGTTCGCAGATCATCAGCCCGGCGTCCTTGCCCGAAAGCCCGATCGCCTTGCCGCCCTGGGCGTTGATCGCCTGCACGATGCGCTTGTTCACCCGGCCCGACAGCACCATTTCCACGACTTCCATCGTGGGTTCGTCGGTCACTCGCTTGCCGCCGACAAAGTCCGAGCTGATCCCCAGCTTGTCCAGCATCTGGTTGATCATCGGTCCGCCGCCATGCACGATCACCGGGTTGATCCCGACCTGCTGCATCAGCACCACGTCGCGGGCAAAGCTTTCCATGGCGCTGTCGCTGCCCATGGCGTGACCGCCCAGCTTGATCACCACGGTGGCGCCGTCGTAGCGTTGCAGATAGGGCAGGGCCTCGGACAGGGTCCGGGCGGTGGCGATCCAGTCGCGGTTCATGGCGGTCTGCTTTTTCATCGGTTTTCGGCCTTCTGGATGCCCTTGCTAAACGCAACCGGCGCGGCTGCCAAGGGGCGTCGCGCGCCCGCGCCTATTCCAGCGTCGCGATGATCGCCCGCAAGGTGGCGATACCGTCGCCCTTTTCCGACGAGGTGAGCACGATTTCCGGAAAAGCGGTCGGGTGGCGGGCCAGCGCCGCGCGCACCTGGTCCAGAACCGTGTCGCGCTCTGCCGCCTTGACCTTGTCGGCCTTGGTCAGGACGCATTGAAAGGTCACCGCCGCCCGGTCGAGCAGGTCGAGGATGTCTTCGTCCACCGCCTTGACGCCGTGGCGCGCGTCGATCAGCACAAAGGCGCGCCGCAGCGACTGGCGCCCCGACAGGTAGGCCCTGAGCAGCCGCTGCCATTTTTCGACGACCTTCACCGGCGCGTTGGCGTAACCGTAGCCCGGCAGGTCCACCAAATAGTGACTGTCCGAGGCGGTGAAAAAGTTGATTTCCTGCGTGCGCCCCGGCGTATTCGAGGCCCGCGCCAGCCCCTTGCGCCCGGTCAGCGCGTTGATCAGGCTGGATTTCCCGACGTTGGAGCGCCCGGCAAAGCAGATCTCGATCCGGTCGTCGGGCGGCAACCCGTCCATCGCCACCACGCCCTTGAGAAACTCGGTCGGGCGGGCAAACAGCCGCCGCCCCTTTTCGATGGCGTCGTCGGTCGGGTTGGCGATCGGGAAGGGCAGCGCCATCACAGCACCTCCTGCGGATCGCCGAGCGCGACCGTTCCGGCGGTCTCAACCGTGGCGTAAACTCCGAAATTCGTGTGGCCCAGCCCGTCGGACAGCACCCGCAGCATGTCGGTGTCGCGCCGCCCGGTCGCGGGATCGACCGAAGTCGCCTGGCAGCGCCCGATCGCTTCGCGCACCAGAAAGGTCGCGCTTCCGATCCGGATCCGCTTGCCGATCCAGTCGAATTCTTCCCAGGGCGCCAGCCGGTCCAGAAAGATGTTGCCGCGCCAGCGCTTGGGGGAAATGTCGCGGCCCATGCGGCTGGCCACCGCCCGGTGCGACGCCAGGCTGAGAATGCTGATCGACGGGAAATCGGTATCGGTCATGCCGGCGGCGCGGGCGCGCACCAGGCGGGCCGAACGCAGCCCGTCGCCGGGCATCAGCCGATTGGCCCAGTCCAGGAAGTCCTGCGGGTTGTCGTCGGGGCGAAAACGGATTGGCGGCAGATCCGGGTGGGTCAGGCTGATCTGGCCGGAGGTCTCGTCCAGTTGCGCTTCGATCGCCTGCAGCGCCGCGACCCTGGCCGCGCGCGAGAAGTTGCCGCATGGCGCCCAGGCGGCGCCATCGGCGTCGCTGCGGTCATGGGCCACCGCCCAGGTCCGGTCCCAGGGCAGGGTGCGGCCCGGTTCAAGCGCGACCCGATCCAGCGCCTCGCGGCCGTGGGCCTTGATCGGATGGCGCCAGATATGGGCGACGCGGCCGGTCATTCACTGTCGGGTTTCTTGCGCCGGAAGCCGCGCACGATATTTCCGAAAACGTCCGGCTTGTGGCCGTGGCTGCGCATGATCAGGTATTGCTGGGTAAAGGTGATGGTGTTGTTGGTGATCCAGTACAGCACCAGCCCACTGGCAAAGCGCCCCAGCATGAACATGAACACCCAGGGCATCCAGGCCATGATCATCGCCTGGGTCGGTTCGGTCGGGGTCGGGTTCAGCTTTTGCTGCAGCCACATGGAGATACCCAGCAGGATCGGCAGCAGACCCAGCGAAAAGATCGCCAGGAAAGACCCCGGTTCGGGCGGCGCATAGGGCAGCAGGCCAAACAGGTTCAGGATGGACGACGGATCGGGCGCGGACAGGTCGCGGATCCAGCCGATCCAGGGCGCCTGGCGCAGCTCGAGCGTGACGAACACCACCTTGTAGAGCGAAAAGAACACCGGGATCTGCAGGATGATCGGCAGGCAGCCCGAGGCCGGGTTGACCTTTTCGCGCTTGTAAAGCTCCATCATTTCCTTTTGCAGCTTCTGGCGGTCGTCGCCGGCGCGTTCCTTGAGCTTTTCCATCTGCGGCTGAAGTTCCTTCATCTTGGCCATCGAGACATAGGACTTGTAGGCCAGCGGGAACATGATTGCCTTGATCGTCACGGTCAGCGCGATGATCGCCCAGCCCATGTTGCCGATCACCGAATTCAGCCAGTGCAGCACCTGGAAGATCGGCTTGGTCAGGAAGAAATACCAGCCCCAGTCGATCGAATCGATGAACCGGTAGATGCCGTCGTTGCGTTCATAGTTGCGGATCGTCTGCCATTCCTTGGCCCCGGAAAACACCCGCGTCGACAGGGTCGCCGAAGCCCCCGGCGCAATGTCCTGGGTCTTGAGCCGCGCGACGGTCTTGTAGATGTCGCGAGCCTGGTTGTATTGCAGCACGCTGGTGAACGGCTGGTTGGCGTCCGGGATCAGCATGGTCATCCAGTAATGGTCGGTAAAGCCCAGCCAGCCGTTGTTTTCCACCTCGACAACGTCCGAGCCGGGACCCCAGACCGGGTCGGCGCCCATGTCGCGCATTTTCTTGTATTTCAGCTCATCCATTTCCTTGCCGGTCTGGCGGATGGCGCCCTCGTGGATCACGAAGAACCCTTCCAGGTTGCTCGGCTCGCCTTCGCGGATGATTTCGCCATAGGGGGCCATGCGCACGGGATTGGCCGAATTGTTGACCGCTTCCTGCTGCACCGTGATCATGAAATTGTCGTCGATCGAGATCGTCCTGCGAAACAGGATATCCTTGCCGTTTTCCCATTCCAGCACCAGCGGGGTGGCGGGCGACAGAACGTCCCCCTTGGCCACGCGCCACAGCGTGCTCGGGCCTGGCACGTCCTCGTTCGTCAACTCGCCGCCGGGGGCCCAGCCAAAGGCGGCATAGTAGGCCTCGGGCTTGCCCACGGGCTTGAGAAGCGTGACGTTCGGGCTGTCCGCATCGAGGGTTTCGCGGTAATCCTTGAGCGCGAGATCGTCGATCCGCCCGCCAACAAGCGAAATGCTGCCCGAAAGGCGCGGCGTGTCGATGCTCACGCGCGGCACTTCCACCACGGGGGTTTCGACCGTGGCCTCGGCCTGCGGGGCGCCGCCCTGCACCGGGGCCTGCGCGGCCGGCGTGGTGGCCTGGTCCGCGGCGGGTTGCGTTGCGGCGGTGGGGGGCTGATCAACCGGCTGATCCTCTGGCGGGAACAACACGAACCACACCAGGATCACCAGGAAACTTAACGCCGTGGCGAGAATTAGGTTCTTGTTCTGATCGTCCATTTTAGGCTTACCACCTGCGCATTTTCGGGTCACGGTGGTTCAACAGGCCAAGGGGCGGAATGTCAACAGGTCATGGGGCGCGCGAAGCCAGGCCGCGCGGTTGCCGCGCGGTCGCGGCGCCAGGCGCGCGCCGGGCCGGGGATCAACCGGTGCGGCGGCCCACCTTGGGCGGCTCCGGCAGTTTGGCCCGGTGTTGCAGCATCCAGTTTTCGCTGTCTTCCAGGGGCATCGGGCGGGCGACGGAAAAGCCCTGGACGTGACCGCAGCCCAGTTGCGCCAGGATGGCCAGTTCGCCAATGGTTTCCACGCCTTCGGCCAGGGTGTCGATTTCCAGCCGTTCCGCCATCGTCAGGATCGCCGCCACCATGTTTTGCTGTTCCCGGTCGCGGTCCACGCGGGTGATGAAGGACCGGTCGATCTTGATCCGGTTGACCGAGAACCTGCGGATCGAGGCGATCGCCGCGTGGCCGGTGCCAAAGTCGTCCAGATCCACCTTGAACCCCATTTCGGCGAGGGCCTGGATGTTGCACACGATCACATCGTCGTCCGAATCCGCGATCACATCTTCGAGAATTTCCACGCACAGGCGGTCCGGCGTGAAATCGTAGCGGTCCAGTTCCCACCTGATCCATTCGCATAGCTTCGGATCGGCCAGTTCGGCGCTGGAAAAGTTGACCGAGACCGCCGGCACGCGAAAACCGGCGCGTTCCCACTGGCGCAGCGCGGCCAGCGCCCGGCCAACCATGACCTCGCACAGCCTTTGTTGCAGGCCGAGTTCCTCGATGGCGGGCAGAAAGTCGCCGGGCAGGACCAGGCCGCGTTCCGGGTGGTCCCAGCGGGCGAGCGCCTCGAAGCCGGTGATTTCGCCGGTATCGGTCGACACCTGCGGCTGGAACCAGGGCACGATCTGCCCGGCATCCAGGGCGCCGCTGACTTCGCGTCGCAGCGCTTCGCGGTTCCGGTCGGCATGTTTCATTTCCCGGCTGTAGCCGCGCACCGAAGACGGCCCCGCCGACAGCGCCGCCACAAGCGCGTATTCGGCGCATTCAAGCAGCGTGGCCCCGGATCGTGTGCCGGCCTGTCCGGCGGTGGAAAACCCGATCGACGCGGTGACAAAGACCCGGGTCGCATCGACCGAAAACGGTTCGCCGATCGAAGCCTGCAGCCGCGACGAAATGGCGATCATGGTTTCAAGGTCGGCCCTGTGCACCGGCCCGAGGGCGATGGCGAAGCGGGGACCATCCAGGCGGGCCAGGATATCGGTGTCGCGCAGCGCGCCGCGCAGCCGTTCGCCGGTCTGTTTCAGGATCATCGAGGCCGCGCGCGCGCCATATTGGCGTTCGAGGTCGTCGAAATCGTCCAGTTCGAGGGCCAGCGCGGCGGTGGTTTTCCCGGTGGTGCTTTCGGACGCCAGGATTTCGCTGATCGCGCGTTCGGCGTTCGAACGCAGCGCCAGGCTGGTTTCGCGGTCGCGCGCTTCGCTCCAGGCCGGGCCGGTTCCCGAAAACAGCCCACCAACGGCGAATGCCGCCGGAAACCCGAGCGCAAAGAACAGCAGCAGCCCTTCGCCGCCGTACCAGTAGGCCCCGAGCGTGAGGGCGGGCAGAAAGGCGAGGGTTTGCGGACCGATCAGCGCTTCGCGCATGCGGTTGTGAAATCTGCGTAGTTTTGGCCAGTTCCTGAGCTGCATCTGCGTTTCCCCTGATCCCCGCGCGGTCACGGCGCTTTGGGTCAAGGGTAGGCCGGCGTCTTGTGCGACGGGTTAACGCGGCGCGCCAATCTACGGCGCATTTTCCTCAAGTTTATTGGCAATTCTAGTCAAACCGGCGAAGTCGAAAAGCTTCGGATCCAGCAGGTGCGACGGGCGGGCGTTCATCAGCGCGCGGAACATAACTTGCCGGCGTCCGGGCGCGTTGACTTCCCAGGCATCCAGGATCGCCTTGACCTGCTGGCGCTGCAGGCCGTCCTGGCTGCCGCACAGATCACAGGGGATGATCGGATAGTTCATGGCCCGCGCGAAACGGTCGCAATCGGCTTCGGCCACATGGGCCAGCGGGCGGTAGACGAACAGGTCGCCGTCTTCGTTCACCAGCTTGGGCGGCATCGTCGCCAGCCGGCCGCCGTGAAACAGGTTCATGAAAAAGGTTTCAAGAATGTCGTCGCGATGGTGGCCCAGCACCACGGCGCTGCACCCCTCTTCGCGGGCGATTCGATACAGGTTGCCGCGCCGCAGCCGCGAACACAGGGCGCAATAGGTGCGCCCGCTGGGCACCTTGTCGACAACGATCGAATAGGTGTCCTGGTATTCGATCCGGTGTTCGACGCCCGTCCGCGCCAGGAATTCCGGCAGCACCGTGGCCGGGAACCCCGGCTGGCCCTGGTCGAGGTTGCACGCCAGGATGTCCACCGGCAGCAACCCGCGCCACTTCAGTTCGTAGAGCGCCGCGAGCATGGTGTAGCTGTCCTTGCCGCCGGACAGGCAGACCAGCCAGCGCGCGCCCGGTTCGACCATGCCGTATTGCTCGATCGCTTCGCGCACGTTGCGGATGATCCGCTTGCGCAGCTTGCGAAACTCGGTGGTTTTCGGGGCGCCGGCAAACAGCGGGTGGATATCTTCGGCCTCGTCGGACATGCGCCCGCTTTAAGCTGCCGCGCGCGCCCGGGCAAGGGCGACGGGCGCGCGCTGTTTTTCAGAGTTCCCAGTAGCGCCGGGGCGGCGGGTCATGGGCGATCCCGATGTCACGGCGCAGATGTTCGCTGAGCCTGTGCGCCTCGGGCAGGGCCGGGCGCCGTTTCGGGCGCACCACCACGGCGGCCAGCGCCCGCAGGACGCGCCACAGGCCGTGGCGGGAAACCAGGGTTTCGATATCCTGCCGGGGCAGGGGTGGTCTGGCCGGGGCGGCGGGAATGGGTTGTATCATGGGCTTTTCCACCCCGGGTATGCGGGGCGGCTCCTTGGAAATATGGGGCCCTGGGTGCGGATGCGCGGCGCGCGCCGGCGCCTTGGGGGCCGTGGGTCAGATTGGTTGGGTGAAATGCCTGCCCGTCAGGGCAGCAAGCGTCGCGCGCGAAACGAGGGGCTAGGAGCCCGGCTTGGCGTCAAACGACAGCGGCCCGGGCACGAGGTGCGTGGCATGGTCGAAATGGTGCATGTGACGCCTCCTCTGGTTGTTGTTGGGCCTGGGGGCGCTTTTGTGGGGGTGTGGGGAAACCGCAAGAGGCGGCCGGACGGAATGTCGCCGCTGTTGCGCGGCAAGCACGGTGCCGGGACCGGCCGGGTGGGCGGAGAAGGGGCGGCTATTCCTGCCCGTCACCCGGGCCGGTCGCATCGCCCGCGTGGCTGTCGTGGCTGTCGTGGCTGTGCGGATCGGGCACCGGGTCATAGCCGCTTTGTCCCAACGGGTGACACCGGCCGATCCGGCGCACCGCCAACAGGCTGCCCCGGATCGCGCCGTGCTTTTCCAGCGCCTCGAGCGCATAGGCCGAACAGGTCGGCTGGTAGCGGCAGCCGTGCCCGACCCAGGGCGAAAACAGCAGCCGGTAGGCGCGCACCGGCAGGGCAACGATATGGGCAAGCGGGGTCATGGGCAAAGCGCGCCTCCCGGCGCATCAGGGCATTTGTGACCCCAATATAGGTGCTGAACGCCGATGCGCCAGAGCCACCCGCGGCCATGGCGGGGCCGCAACCCGGTCGCCGCCGCCCGCAAGGCCCTGGCGCGTCGTGGCGTCAGTAACCGCCCTTGCGGCGGCTTTCCGGCAGACCGGCGATCTTGCCGCCCTGTTTCGAGGGATCCAGCGGGAACAGATCGTAGAGATCCTTCTGCTTGATCTTTTCACCCCAGGCGGCGCTCATCGCCTTGATGATGGTGCGGGTGTTGGGCTGGTTCTGGTGGTTGTCGTAATATTCTTCGCGCAGGTAGTTGATGACATCCCAGTGGCGTTCGCCCAGTTCGAGCCCCTCGACGGCGGCAAGCGCGTTGGCGACATCTTCGTTCCAGGCCTCGAGATCGACAATATAGCCGTTGTCGGTGGTCTCGATGGTCTTTCCGTCAACTTCAATGGTCATGGCGCGTTCCTCTCTTCGTGATCGTTCCAGCATTCGCGGATCAGATATTCAAATATCAGTATATGATTTTCACGATCCGGGCAAACCGGTCAAGTGTGTTCCTGGTCGCAGCCCCGGCAGGGGCGGCCAACAGGCCCCAGCAGGTTTACCGGTTCAGCCGCCGCAACGCCTGCGCCAGGTCGTTTTTCATGCTGTCCAGGTTGCGGGTCGCGGTGGTTTCGCGCCGGGCGATCAGCACATAGTCCCAACCGGGCCGGCCGGCCTGGGGCAGCACCGCGCGGGCAACTTCGCGCAGCCGCCGCTTGGCCCGGTTGCGCGCCACCGCATTGCCGACCTTTTTCGAAGCGGTGAACCCGACGCGAACCTGCGCCTGGCCGTCGCCCCGGTTTCGCGCTTGCACGACAAAGCCCGGCGTCGCCTGGCGCCGCGCCCGGGCGGCGGCCAGAAAATCGGCGCGCTTTTTCATCACCTCGAGACAAACGGAAACCGCCGGGGGCGTTTCCGCGGGCCCGGCATTGCTGCCTTCCACGGGTGCCTCCGGCGGTGTCATGTCGTTTGCCTGTGGCTGACGCTTTACGCGCTCAGCGACTTGCGGCCCTTGGCGCGGCGTGCGTTCAGGATCTTGCGGCCGGCCTTGGTGGCCATGCGCGCACGGAAGCCGTGGCGCCGCTTGCGGACCAGGTTCGAGGGTTGAAATGTGCGCTTCATCGCGTGTCTCCGTCATGGGCGGCCCAAATCTGGTGAGGGATTCGAAGGCCAAGCGTGTTCGAAGCCCGGTCTTTAGGCGCTCATCGTCCCCCTGTCAATTCGCAACCGCCCCGATTCTTGCAACATTTGCGCGCCGTGCGACAGGTTTCCATGTTTCAATACCCGGCAAATTGCCGCAAATACCGGAACAACCGGTCAACTGCGATCAACCACCCGTGATCGGGGTGTTTGTCCGGGCGCGGGGCACGCATGTTACCGCAGACGACAAGGACAGCCATGCAGGACCGAAAAATGACAGACATCCCCCAAGCGCCCCCCAGGCGGGCGTCGCTGCGGCTCTTGCCCCTGGTGGTGATCCTGAGCGTGGCGGCCATCGGCTATTTCACCCTGCGCGACTACCTGACCTTCGAAGCGCTGCGCGACAACCGCGAGACCCTTCTGGCCTTTCGCGACAGCCATTACCTGTGGACGGTGCTGGGGTTCATCGCGGCCTATATCGCGATCGTCGGCTTTTCGCTGCCCGGCGCGACGGTGGCGACCCTGACCGGGGGCTTTCTGTTCGCCACCTTTCCCGGGGCGCTGTTCAATGTCACCGGCGCCACCATCGGCGCGATCATCATCTTTCTGGCGGCCAAGTGGGGCCTTGGCGACCGGCTTGCGGCGCGCCTGGAGGCCTCTGACGGCGCGGTGCACAAGCTCAAGCAAGGGATCGACGAAAACCAGTGGTCGGTGCTGTTCCTGATGCGCCTGGTGCCGGCGGTGCCGTTCTTTGTCGCCAACATCATCCCGGCCTTTGTCGGGGTCGGCCTGGCGCGCTTTGCCATCACCACCTTTTTCGGGATCATGCCGGGCGCGGTGGTCTATACCTCGGTCGGGGCCGGGCTGGGCAGCGTGTTCGAACGCGGCGAGACCCCCGATCTGTCGATCATATTCGAACCGCAGATCCTCTGGCCGCTGCTGGCGCTGTCGGCACTGGCGGCACTGCCGATCGTGATCAAGGCCCTGCGCCGGAAAGGGGCCTGAGATGGAACGCATCAAGACCGATATCTGCATCATCGGCGCCGGTTCGGGCGGCTTGTCGGTGGCGGCCGGCGCGGCGCAGATGGGCGCGCGCGTGGTGCTGATCGAAGCGGGCAAGATGGGCGGCGATTGCCTGAACTACGGCTGTGTGCCCTCCAAGGCGCTGCTTGCGGCGGGCAAGCACGCCCATGACATGACCACCGGCGGGCCCTTCGGCATCACCCCGATGCCGCCGCAGATCGATTACGCCGCCGCCAAGGACCACGTGGCGCGGGTGATCGAAACCATCGCCCCGGTGGACAGCCAGGAACGCTTCGAAGGCCTGGGTGTTCACGTGATCCGCGCCCGCGGCCGGTTCATTTCCCCGACCGAGGTGCAGGCCGGCGACACCGTGATCCGCGCGCGCCGCTTCGTGATCGCGACCGGGTCGTCGCCCTTTGTGCCGCCGGTGCCGGGGCTGGACAAGGTGCCCTACGAGACCAACGAAACCATCTTTGATCTGCGCGAAAGGCCCGATCACCTGCTGGTGGTCGGTGGCGGGCCGATCGGCATGGAAATGGCCCAGGCGCACCGGCGGCTGGGCTGCGACGTGACGGTGATCGAAGGCTTCAAGGCGCTGGGCAAGGACGACCCGGAACTGGCCGCCATCGTGCTGGACCGGCTGCGCGCCGAAGGCGTCGAGATCGCCGAAGACGCGATGGCCAGGGAAATCCGCGGCCGCGCCGGGGCGATCGAGATCGAAACCGCCGACGGGCGCGTCTTTGCCGGCACCCACCTGCTGATGGCGGTGGGCCGCAAGGCGAACATCGAGGGCCTGGGCCTGGACGAAGCCGCCATCGAGCACGACCGCGCCATTCGCGTCGATGCCGGCCTGCGCACCAGCAACCGGCGGGTTTATGCGATCGGCGATGTCGCGGGCAGCCTGCAGTTCACCCATATGGCGGGCTACCACGCGGGTGTGATCATCCGCTCGATGCTGTTCGCGCTGCCGTCGAAGGCAAGAACCGCGCATATCCCCTGGGCGACCTACACCGACCCGGAACTGGCCCAGGTGGGCCTGAGCGAAACCGAAGCCCGCAAGCGGCATGGCGACCGGCTTGAGGTGGTGCGCTTTGCTTTCGCGGAAAACGACCGGGCCATTGCCACCGGCCAGACCGAGGGTCTGATCAAGGTGATGGTGGTCAAGGGCCGCCCGGTCGGGGCCAGCATCGTCGGCGCCCAGGCGGGCGAGCTGATCCAGATCTGGGCGCTGGCGCTGGCCAACGGGCTGAAAATGTCGGCGGTGGCGGCGATGGTCGCCCCCTATCCGACGCTGGGCGAAATCAACAAGCGCGCGGCGGGGGCCTATTTCTCGCCTCGGCTCTTCGATAGTGCTATTGTGCGAAACGTCGTCGGGTTCGTGCAGAAGGTTCTGCCCTGACCCTGGCGACGCCGAGCGGGTAAAACGTGTGGGCAACACTGGGAAAATGAAGTTTCTGAACACCCTCTCTGGCCGGTTCCTGATCCTGACCACGGTCTTTGTGATGCTGGCCGAAGTGCTGATCTTCGTGCCGTCGGTGGCGCGGTTCCGGCAGGACTATCTGCTGTTGCGCCTCGAACGCGCCCAGATCGCGTCGCTGGCGCTTCTGGCCACCGACATGATCGATGACGAGCTGGAAAAGGAACTGCTGAAGAACGCCGGCGTGTTCAACGTGGTGCTGGCGCGCGACCAGGTGCGCCAGCTGATGCTGTCCTCGCCGATCCCGACGCCGATCACCGCAACCTACGATCTGCGCGACCCCGGCGCATGGACGCTGATCATGGATGCGATCGACTGCCTGCTGACGCCGGAAAACCACACCATCCGGGTGATCGGCACCCCGGTCAAGGAAGCCGGGCTGCTGATCGAGGTCACCATGGCCTCGGGGCCGCTGCGCGCCGCCATGATCGACTATGGGCTGCGCATCCTCGCGCTGTCGGCGGTGATTTCGATCCTGACGGCGTTCCTGCTGTTTTTCGCGGTGCGCCACTTTATCGTCAAGCCGATCAAGCGGGTGGTGAACGCCATGACCTCGTATTCCGAAGCGCCCGAGGACGCCCGGCGCATCATCACCCCTTCGGCCGGTGTCGAGGAGCTTCGCGAAGCCGAAACCGCGCTGCGTTCGATGCAGCAGCAGTTGACGGGCGCGCTGCGCCAAAAGGAACGCCTGGCCCAGCTGGGCAGCGCCGTGGCCAAGGTCAGCCACGATCTGCGCAACATCCTGACCACCGCCCAGCTTTTTGCCGACCGGATGGAACAAAGCGCCGACCCCGGCGTGCGGCGGGTCGTGCCCAAGCTGCTGAACTCGATTTCGCGCGCGGTGTCGCTGTGCGAATCGACGCTGGCCTTTGGCAAGGCGGAAGAACCCCCGCCAACGCTTGACCGGATCGCGCTGGGCGACGTGGTGCAGGACGTGATCGAAAGCGAACAGCTGCAAAGCCAGGATCGTGCGCTGACCTACCGGGTCGACATTGCGCCGGGTCTGGTGGTGCGGGCCGATCCCGAACAGCTGTACCGGGTGCTTTCCAACCTGATTCGCAACGCCCGCCAGGCAATCGCGACCAGCGCCCAACCGGGCGAAATCCTGGTCAGCGCGCGCGAAGACGAAGACAACTGGACGATTCTGGTCAGCGATACCGGCCCCGGCCTGCCGGAAAAGGCGCGCGAACATCTGTTCCAGCCGTTCCAGGGCGGCGCGCGCAAGGGCGGGCATGGTCTGGGGCTGGCGATTGCGGCCGAACTGGTGCGCGGCCACGGTGGGCGGCTGGAACTTCTGGCGACCGGGCCGCAGGGCACACAGTTCGCGATTTACCTGCCGCGCACGATTGCGGTGCTGGATGAAGCGGCAGAGTAATTCTGCCCTTGCAAAGCGCCGCCGGTGGGGCTACATCGGCGCCTGTCCGCGCGCTGGTAGCTCAGCTGGATAGAGTACTTGACTACGAATCAAGGGGTCGGGGGTTCGAATCCTCCCCAGCGCGCCATTATTTCGCTCACGCCAGTTTCGCTTTGCTCATCACCTCCGCGGGGGCGGTGCAGTGGCACCGGGCCGCAGTCGCGGGTTTGCGCGTTCGAAGTTGCGCCTTGGAAGCGCGCCATTTCCCCCTGATCATGACGGCCCGCGTGGCGTGGCAATGCGTGGCACGGCGGCTTGCTGGCGCAGCCCTGGCGCTTTGTCTGCCGCCCGGTATGTCCTGCGCGCGCGGCTGCCCAAATTTCGCCCGGTTCCGAGTCTATCCTTTCCCGGCACCGGAGGGAAAACCATGAAGACCGCGACCAACCCGCCTATTCTTACCGGCCAGATCCTGCTGCCGGCCGGCACCGGCCATCGGCCGCAAGCGCCGTCGCCGGCCCGGCCGATGGGCGAGATCTACCAGATACCCGCCTGCGGCACCGCCGTTGCCCGCCGCCCCAAGGCGAAAACGCCGGTCGCGGCGAAGGTCGCGGCCAGGACCGGGTCGATCTTTGCCCAAGGCAGGGCGCGCGACATTGCCGACGATCCGTTTCTCGAACGGCTGTCGCGGCTTCACTAGAACAGGGCCATCCGCTCAGGTCTGCGCCTGCGCAAGCTGTTCGCGCAGCTGCGCCTTGACGACCTTGCCGTAGTTGTTCTTTGGAAGCGTCTCGACAAAGCGATAGGCGCGCGGTCGCTTGAAGCGGGCGATATGTTCCAGGCACAGGCTGTCCAGCTCTGCCGTGTCGGGGGCGCCGCCCGGCGTGGTGGCGACGACAAAGGCCACCACCTCTTCGCCCCAGGTCGGATGCGCCCTGCCGACCACGGCCACTTCGTGCACCTGCGGGTGCAGCAGCAAGACCTCTTCCACCTCGCGCGGGTAGATGTTCGCACCGCCCGAGATGATCATGTCCTTGGAGCGGTCCCTGAGCGTCAGGTATCCCTCGGCGTCCAGCGCCCCCATGTCGCCGGTCCACAGCCAGCCGTCCTTCAGGGTGTTCGCGGTGGCCTGCGGGTTGTTCCAGTAGCCGGCCATCACCGGGGCGCCCCTGACGACGATCTCGCCGGTTTCGCCGGTGGGCATGTCGTGCCCGGCTTCATCCACGACGCGCAGTTCGACGGCGCTTTGCGCGCGGCCCACCGAGCCCAGGCGTTCGCGCCAGCGCGGATGCGTGCGATCGGCGATATCGGCGCGTGAAAGGGCGGTGATCGCCATCGGGCATTCGCCCTGCCCATAGACCTGCACGAAACGCGGCCCCATCTGTTCGACCGCGTCGATGATATCGGCCAGATACATCGGCCCGCCGGCATAGGAAATCGTGCGCAGCCCTTCGCCGGTGCTGCCCTGCGCCCTGGCCTGGTCGACCAGCAGGCGCACCATGGTCGGGGCGGCGAACATCGACACCGACCCCAGCCGGGGCGCAAGCTCCAGGATCTCGGTCGCGTCGAATGCGCCGCTTTCGGGCACCGCGTGGCGTGCGCCGCGCAGAACGTGCATGAAGTTGTAGAGCCCCGCGCCATGCGACATGGGGGCGGCATACAGGATCGCGTCCTGTGCGCGGACCTCGTCGACATCGGCGAAATAGCAAAGCGTCATCGCCTGCAGGTTGCCGGCGGTGATCATCACCCCCTTGGGCCGCCCGGTGGTGCCCGAGGTGTAGAACAGCCAGGCCATGTCGCCGGCCGCCATCGGATACGGGGCGGGCAGCGGGTCGGTGGCGCGCATGGCGGCAAAGCCGGACCGGTCGGGCGCGACGATCGCCGCCCGAGGGGCGAGCTCGTCGAGCCCACCGCGCAGCCTGTCCGAAACAAAGGCCAGTCTGGCGCCGGTATCCTCGAGGATCTACGCGGTTTCCCGGACATGCAGCTTGCCGTTGATGGGTACCGCGACGGCGCCGGCGAACCAGATGCCATAGAGGGCTTCCAGGTATTCGGGGGCGTTCGACATGAAGATCGCCACCCGATCGCCGGGCGCGATGCCACGCGCGCGCAGCGCCGCGCCGATGCCCGCGGCGGCGCGGGCGAAACCGGCGTAGTCCGACATCACGCGCGTGCCGCGCATCAGCGCCGGCGCCCCGGGCGCCCGGATTGCCGTTCGCACAAGCCAGACCGCCGGATTCATCCCAGCCCCCCAAATTGCCGTTTCACCAGGGCGCGTCGCCCCTGCGGCAAACTGTGGCTCAGATCGAGGCTTCGAACAAGGCGCGCGTGTTTTCGGCGGTCATCGCCACCGGGTTGCCGCCGACGCTGGGGTCTTGCAGCGCCATCTCTACCAGTTCGTCGATCCGGTCGCTGCCCACGCCCAGGTCGCGCAAACGGTCCGGCACGCCGAGGCTGGCGCGCAGTTCCAGCACGTAGTCGTAGAACCCGTCAAAGCCGCCCTCGATCCCCATATAGGCGGCCGCGCGCGCAATGCGGGTTTCGATCGCCGGGCGGTTCATGCGCAGAACCGGGGGCATCACCACCGCGTTGGTCATGCCGTGATGCGTGTTGTAAACCGCGCCGATGGGGTGGCTGATCGCGTGGATCGCGCCAAGCCCCTTTTGAAAGGCCACAGCGCCCATGGCGGCGGCCACCATCATCTTGCCGCGGGCTTCGATGTTGCCGCCGTCCCTGGCGACAATCGGCAGGTTTTCCTGCACCAGCCGCATGCCTTCCAGCGCGATCCCCTGGCTCATCGGGTGGAAATGCGGTGAGGAAAAGGCCTCAAGGCAGTGGGCAAAGGCATCCATACCGGTGCCGACTGTGATCACAGGGGGCATGCCAACGGTCAGTTCCGGGTCGGCGATAACGATGGTCGGCAGCACCTTGGGGTGAAAGATGATCTTTTTCACATGGGTTTCGCTGTTTGTGATCACAGAGGCCCGCCCCACTTCCGATCCGGTCCCGGCAGTGGTCGGCACGGCGATGATCGGGGCGATGGCGTCGGCATCGGCGCGCGTCCACCAGTCGTCCACGTCTTCGAAATCCCAGACCGGGCGGGGCTGGCCCGCCATGAAGGCGACCATCTTGCCCAGATCCAGCCCCGAGCCGCCGCCAAAGGCGATCACCCCGTCGTGCCCGCCGGCCTTGTAGGCGGCCACCCCGGCGTCCAGGTTCTTTTCGTTCGGGTTCGGATCAACTTCGGAAAACATCGCGCGCCCCAGCCCGGCGGCGTCCAGCAGGTCCAGCGTCGCTTGGGTGATCGGCAGGTCCGCCAGCCCCTTGTCGGTGACCAGCAGCGGCTTTTTCATGCCGGCCTGCGCACAGGCGTCGGCGATCTCGGAAATGCGCCCGGCGCCGAAACGGATGGCGGTGGGGTAGGACCAGTTTGCACTCAGGGTCATGGCTCAGGCCTTTTTCAGTTTCTTAAGGTGGTAGGATTTCGGGCGCGTCAGGTTGTGGTAGCCGATCACCGACAGGCCGCCGCCGCGCCCGGTGTTCTTGCAACCGGTCCAGCACAGGCCCGGGTCCACATAGTCGGCGCGGTTCATGAAGACGGTGCCGGTTTCAAGCTGATCGCCGATCCGGCGCGCCCGCTCGATATCGTTCGTCCAGAGCGAGGCGGTCAGCCCGAACTCGCTGTCGTTCATCAGCGCGATCGCCTCGGCGTCGTCCTTGACCGGCATGATGCCGACCACGGGGCCAAAGCTTTCGTCGCGCATCACCCGCATGTCGTGGGTCACGTTTACCAGAATCTGCGGCATCAGGTAGGTGCCGCCGTCGTCCTGCGGAAAGTTCGCCGGGTCGATCAGGGCGCGCGCCCCGGCGGCGATGGCCTCGGCGGTCTGGGCGCGCACCTCGTCGGCAAAGCGTTTCGCCGCCATCGGGCCAAGGGTGGTTTCCTCATCCAGCGGGTTGCCCAGTTTCTGCTGGTTGGTCAACGCCACGGCCTTTTCCACGAAGGTCTCGAACAGGCTTTCCACCACGTAGATGCGTTCGATCCCGCAACAGCATTGGCCCGAGTTGAACAGCGCCCCATCCATCAGCGTTTCCACCGCCGCGTCCAGGTCGGCGTCTTCCATCACATAGCCCGGATCCTTGCCGCCAAGCTCCAGCCCCATGCCGGTGAAGGTGCCGGCGGCTGCGCGTTCCATCGCCTTGCCGCCGCCCACCGAGCCGGTGAAGTTGAGGAAATCGAACGACCCCGCGCCGATCAGCCCCGAGGTGGTTTCGTGATCCAGAAAGACGTTCTGGAACACGTTTTCGGGAATGCCCGCCTCGTGAAAGGCGCGGGCCATGCGTTCGCCCACCAGCAGGGTCTGGGTCGCGTGTTTCAGCAGCACCGTGTTGCCGGCGATCAGCGCAGGCGCCACGGTGTTGATCGCGGTCATCCAGGGGTAGTTCCAGGGAGCGACGACAAAGACGACGCCGTGGGGCACGCGCTTGATATAGCGGGCGTATTCGGCGTCGTCGCTGACGGGGATGTCGGCCAGTGCGGCGGGGGCGATATCGGCCATGTAGCTGGCGCGTTCGTCAAAGCCGCGAAACTCGCCGCCGTAGCGCACCGGGCGGCCCATCTGCCAGGCCAGTTCGGGCACGATTTCATCGTTCATCTCGCCGACGCGGGCGACGGCGGCGCGCACCAGCGCGATGCGTTCTTTCAGCGGCCGGGCGGCCCAGGCGGGTTGCGCGGCGCGGGCGCGCGCGACGGTGGCCTCGGCCTCGGCCATGGTGAGAACCGGACGTTCGGCATAGAGCGAACCGTCGATCGGAGAGATACATTTCAGCGTTTTCACAGGTCATCCCTTTCGCAAGAGGCAACCTCGATCAGGTTGCCGTCGGGGTCGTTGAAGTAAACCGAGGTGATCGGGCCAAGGGCGCCGGTCTTTTCAACCGGGCCTTCGATGATTTCCACGCCTTCGTCAAGCAGATGTTTGACCACCTGATCGGGGCTG
>JAJRUE010000297.1 GCA_024277955.1 Alphaproteobacteria bacterium | reverse complement strand
GGTCGGCCTGACGATGGCATGGTTCAGCCCGGATGCACGCACCAGCGCTTCGCCGGCCAGTTTCGACGCCGCATAGGGGTAGAACCTCTTGTTCGGATAGCCCGCCGCGATCGAGCTGACGAACAGGAAATTGCGCACCCCGGCCGCCTTGCATGCCTCAAGCAGCCGGGCGGTGCCTTGAACATTGGTCGCTTAGATCTGCGCGCCGGAAACCTTGCCGGTCAGGGCCGCCATGTGGATGACCGTATCGACCCCTTTCAGTGCATCGCCGTAGCTGCGCGGATCGCACAGATCGCCCTTGATGATCATCGCGTCCCTGCCCGATCCGTGGAATTTTTCCGGATCCCGCAGCAGCAGTTTCAAGGCCTGCCCCGGTTCGAGCGCGTCCAGAAGCGCGCGCCCCAAAAAGCCGCCGGCCCCGGTGATGAACAGGCTGCGCCCGGCGCCCGGCATGGTCAGAATTCCCCGTCGTTGAAGGCCCAGACCCGGCCCAGAACATAGGTGGCCGGCGGCACCGTCGCGACCACCACCGCCAGGGCGAACCAATAGGCCAGCCCGCCCAGAGTCACCACCAGGTAGACGATCGCCTGGCTCATCACCAGGCCCGCCAGGGCGATCACCAGGAAGCGCGGCATCGACCGGGAAATGCGCCCCGGCGACCGGAAGGTGAAGTGGCGATGCCCGAAATACGACACCAGAAACCCGGCGCAATAGGCCACGATATTGGCGTTGAACGGGCTGAGCCCGGCCTGGTAATGGGCCACCAGCCCGGTCAGGACGTGGACCACGGTCGAAAGCCCCCCCATCAGACCGAATGTGATGATGCTTCTCATGGCTCCAACCGAATTGCCGCCCGTCTTCAGAATGCCTTTTCCGGCAGTTGCTCGAATTCCTGACGCTCGATTGCGTCAAAATTGGGCAGGCTTTCGTGAATATAAAAGGTATCGTACAGCGAGTTTCGCACGAAATGATAGCCGTTGCGGAACAGGATCTCGTTCAGCTCGGGCGTCGGGCGTTCGATGGTCATGGTCAGGAACCGGTATCGGTCAAACGGAAAGTCCCGCAGGATCCGGGTTTCCGACCCTTCCACGTCAAGGCTGAGATAGTCGATCACCGGGGGCACGTCGTAGCGGTCGAACAGATCGGCCAGCGGCAGGGTTTCCACGGTTTGCACCCGGTTTTTCGCCCGCGCAGCTTCGACCGAACTGCCGCGCTTGGTGGGGCTGTTGTCGGCTTCGTCCAGGATCAGCCCGCTTCGCTGCCCGTCCAGAACGAACTCCAACTGCCCCGGCACCGGGTCCACCGCAAGCTGCACGCAGGTGCACTGGCGCTTGTAGACCTCGGTCAGTTTTCGGAAATTGATCGGGTTGGGTTCAATGCACAGCCCATCCCAGCCATAGCGTTTTTCCATCACGAAAGTGTTGCTTTCGGAAAACCCGTCATAGGCCCCTAGTTCAACGAAAAAGCCCCCCTTGCGGCCGCCAAAGACTTCGTCGATCACCCAGCGGTCCTGGCCGCGGTCGGACATTCTTTTGGGCACGATGCCGAAAACCCGGTAGGCCGTCGAATAGATCACGTTCTTGACCGCCATGATCAAGGAAAACGCGAGATAGGCCAGTTTCTGCAAAGCCGGATAGCGTTCGACAAATTTTTTCAGGGTGTCAATCACGGGCGGGGTTCCGAACTTCTGCAGGAAAACAATGGCTGGTCGCGGGGCCACATCCGTCGCACGGGCCAGACCGGCGAACGGGGGCGGTCGTTTCACTTATCGCAAGCCCACCATATGTGCCAAGTCCCAAACCGGCCAGTCGCCCTGGCGCGCGCCCTGGCCGAACACCACCGAGCGCGGCACATAGAACAGATCTCCGATGCTGCGCGCCAGCTTGGCTTGCTTGGACAGCCGGGCCGCATCGGCGCCGCCGCGCCCGTAAAGACCGTAGCCGCGATAGCTGGACAGCAGCCGTTCATCGGCGCGAACCGGAGCGCCCAGCTTGCGAATGACGAAATCGATCTGCTGGCCCGGCGCCTTGGCTTCTGCGGCATAGGTATACCAGGCCAGGGGCGATCCGATATATTGCCGCGCGGCGGCCCCCTCTTCGTAGTTCATCGGAAAGGCCTGGCGCAGCAATTCATGCGCGATGTCCAGTTCCTGGGGGTCGAAATCGTGATAGTGGGAATTTTCGATCAGAATGCGCGCGCCCAGGTCGCGGCCCTGGGAATTCACCCCCATCTGGGCCGGGCGCACCAGCACGACGCCGATGGTAACCCCGACCAGAATGACCGTGGCCGCGCGCACCGGGTACGCCCAGGACGGGCGCAGGCGCCAGAACACCACCAGCGGCATGATCATCGCCGGGGCGAAGTGGTGGGGCAGGATGCGATAGGCTTGGAAATAGAAAAAGGCGGCATAGGCAAGCGTGACCAGGGTGAAGATCCGCGCGACCCTGTCCTGCCAGCGCCAGGCCAGCAGGGCCAGCGCCGGAACGATCCCGCCGGGGACGATCCAATAGGCCAGGCGTTCGGTCACGAACGGGGTGACAAAGCGCAGACGGCGCAGCAGGTTGCCGGAACTGAATTCGTCATGTGCGCCGATCAGCCCCAGGTTCGCCAGAACGATCGGGATCGCCTTGGCCACCACGGCCACGGCCAGGATCAGCACTCCGGACTTTACCAGATGCCGCCACGGCACCGGCGACCAGACCAGCGCGGTGGCGATCAGCACAAACCCGGTCAGCACGATCCCGCTGGGCACGGCGATAAAGGTCAGCCCGCTGAACACCGTCATCCAGAAGTATTGGCGGCGCAGGAAAAAGGTCACGAACCCCAGGAAAGCCACCATGACCTGCGGCTCGCGGGTCATCGGCAGGGCAATATCCGCGAAATACGGGTCATAGCTGGCCTGGAACGCCAGCACAAAGGCATAGAGCAGCAGCGACGCGCCGATGCCGATGGCCACGGCGGCGGAAGACGGGCTTTCGTTGGTCTTGCGGGCAAAGCCCATCAGCACCCCGGTCAGCAGCGACAGCCCGAGCAGGGCGGACATGCGCAGGGAATACTCGTGCTCTCCGAACAGGCGGACGAACCAGGAATTGGCGAAAACCTCGAGCAAGGTGGTGATGCTGGGGTAGGATCCCACGACGCCCGAGTTTTCGGGCCAGAACGGCAGGCCGGTATGTATGAACAACCGCGCCGACTGCAGCGCATGGGCTCCGTCGCCGTTGAAGTTTTCCCAATAGAATTTCGGCGACAGCACCAGAAGCATTATTACCGGCACCACGATCATGGCGGCAATGTCGGTGCGCCGGCGGCGAAACTCGGACCAGTCGATTTCGCCGCGCCGGTCCGCAAGCCAGACGCCAACCAGGCCCGGCAGCGAAATCGCCAGCGCAAAGGCCAGGAACCCCGCGCCGGTCAGCGGGCCAAGCCCGGCGATCCGTTCGAACACCGGGACAAGCACCCCGAGGCCGGCCAGCGAAATGGCAAAACTCTTGAGCAGCCAGGTGGTAAACACGAAATCGCGCCGGGTCACCACCGTTGCGGTGACCATCCCCGGCAAGAGCACGATGAAACAGGCGGCCAGCGATACCAGCGGCACCCAGAAATACAGAAGGATCGCATGGCCGCTCACGAAATAGGGCGAAGGCCCGTCCGCGAGGGTATGCAACCGGGAAAGCCGATCGACCACCCCCAGTCCAGAGATCGCAACCAACGCCGCCGCAAGCAGGACTCCGACAAAGATCCAGAACGGCCGCGCCGACCATTGGGCGACCACATGCGGTCCTGTATCGTGACCGTCTCCGACCATCCTGTCGTTGTAGCTGCTAACCATTGGCGACCAAACTCGTCATTAATATTTTTTTAACGCCCGCAGGCTAAAGCACCGGAGGAAAAGCCCACCAATTCCCGCATTAATCAGGCCACTTAATGCGATTCCATGCAATGACGCAGCGCGCCAATTCTGTGGGCGCATTGCGTTTTTCCTCTGCCGGACGGAAATACCCGCCGCGGGCCGCGCAGCCCCGCCCGCAAAAGGCGCCTGGCCACGGCATCATAACCACCTGATATTGTTGCTTTAATTTGACCGGAGATGAATTCTCTCCGGGCCTGCCGCGCTGACCGCCGCCATTGTATCGAAGCAGGAAACTTATCATTTCCTGCCGCCTTTGGGTCGGCGCCCCTTTGGGGATCGTTTCGCGCATATGTTCATTGGCCCAATTTTCGCCAAATTGTTGCCATTTTTTCACCACACACCCACGACCCGACCGGTTGATCCAACCGACGCACCCGCCCCCGCGATCCGCAAACCTGCCGGCCAACGCACATGCGTTTGGCGCCCTGCCCTGCATCCGGAATTCCTGGAAAATGGTGCTGCTGGAGAGAATTGAACTCTCGACCTCTCCCTTACCAAGGGAGTGCTCTACCTCTGAGCTACAGCAGCGCCTGTCGTGGGCGGCTGATTAGACGCAAATCGCCCCCGTGGCAAGCGCAATCTGGACCCGGCTGGCTGCTTCGGATACAGAGTCGTCCATGGAACAGAAACCGGCGAATTCCCAAAAGAAAAAACCGGCCAAAACCCGCGAAGAACGGCTGCGCGCGGCGCTGAGGGCGAACCTCAAGCGGCGCAAGTCGCAGGCGCGGGCGCGCCAGGACGCCGGATCAAAGGAAAGCTGAGGCAGGCAGATGGATTCGATTCTCATTCAGGGCGGTGGGGCGCTGCACGGGCAGATCCCGATCGCCGGCGCCAAGAACGCCTGCCTCGCGCTGATGCCGGCGACGCTGCTGGCCGAAGAGCCGCTGACGCTGACCAACGTGCCCCGGCTTTCCGATATCGCCACCATGACCCAGCTGCTGCAATCGCTCGGGGCCGAGGTCTCTTCGCTGGCCGATGGCAAGGTTCTGGCGATGTCCAGCCACGACGCCGAAAACCACGTGGCCGACTATGACATCGTGCGCAAGATGCGGGCCTCGAACCTGGTTCTGGGGCCCCTGCTGGCGCGCCACGGGCACGCGGTGGTGTCGCTGCCGGGGGGCTGCGCGATTGGCGCAAGGCCGATGGATCTGCACATCCACGGGCTGGAACAGCTGGGCGCCGAAATCGAGCTGAAGGAAGGCTACCTGCACGCCAAGGCCAGCCGCGGGCTGAAGGGCGCGCGGATCGAGCTGCGCTTTGCCTCGGTCGGGGCCACCGAAAACATCCTGATGGCGGCGACCCTGGCCAAGGGCACCACGGTGATCGAAAACGCCGCCCGCGAACCCGAGATTTCCGACCTGGCCACCTGCCTGCGGGCGATGGGGGCGCAGATCGACGGCGACGGCACCCGCACGATCACCATCCAGGGCGTCGACAGGCTGAGCGGCGCCACCCACCCGGTGGTGACCGACCGGATCGAGCTGGGCACCTACATGCTGGCCCCGGTGATCGCCGGGGGCGAAGTGGAACTGCTGGGCGGGCGGCGCGAACTGGTCAGCGCCTTTGCCGACAAGCTGGAGGAATCCGGGGCCGCCATCGAGCAAACCGACACCGGGCTGAAGATCAGCCGCAAGAACGGCCGGATGAACGCAGTCGATGTGACCACCGCGGTCTACCCCGGCTTTCCCACCGACCTGCAGGCCCAGATGATGGCGCATTTGTGCACCGCCGACGGCACCAGCGTGCTGGAAGAAACGATTTTCGAAAACCGCTTCATGCACGCGCCGGAACTGATGCGCATGGGGGCCGATATCTCGGTCGAGGGCGGCACCGCCACCGTGCGCGGGGTTGACCGGCTCAAGGGCGCGCCGGTGATGGCGACCGATCTGCGCGCCTCGGTATCGCTGATCCTGGCCGGGCTGGCGGCCCAGGGTGAAACCGTCGTCAGCCGGGTCTATCACCTGGACCGCGGCTACGAACAGGTGGTGCGCAAGTTCCGCGCAATCGGCGCAAACATAGAACGGATCAAGAGCTGATGGTTGACGACGCCCGATTTGAAGACGCCGACGAAGCGCCGCTGCGCCTGCTGGCGATGGACAGCGAAGGCCTCAGGGTCATCTCGGCGCTGGTGCAGGATTCGGTCTTTCCGGCCTGCGAAATGAAATGGGACGTGCGCGCGCGCCGTTTCGCCATCCTGCTGAACCGGTTTCGCTGGGAAATCTCGGCCAGCACCGGGCGGCGCCGGAATTTCGAACGCGTCCAGTCGGTGCTGGTGGTGGAAGACGTGATGAAGGTGGCCAGTACCGGGATCGACCGCAACGACAAGGATCTGGTGCTGTCGCT
>JAJRUE010000296.1 GCA_024277955.1 Alphaproteobacteria bacterium | reverse complement strand
GAACCCCGGCGAGGGCGCGTTTTACGGCCCCAAGCTTGAATTCGTGCTGACCGACGCCATCGGGCGCGACTGGCAATGCGGCACCCACCAGGTGGATTTCGTGCTGCCCGAACGGCTGGACGCCAGCTATATCGGCGCCGATGGCGCGAAACACCGCCCCGTCATGCTGCACCGCGCGACGCTCGGCAGTTTTGAGCGCTTCATCGGCATCCTGATCGAGGAACACGCCGGCAAGTTCCCGCTGTGGCTGGCCCCGCGCCAGGTGGTTGTCGCCTCGATCGTGTCGGACGCCGACGATTTCGTGCACGAGGTGGTGGCCGAGCTGCGCGCCGCCGACCTGCGCGCCGAAGCCGACGTGCGCAATGAAAAGATCAACTACAAGGTGCGCGAACATTCGCTGGCCAAGGTGCCGGTGATCCTCGCCATCGGCGGGCGCGAAGTGGAAAACCGCACCGTCACCATGCGTCGGCTGGGGCAAAAGCAGACCCAGACGCTTGGGCTACAACAGGTGACGGATGCGCTGGCGGCCGAGGCGATGCCCCCGGACTTGCGGTAGATTTTCTTAAAATCTGCGAAAAACAGACCTTGGACCGAGGCCCGGAATTGCCATTTCCGGGCCTTTGTGCGGCCATGTTCTGAGCTTACGTCAACCGCGGGGTAAAGGTTCCGGTGGTATTCTGCCGTAGTAATTGACCGTTGGTGGACGATAGGAACCATGTCGCAATACGAATTCAATGCCTGGGACTGTGCGACGCTGGGGCGTGGCTTTGCCGCGCTCTTGCAGGCGGGGCCGCTGGATCGAACCCACTGCGACAGGCTGATTGGCGCGGATCTGGCGTTGCCGCCCGAAACCGGCATCCGGATCTGCGCAACACTGGCGGCGGGGTCCGGGGAATACGCGCCAATGGCCACGCCTGCGCGGCTGCGCGACGGGCTTGACCTGGGCGGGCGGCCCCTGGCGGCCGGCACGGAAATCACCCCCGAAATCATCCTGACGGCGCAATCCAACCCGACGCCCACCCTTGGCGGCGAATTCGTGATCGGGCGGATCGGCCAGGATGGGCCGCGGATGCTGTTTGCCCCGGTGGGCAGCACGTCCGCCCGCGAATTGCAGGTTTCCCGCGCCGGTCCGTGCGACCATCGCCCCCTTGGGCGCAACCGGTTCGCCCGCGGCACGCTGGTCGACACCCCGCACGGCGCGCTTCCGGTGGAAGAGCTTGATGCCGGCGACGAGGTTCTGATGCGCGATGGCGGTGTTCAGCTGGTCTCTTGGGTCGCGCGGCGGCGGCACGGGGCGCTGGAACTCTTGCTGGATCCGGCCTTGCGACCGATCCGGATCATGACCGGCGCTCTGACCGGCGGGCGACCGGGGCAGGATCTTCTGGTTTCGCAGGATCATCGGCTGCTGGTCGACGACTGGCGCGCGCCCGTGCTGTTCGGCGAAGACGAAATCCTGGTCCCGGCGCGGGCGCTGCTGAACGATCGCAATGTGCTTGTCGAATGCCCGGCGGCCGGCGTGGAATATTTCAGCATCCTGACCGATGGCGACACGATGATCTGCGCCAACGGCCTGTGGGCGGAAACCCTGCTGCCCGAAGACGGCCTGAACGCCGGGCTTGCCGATGCCGCGCGGCGCACCGCAGCCGGGCGTCAGGCCGGCATGACCGCGCCCGCCGGGCGGCCGGTGCCGGCGCTTCCGTTTCAAACCCCGGCCTGCATTGCCGCCTGAACGACCGCGCCACGGCTCACGCCGGCGGCAAACACATATGGCGGCGAACCGGCGTCAGCCCAACAGCGCCTTGCGCGTCTCCGGCCCCCAGCCCAGAAACAGGCCGGCCCCGACCTCGATCACCGGGCGCTTCATCAGGGCCGGGTAGCGCGCAAGCAGCTCTACCGGATCGCGGGCCCGATCGGCGTCGTCCAGCCCGCGCCAGGTGGTGGACCGGCGGTTCAACAACGCATCGCCGAAAACCGCACGAAAACGCTCAAGATCGGCCCGATCCACCCCATCGGCGCGCACATCCACGACCTGCACGTCATGCCCCGCCGCACGCAATTCCCGCAGGGCGCGGCGGCAGGTATCGCAGGATTTCAGGCAAAAGACGCGCATGACAGCCAACCTTTTCAAGGACTTGCGGCCCGAACCGGGCTCGGTTCAGGTTTTTCTTGATTTTTTGCAAATACAGACCAGACTTTGGCCCGTGACAACCACTATTTCTACCAGGACCGTCCCTGTTTCCGGGGGCAGTCGGACGAACTAGATGGCTCTGGCTGCACCACACCGCCGCATGTCGCGGGCGGGATTTGACAAGGGAGACGCGGGGATCATGGCTACTGGCACCGTGAAATGGTTCAACACAACAAAGGGTTACGGGTTCATCCAGCCCGATGACGGGGGCAAGGATGTATTCGTGCATATCTCGGCCGTCGAACAGGCCGGGATGACCGGGCTGGCCGACAACCAGAAGGTATCCTACGAAATGATCGAAGGGCGCGACGGGCGCCAATCGGCAGGAGAGCTCAAGGCGCTCTGACGCCAGCGACCCGAAAACACCCGGACCCCGGCGCACCTGCCGGGGTCTGACCGTTCAGACCATCTGGGTGACGAAAACGCCCGCCGCCATCAGCCCGATCCCGACGGCCCGGCTGGCCGAAAGCGGCGTGATCTGCGCGCCGAACAGGCCGAAATGGTCGATGATCGCGGTCGAAACCAACTGCCCCAGCAGCACGAAGAACACCGCGTTGCCGACCCCGAACCTTGGCGCCGCCCAGGTGATCGACAGCACATAAAGCGCCACCAGCACCCCGGCAAGGTAGAGGTGCCTTGGCGCCGACAAAGCCCCCTTGAGCGCCCCCGGTCCGGTGATCAGCAACACCGCCACGGCGGCGCTGCTTGCCACCGCGAACAGGATGACCGCAGCCGCAAAGGGCGAGCCAAGCCGCGTTCCCAGCGCCGAATTCAACGCCGCGAGCACCGGGATGCCGATGCCGGCGGCGAGCATGGTCAGGGCGTAGATCGTGGTTTGCGGCATGGGGCTTTTCCTTTGCGCGGCGCGGTTCGGCGCGATGGTGGGCGAAGGCGGCGGCGGGCGCAAGGGCGGCGGGCGCACGAAATATCCCGCACGGATGGCGGCGCGTGCTAGGGTCGGCCATTGGATCACCGAAAGGGCGCGACATGAAAAAGTTTGTCTTGATGCACATGGGGTTCGAAAAACCCTCGACCGAGGACATGGCGAAATGGGGCGAATGGTTCGGCTCGATCTCCGGGGCGACGGTGGAAAACATCGGCTTCATGGGCGGGCGCGAGATCAGCGCGGATGGCGTGGCCGACCTGGGCTGGGACCGCGACAGCATCACCGGGCTGAGCATTGTCGAGGCCGAAGACCTCGACGCCGCGCAAGCGATGGCCGAGCGCTGCCCGTTCGTCACCGCGATCAGGGTTTACGAGCTGCGTGCGCATTGAAGCCCGCCTTAGGGGATACCACAGGTTGAACATCGTCCCGAGGGCAGCGCCCGGACCGCGGGGTGGGCGAGAAGCGCCCGCGTCACGCCAAAGGCGTGCTTCCAGCACGACGGGGACGGTCCGGGCGCTGCCCGGTGTCGCTGCCGGGCCGGGCTGCGCCTGCCTGCCCCCCCGGCAGGCGCATTCGCGCCCGCCCAGGCAGGCGCTGCCCTACCCCAGTCATTTTTCGCGATCAACAAAGCGCAATCAAAGCGTAGGCAGTTGAAAGTATTGGCATCTTGGAGACACGTAGGGCGGGATTCACCCCGCCACTCCGACATGTCCACACCGAGCACCGGCGGGGTAAACCCCGCCCTACGGGTTGCTAAGGTTTCTCAACAGCCCAATAGAGAATGGGATTCTGATCGTGGCGTAGATCATCGAGCACAATTCTTTTTCCACGCTCTCCCACATAGAGACCCCAAATATCGTCAGACGCCGGCTTCCCTTGGAATGCAAACCGTTTTGGTTCATCAATTGGCTTGTCCGGAAAGTTTTCGATCGTCGCAGGTTTCCAAAATTCAGCTTCAAAAGCGCCAACTACAACGCCCCGGACAACCGCCAAAACGAAATCCGCCTGTTCGGCCCTTTTCTGATTCAGCCGCCAGGCGAATCGAACTTGCCGATAAATTTCCTCACGGTCGAAACCTTCCAGTCTATTGATATTAATGAGTATTAGCTTATGCTACGGTCGCCAGTCTATTACCGGAAGGCTGTACTTATCAATTATCTGTTTCGCGTGCATTGGCCCACGATCATTGCTGCCGTGGCCCGCTTGGGAGTTTGTGAGTCCAGGAAAACAATCAATCAGGGCAGCTTCCACCTCATG
>JAJRUE010000295.1 GCA_024277955.1 Alphaproteobacteria bacterium | reverse complement strand
TGGCGAAAAACCCGCCGAAAAAGCAGCTGAAAAGCCCGCCGAAAAGCCCGCCGAAAAGCCCGCCGAAAAACCCGCTGAGAAACCAGCCGAAAAGCCGGGAAAACCCGGTCTGTTCGGGCGGATACTCGGGCGCAGGGATCGCAAGGCCGTGGTGCGGCGCGAGCTGGACGACGACATGCTCGAAAGCCTCGAAGAGCTGCTGATCAGCTCGGACATGGGGGTGGACACGGCCTTGCGGGTCACCGCCAACCTGGCCGAGGGCCGATTCGGCAAGAAACTGTCGGTCGATGAAATCAAGGCCCTGCTGGCGCGCGAAATCGCCCGGATCATGGAGCCGGTGGCGCGCCCGATGCCGCTTTATCCGCAAAAGCCGCAGGTGGTGCTGGTGGTGGGGGTGAACGGGTCGGGCAAGACCACGACGATCGGCAAGCTGGCCAGCCAGTTCAAGGCCGCCGGCAAGAAGGTGGTGATCGCCGCCGGCGACACCTTCCGCGCCGCCGCGGTCGAGCAGCTTCAGGTCTGGGGCGAACGCGCCGGCGTGCCGGTGCTGACCGCGCCCGAGGGGTCCGACCCGGCCAGCCTGGCCTTTGACGCGATGACGAAGGCGCAGGAAGAGGGCGCCGATCTGCTGATGATCGACACCGCCGGGCGCTTGCAGAACCGGGCCGATCTGATGGAGGAACTGGCCCAGATCGTCCGCGTCATCCGCAAGAAGGACGAAACCGCGCCGCACAACACGCTCCTGGTGCTGGACGCCACCACCGGGCAGAACGCGCTGAACCAGGTCGAGGTGTTCCAGAACATCTCGGAGGTGACCGGGCTGGTGATGACCAAGCTGGACGGCACCGCCAAGGGCGGCGTGCTGGTGGCGCTGGCCGACAAGTTCGGCCTGCCGATCCATGCGATCGGGGTGGGCGAGCAGATCGACGATCTGGCCCCGTTCGACCCCGAAGACTTTGCCCGCGCCCTGACCGGGGCCGATCTTGGCGACCGGGCGACAGATGCGGCGTGATCAGCCGGGCGGGCCGTCTGCCGGCGGGTCGGGCAGGTCGCGTTCCACCTTGCGCAACAGCCACAGCACGATCAGCGCCATGACGGTGGCCAGCGCCGCCAGCGGGATCTGCCCGGCGCCCACCGCCATGCCCAGCGCGCCCGCCAGCCACATGCCCGCCCCGGTGGTCAGCCCGTGGATATGGCCGCGCGCGTTGATGATCGTGCCGGCGGCCAGAAACGCCACCCCCGAGGTCACCGCCGCGGTCAGGCGGAGCGGGTCGAACTTGACCGCGCCGGTCTGCGCGCCCCAGTCGCTGGCGATCATGCCCAGCGTCGCGAGCGTGAACACGCAGGCCGCCAGCGAAATCATCATGTGGGTGCGCATGCCGGCGGGCTTGTTGTGCAAATGCCGTTCCCAGCCGATCAGCCCGCCCAGAACCATCGCCGCCACCAGGCGCAGCACCACTACCGCCAGCGGCAGGGCCGGCAGACCGGCGGCAAGTTCGCGTGACAGGGTTTCGAACATGGCGGGGCCTCCGGCGATGATCCGCGCCGAGCCTAGCGCCGCCCCCGCCAGCTGTCGAGGCCGCCCCCGCCCGTCCCGCCCCCAACCGTCCCGCCCCCAACCGGCCCGCCTCAGCCCGGCCCGCCTCTGCCCAAGGCGCGGCGCGCGATGAGCGCCTGGCTGATATCGCTGGAAGGCACGGACGCCGGGCGCACGCTGGCGCTGGTGCTGGCGCTGACGGCGGCGGTGCTGCATGCGTTTTTCGGCGCCCTGCAAAAGGGGCGGCACGATCCCTGGCTGAGCCGCGGGGTGATCGACTTTTCCTACGGGCTGATGGCGGCGCCGTTCGCGCTGTTCGTGGTGCCCTGGCCGGAAGCGCACATGTGGCCGATCTTTGCCGCGGCGTTCGTGATCCACACCGGCTACAAGATCACCCAGGCGCTGGCCTATACGCGCGGCGCCTACACGGTGGTCTATCCGGTGGTGCGCGGCTCGGGTCCGGTGTTCACGGTGATCGGCGCGGGGCTGTTGTTCGGCGAAGTGTTTTCCGCAACCCAGTGGCTGGGGGTCGCCACGCTGGTCAGCGGCATCTTCGGGCTGGCGGCCTATAACCTGCGCCACGTCACGGTGGACCGCGACACGCTGGGGGCGGCCTTGGGGATGGCGGTGCTGACAGGCGCTTTCGTGGCGGTCTACACGACCTGGGACGCTTACGGGATCCGCTCGACCGCCGATCCGTTCACCTTTCTGGCGTGGTTCTTCTTCATCGACGGTTTCGCGCTGCCGCTGCCGGCCTACCTGCGCTGGCGCCAGATGCTGCCGCGCCCGGCGCCGGGGCCTCTGCTGGCGCGCGGGGTGCTGGGGGGGCTGGTGGCGCTGGCGAGCTTTGGTTCGATCATGCTGGCGACCCGGCTGGACAAGGTCGGCGAAGCGGCGGTGTCGCGCGAAACCTCGACGGTGTTTGCCGCGCTGATCGGCTGGCTGGTGCTGAAGGAGCGCGTCGGCCGGTTCCGGCTGCTGTTGATGATGTTGATTGCACTTGGCGCCGTGATCGTGGAAACAGGCGGCTGAAAGAAGGGGTGCCCATGTCCGAGAAAAAGATTTCGCCCATCACCAAGCTGGCGCTGGAACTTGGCCCGGTGCTGGTGTTCTTCATCCTGTACATCCGGCTGCGCGACAAGACGTTCAATATCCTTGGCACCGACTATTCGGGCTTTATCGTGGTTACGGCGATCTTCATCCCGCTGATCGCGCTGTCCACCTGGATGCTCTACCGGATGACCGGAAAGCTGGCGCGGATGCAGATCTTCACGCTGGTGGTGGTGGTCGTCTTCGGCTCGCTCACGATCTTTTTCAACGACGAGAGCTTTTTCAAGATGAAGCCGACGATCCTTTACCTGGCCTCGGGCGGTACGCTGGCGGTGGGGCTGATGCGCGGCAAGTCCTACCTGGAATACATGATGGGCGAGGTGATGCCGCTCAAACCCGAGGGCTGGATCATCCTGACCCGGCGGATCACCGTTTTCTTTTTCGCGCTGGCGGTGCTCAACGAATTCATCTGGCGCACCATGTCCACCGACGCCTGGGTGAATTTCAAGACCTTCGGGCTGACCGCGGCGATTTTCGTGTTCTTCATGACCCAGGGGAATTTGCTGGTGCAATATTCGCCGGATGCGGACCCGGAAGACGGCGATGGCGGCCGCGGCGAGGGCTGAGCGCGCCCTAGCGGGCGCGGGATTTCATGCCTCCGGCGGGGATATTTTCGGACAGAAGAAGATGGGGCGGCGGGATTTCCGGGGCGGGTTCAGCCCTGTCTGCCGAACAGGATTTCCTGGGCCCTGCGGTCGGTCTTGAGGTCAGAGCGCTTGTCGGCGGCCAGCGCCGTGCCGCGTTCGAAGGCCGGGCGGGCGGCGAGCTGGTCGAGCCAGCGGGCGACGTTGGGCTTGTCGTCGAGCGTCTGTTCCTTGTCCTTCCAGCCCACCGCCCAGGGCCAGATCGCGATATCGGCGATCGACAGGAAATCGCCGGCGACGAATTCGTTTCCGGCCAGCTGGGTGTCGAGCACCCGGTAAAGGCGCGCCACCTCGTTGCGGTAGCGGTCCTTGGCGTAGGGAATATCCTGGGGCGGGTCCATCGAGGGCGCGTATTTCAGGAAGTGATGCGCCTGGCCCGCCATCGGCCCCAGCCCGCCCATCTGCCACATCAGCCATTGTTCCACGGCCACCCGTTCGCGTTCGTTCCGGCCATGGAGCTTGCCAGTCTTGCGCGCCAGATATTGCAGGATCGCGCCGCTTTCGAAGACCGGGATCGGCGCGCCGTCCGGCCCGTCAGGGTCGACGATCGCGGGCATCTTGTTGTTGGGGGAAATCCTGAGGAACTCGGGCTTGAACTGGTCGCCGGCGCCGATGTTCACCAGGTGCACGGTGTAGGGCAGGCCCAGCTCTTCCAGCGCGATGCTGATCTTTTTGCCGTTGGGCGTGGGCCAGTAGTAGAGGTCGATGGGGGCGGGGGCGCGGGCGGTCATGGGCGGGCTCCTGAAGGTTTGTGCAAGTGATGGCGATCGCGCCGGCGGTTGCAAGGCCAAATATCGCATCGCGGTTGACCGTCGCCCGGAATGAGAGTATCGCCGGATTGTCGTGGCGATTTGTTCACCGGATTGCGGGCCACGTTAAACATCACCGCTAAAGAGGTCAGGGAAAATCCCCCGACGCTCTGACGTGGCCCGGGGGTTTTTTCATGCGCAAAGGAGGCGCGGCAATGGGCAATACTTGGAAAAAGCGCACGAAAATGGTGCATGCCGGGACGCGGCGCAGCCAGTATGGCGAGGTGAGCGAGGCGATCTTTCTCACCCAGGGGTTCGTTTATGACAGCGCCGAAGCGGCCGAGGCGCGGTTCATCGAGGCCGGCGAAGACGAATTCATCTACGCCCGCTACGGAAACCCGACGGTGCGCATGTTCGAAGACCGTATCAGTGCGCTCGAAGGGTCCGAGGATGCCTTTGCCACCGCATCCGGCATGGCGGCGGTGAACGTGGCGCTGATGGCGCTGCTGAAAGCGGGGGATCACGTGGTCGCGTCGCGCGCGCTCTTTGGATCGTGCGAATACATCCTGGGCACGGTGCTGACGCGCTTCGGGGTCGAGGTGAGCTTTGTCGATGGCACCGACCTGGGGGCCTGGCGCGCGGCGCTGCGGCCCGACACGGCGGTGGTGTTTCTGGAAAGCATCTCAAACCCGACGCTGGAAGTCATTGATCTGGCTGCGGTTTGCGAGATGGCGCACGGGGTGGGGGCGCGGGTGATCGTCGACAACGCCTTTGCCACGCCGCTCTATTCCTACGCGCTGGAATGCGGCGCCGATCTGGTGGTCTATTCCACCACCAAGCACGTCGACGGGCAGGGGCGCTGCCTGGGCGGCGTGGTGCTGGGCGCGCGCGATCTGATCCGCGGCACGATCGAACCCTATGCCAAGCACACCGGCGGCGCGCTCAGCCCGTTCAACGCCTGGGTGATGCTGAAATCGCTGGAAACGCTGGATTTGCGGGTGCGCGCCCAGACCGCCACCGCCACAGCGCTGGCCGAGGCGCTGGCCGGCCATGAAAAGCTGGCGCGGATGCTTTACCCGCACCATCCGAGCCACCCGCAGCACGCGCTGGCCCGCGCCCAGATGGAGGCCGGCGGCACCGTCCTGGCGATCGACCTGAAGGGCGGCAAGGATGCCGCGTTCCGGTTCCTCAACGCCTTGGAAATATTCACGATTTCTAACAATTTCGCCGATGCCAAGTCGATCGTCACCCATCCCGCCACCACCACCCACCAGCGCCTGCCGGACGATCAGAAGGCCCTGCTGGGGATCACGCCGGGGCTGGTGCGCATCTCGCTGGGGCTGGAAGATGGCGACGACCTGATCGGCGATGTGCTGCAGGCGCTCGACGCCGCCTGAGGCGCGCAAAAGGTCGCGATCTTGCGCGCGGGATTTGGAATCGCGTGCCAAAGCGCCTAAGTTGGACCGGCGAACAGACCACAGGGGGGACCACCCGATGAACATCCAGTCCGGCAAGGCGCGACCCGCCCCCGAACGCGCGGCCGCCGAAGCCGCGCTTGAAACGCTGAAAACCTGGGCCGAAACCGCAACGCCCACGGAAATCGCCGATCTGCACCCCAACATCGCCCGCCTGCTGCCGGGCCACGAACTGGGCAACTACCCGGCCCTGATGCGCGCTTACCCCGAGGAATTCGAGGTGGACGAAGCCTATCGCGCCTCGCTGCCCGACCTGCAGAACGGCCCGGAAAGCCTGATCAAGGGCGCCAAGCGCCATATCGAACATGTCGGCATTTCCAATTTCCGCCTGCCGATCCGCTTTCACACCCGCGACGGCGGCGACGTGACGCTGGAAACCTCGGTCACCGGCACCGTCAGCCTGGATGCCGGCAAGAAGGGCATCAACATGTCGCGGATCATGCGGTCGTTCTACCGCTACGCCGAAAAGACCTTTTCGTTTGACGTGATCGAAACCGCGCTGGACGCCTACAAGAGCGACCTCGACAGTTTCGATGCCCGCATCATGATGCGCTTTTCCTTCCCGGTGCGCATGGGCTCGCTGCGCTCGGGGCTCAGCGGCTTTCAGTATTACGACATCGCGCTGGAACTGGTGGAAACCCAGGGGGTGCGCAAGAAGATCATCCACCTGGACTATGTCTATTCCTCGACCTGCCCGTGTTCGCTGGAGCTCTCGGAACACGCCCGCCAGCAGCGCGGCCAGCTGGCGACCCCGCATTCGCAGCGCTCGGTTGCGCGCATTTCGGCGGTGATGGATTGCGACGGGCCCTGCCTGTGGTTCGAAGACCTGATCGACCATTGCCGCGCCGCGGTGCCCACCGAAACCCAGGTCATGGTGAAACGCGAAGACGAACAGGCGTTCGCCGAACTGAACGCGGCCCACCCGATCTTCGTCGAAGACGCGGCCCGGCTGTTTTCCGAAGCCCTGCAGAACGATCCGCGCGTGGGCGACTTCCGCATCATCGCCAGCCACCAGGAAAGCCTGCACAGCCACGATGCGGTCTCGATCCTCACCGAAGGCGACACCTTCGCCGACGAAAGCCTGGATCCGAAACTGTTTTCCACCCTGTTCCACGTCGGCTGAGCTTCTTCTGTCCGAAAATATCCCCGGGGGGCGCCCGCAAGGGCGGGGGGCAGGCAGCCCCCCCTCGAGCGCGCCTGCCGCGCACAGCCCAAAGAGCGGCTTGACACCGCCCCCGCACCCCGCCAAGCCTTGCGCCCATGTTTGACCTTCGCCCCGTGGGATATTTCATCGGCCTGCTGATCGTCACCCTCGGGGCGACGATGTTTTTCCCGTTCCTGATCGATATCGTCGAAGGTAACGGCCACTGGGCCGCCTTTGTGCAAT
>JAJRUE010000294.1 GCA_024277955.1 Alphaproteobacteria bacterium | reverse complement strand
TGCCGACCTGGCGACCCAAGAGGATGTGCTCGCGGGTCTGGGGCATCGGGCCGTCGGCGGCCGACACCACCAGGATCGCGCCGTCCATCTGGGCGGCACCGGTGATCATGTTCTTCACGTAGTCGGCATGGCCGGGGCAGTCCACGTGGGCGTAGTGGCGGTTCTCGGTCTCGTATTCCACATGCGCGGTCGAAATCGTGATGCCGCGGGCCTTTTCCTCGGGCGCGCCGTCGATTTCATCATACGCCGTGAAGTCGCCGAAATACTTGGTGATCGCCGCCGTCAGCGTCGTCTTGCCGTGGTCAACGTGGCCAATCGTGCCGATGTTGACGTGCGGTTTCGTGCGTTCGAACTTTTCCTTTGCCATGGCCCTTTTGCCTTGTCCTTGAAGGGGCCAGAGCGGCCCGGTTTGATGTCCGGCGCTCGTTACTGGGTCGGCGAGGAAAAATCAAGCGTCAGTTGCCGGGCGCCGGGCTGGTTTGTGCGCCGGGCGTGCCGGTCGCGCCACCGCCCTGCCCGCCGGCGACCGCATCCCCCTGCCCGGCCTGCTGCCCGTCGCCCCGGGCGGCGTCGCCGGTGGTGTCACTCGATGCGTCACCCGCGCGGGGCGGCAGGCCGATCCATTCGGGGTTTTGCAGGATCCAGTCCTGGATCGCCTTGGCGGTGTTGTTGGCCAGAAGCTCCATCTGCTGATCGCGGGTCATCACCAGGCCGGTGCCGATGATCGACTTGCCGGAAATGCCTTCGAACACCGAAAGCGCCTTTTCTTCGGTGTTGAGCCGGGTCTGTGTGGCGTCGTCCCAGATGTTGACGGTGACCACGACAAAGGATTTGGGGGTGAAGACCACCGGCACCCCGGCGCGCGCCAGGGCGTAGCCGTCAAGCTTGACGCCGATGTGGTAATACTTGTCGCCCTGGTAACTGCCAAAGCGCCGGTCGATGGCCCTGGTCAGCGCGGCCTGCCATTCTTCGTCGGTGGCCTTGCGCGAAAACGGACCGATCTGGGGGCCGTCGACCACCACGATGTTGAAGCCAAGCCGGAAATTGCCCATGTCCACCGGCGGTTCGTCCACCTTGGCGGGCAGGCCGCAGCCGGCCAGCAGCAGCGCGGCCAGGCCAAGGGCGAGGTTTCGGAAACGGACAGACGAAATGGCGGACATGGCACCCCCTGGATTTGAACGGATGGCCCCGGCGGGGCCGCCCCGTTTGTCGCAATTCGCAGCGCCGATGCCAAGGGCATTCGCGGCCGGAAACCGGCGGGGCCTTGCCGGTGGGCAGGTCGGCGGTCGGCGTGGGGGGGCGGTCCGAGGTTCCCCGCAGCGGGCTGGCCGGGGCGCGGGGCCGTGGTTTTCTGCGGCGGGCTGGCGGCGCGGGTCGCGCGGCGGGTCGAGCGGGCGGCTATTCGGCGGCGAGGCGCGACTTGTCGCGGCCAAAGCGCGAAATGTCGGCAATCACATGGGTCACCAGGGCGCGCAGCTCGTCGAAATTGTCGTTCGGGCGGATCAGCGCTTCGTCCATGTAAAGGCTGCGGTCGATTTCGATCTGGACCACGTGCTGACCGCGCGACGGGCGGCCATAGTGCTGGGCGGTAAAGGCCCCCGCAAAGGGGGCGTTGCGCGCAACTTGCAGCCCGGCGTTGGCAAAGGCGGTTTCGATGCGTTCCACCACCTCGGCCCCGGCGGCGGCGCCGAAACGGTCGCCCAGGACCACGTCGGGGCGCGTGCCCTTGCCGTGGTTCAGCGCTTCGATCGCCTCGTGCGGCATCGAATGGCAGTCGATCAGGATCGCTTCGCCAAACAGATCGCGGCTTTCCCTGAGCAGCCCCTGCAGGCGCACATGGTAAGGGTGCCAGAACTGGCGCAGCCGGGCTTCGGCTTCGGCCTTGCTCAGCTTGCCGCGGTAGATCGCGCGCCCGTTGGCCACCACCCGCGGGATCACCCCCAGCCCCGAGGACACCCGCGGATTGCCGCTGGCGCGCCGCACCCCGTCGATCAACGCCGGGTCCAGTTCGTCGGCGCTGCGGTTCAGGTCGAGAAAGGCGCGCGGCACGCAGGCCTTGAGCAACGGCGCCCCGAATTGCGGCGCCGCGCCAAACAGCAGGTCCACAAAGGCGTCTTCCGAAGTGCGGATCGCGTGCCGGTCCAGCACCGAGGCCGCAAGGAAGGCCGGATCATACTGCCGACCGCTGTGAGGAGACGCGAAAACCAGGCAGGTGGTGCGTTCGCGCGGCATGATCAGCTGGTAGGCGTCGGTGGTCATCCATGTCTCCTTCACCCTTTCAATATAGCCGCAATATTAACGTGACCAAAAGCCCTTGAAAGCACGCGCGACTCCTTTTATAGACCAGCGGACCGGCGCGGGGCCCACCCGCGTCTTGTTCGTTTCGGTGCAGGCCGCGCGAACGGGGCGCGCAGGCGGTTTCGCAACAGTCGGGCGTATAGCTCAGTGGTAGAGCACTACGTTGACATCGTAGGGGTCACAAGTTCGAACCTTGTTACGCCCACCATTGCCCACCCTTGGGCGCAAACAGTTTTTGGCGCCGCTTGCGCCGCATGAATGAGGAGAGGACCATGAAGGTCAGAAACTCGCTCCGCTCGCTCAAGAACCGGCATCGCGATTGCCGGGTCGTGCGCCGCAAGGGCCGCGTCTACGTCATCAACAAGACGCAGCGCCGGTTCAAGGCGCGTCAGGGCTAAGGCGCAGCACCACGGAATTTATGAAGAGGGCCGTCGGGATTTCCGGCGGCCCTTTTTCTTGGCTGCGTGGGGGGATGGCGCCGTGGCCGGGGGCGCTGCCCCCGGACCCCCGGGATATTTGGGAAAAGAAGAAGGGGGGAGTGTTGGCGGTTTTGGGGGGGGGTCAGAGTTCCAGTTCGAAGAAGACCAGCAGGTGATCCAGTTGCGGAGTGTCGGCGTGGTAGGGGCTGCACCGGCGGAAGCCGAGGGATTCGTAGAGACCGATCGCCTCGGACAGCATCCGGCCGGTGTCCAGCCGCACCCGCCGGTAGCCGGCTTGCCGGGCGCGGTCCACAAGGCCGTTGGTCAGCGCCTTGCCCAACCCGTGACCGCGCGCATCCGCGTTGACGAAGACGCGCTGGATCTCGGCTATCCCGGGTTCCTGTTCGCGGATCATGCCGCAGCCCGCCCATTGGTCGTCGATGCGGGCGATCAGGATGTCGCCCTTGGGGCGGGTGTGGGTGCGGGCGAATTCCCGGACCAGTTCGGGGATACGGGCCGGGTCGTATTTCCGGGTGATGTTTTCGCGTTCTTCGGGGGACCGTTCGAACAGAAATTCGAGGTATCCTGTGAAGAGCTGCTGCACGGTCGCGCTGTCTTCGGGAAAGGTGGCGCTGCGAATTTCATGGGTCATGCGAATTGTCCTGCTGAAAACGGGGGGCCGGCGGTAATCTGGCCATCCTAGCAGGAAACGCGCCACGAGCGGCAGAAAATGCGCAAGCGGCCCCGGACCGGGGATCGGACCGGGGCCGCGCGGGGTCTTGTGGGCGGGTCAGAGGCCTTCGCCGGCGCGCATGATTTCCATGTGCTTGGCCGCGACCTTGAGGCCGCCTTCGCCCTGCTGCCAGCCGATCGAGCCATCATGGTTGGCGTCAAGCCCGTCCAGCAGCTGGTGGGCGATGGCCTGCAGATCCTGCGCCGCGCTGGCGGCATTGGCAGCGCTGGTGGTGGCGTTGATCTTGCGGATCAGCTTTTTCATCTGGGCGACCCGGTCGACGGTGTTCTGCGCACTGGTGGCTACGTGGACCGCGTGGGTCTTCACGTTGTCCGAGGCATCGTCCTGGGCAGCCGCAAGGCCGATATGCTTGACCACGCCCTGGGCGGCGGCCAGCACGCCGTAGCCAAGCCCCGGCCCGCCGTCGATGGCCGACGCATCGATGGCGTGCAGCACGTGGTTGGCGTGGGTTTTGATCCAGTCGACATTGTCGAGTTGCTTGACCATCAGGTCGGCGTGAACGACGGCGGTCTGGGCTTCGGCGATGGCGGTGGGAAGCAGGCCCTTGCCGTCGGGGGTATCGCCCCAGCCGGTGGTAACGTGGCCCATGTGGGTTTGCGCCATGTTCTGAGCGCTGGCGGCGGTGGCGCCGGTCAGCGCGAGCGCACCGGCCAGCAGGGCCGGGGCAAGCGTCGTGGCGAGTTTTCTGGAATTGGCGGTGAACATGCGGTTTCTCCTGGTTGCAAGGTCCTGTTCAAGGTCGCCGGACGCGGCGCCTTACATGACTTACAGGCGGCGGGCGGAATTATTCCCGCAGGTGGTGGAAAACCTGTTGGGCGGGGTTCGGGTCCGCGAATTGGAGCGTGTGCGTCTTGTCGCGCTCTCCCCGCCCGGGGCGCATGGCGGCCCGGGCGGGCGCATGCCCTGTGTCAGGCGCAAGATCGAATTCATTGCAATGCAAAACGCCCTAGCGGCTCAGCGCCAGGATGATCAGCGTGGCGATGGACAGAAGCGTGCCGACCGGCAGATACCACAATGTCAGCACCGCCGGCACGGCCAGGGTCCAGCCCGGCAGGATCGCCGTGGGCGCAACCGTGCCGAGCACCAGCCACAGCGCCCCCAGCGCCACAAAAACCGGGCCAAGCGCTAAGGGGTCGAACCCCGCGGTCCGTACCAGTTTGTGCCAGGGGCCGGGGGTTTCGGGGCCGAAATACCTGCCGTGGCGCAGAACGTGCAGCCCGTCGGCCAGCATCCAGCCGCCGTTGACCAGCGCGATCAGCACGAGAAGCCCGGTCCACAGCGGCGGCATGCGCGGTTCAGTCGTATTTGCGGCGGTCCTCGATCACGAGGCCGTCGTTGGGCAGGCTGCCCGGCGCGACAAGTTCGACGGTGCCGCGCAGTTTGAGGGTTTCGCGCACGCTGGCTTCGAACGGCGCCGGGTCGGTGGCGCCGGTTTCGATCTGCACGATCATCACGTCGGTTTCGCCTTCGCGACTGGCAATGACGCGGGCGCGGGCGATTTCGGGATGTCGCGCCACCAGTTCGGCCACCTGTTCGGGTCGCACGAACATGCCCTTGATCTTGGTGGTCTGGTCGGCGCGCCCCATCCAGCCCTTGATGCGCATGTTGGTGCGCCCGCATGGGCTTTGGCCGGGCAGCACCGCCGACAGGTCGCCGGTGGCAAAGCGGATCAAGGGGTAG
>JAJRUE010000293.1 GCA_024277955.1 Alphaproteobacteria bacterium | reverse complement strand
GGCACCACCACCGGGCGCAAGCGGCGCTGCGGCTGGTTCGACGCGGTGCTGGTGCGCCAGAGCTGCGCAATATCGGGGATCAACGGTATCGCGCTGACCAAGCTGGATGTGCTGGACGGGTTCGAAGAGCTCAAGATCTGCGTCGCCTATGACCTCGACGGCAAGCGGCTGGACCACCTGCCCACGGCCGCCGACGAACAGGCGCGCTGCACGCCCATTTACGAAACCATCCCCGGCTGGAGCGAAAGCACCGAGGGCGCGCGCAGCTGGGCCGATTTGCCGGCCAACGCCATCAAGTATGTGCGCCGCATCGAAGAGCTGATCGACTGCCCGGCGGCGCTGGTCTCGACCTCGCCCGAGCGCGAGGATACCATCCTTGTCACCGACCCGTTTGCCGACTGAGGGGGCACCCATGGCACTTTCCTACAAGGCCCGCCGCCGCTGGTCGCTGGTGATCCTGGTGATCGGCCTGCCGGTCTACATCCTGCTGGCGATGATCGTGCTGGCGCTGATCAACGACCGGTTCGGGCGGCCCGGTGTGCTGGTGGAAATGGCGGTCTATGTGGGGCTGGGGATCGCCTGGATCCTGCCGTTCAAGAAGGTGTTTCGGGGCATCGGCCAGGCCGATCCGGCCCTGCGTGGTCGCGGGGATGACAACGGCGACGCCGAGAGCTAGGGTCAAAACCCGATCAAGCTGCACCGCCAGCGCGAAAGGCGCGACATATCAGCGGTTCGGGACGCGCGGGCAAGGGTGGTTCCCTTTCCAGGCGGCCCGCGCCGCTGAGATGAAGCGCCTTTCGTGCCCTTCGGGTTCGGCGGATTTCCGCCCCGGCTGCGTTACAGGCCATTGAAACAGAGCCACTATTCCTGCGGCCCTGTGCCTTGTCAGAACGGAAATCTGCCAAACTGGCGATGCAGGTTGATCGAGATTTGGCCCTGGTGGGGTGGGCGCGTAGTCCATGTCATTGGAAATCGGGCGCAAGGCGAGGTTCGCGCCCGGCCCCGAGGGGGGGCGCCCTGACATCTGCGCAGGGGTTTTCTCGAGCTTGCCGTTGCAACCTGTTGAAACGATGGCACCAATTCTCGCCCGCCTGGGGGGCGGGGTCGGGCGCGAACCGGATCACAGGCGATCCGGCGGAGCGGAAAGCCAATGCAGCGAACGTTGGATTCAGGTGACCAGCGCATGTCGCGTTTGATGAATTCACTTTGCCCGGGCGGGCGCATGCCCTCTGTTTGTAGAAGTGGTGGATCTGTTCAGGCGTGATCCGCTCTGGGCCGGGCGGGCCAAGGTTTTTGAAAAAACCTTGGCGCCCTTCGGGCGGGCGCGGCGGCGGGCGCGTACCGACGCCCACGACCCGTTCGCGCGCCCCAAAAGGTCAGGGGGAAGGCCTTGCGGCCCTCCCCCTTTGTCAAAGCCCCTCGTTTTGGCCCGTTAGCGGGGCCGCGGTCATTCGCCGACAGCGGTTTGCTGCGGCTTGAACCGCGTCGTGTCGGAAATCGCGAACTGGCCGCGCTTGATCTTGCGGATCTTGCCGCGGCGCAGCAGCAGCCCGAAAGAGCGCAGGCTTTCTTCGCGACTGAAGGGCTTGTCTTCGTTCAGCTGGGCCACCGCCTTCATGATCTGCGGGCGCGAGAAGAACGCATTGCCCTCGACAAAAGAGGTATAGGCCGCCGCCGCTTCCAGCAGGTCGGGCAGGTCATGGGCGCCCATTTCGGCGGCGAAATCGCGGAACGACCCCGGGTCGACGAAGATGTTGTCGTGGCGGCCATCGTCGTCGGCGTCGATGTTGTCTTCGTCGATCGCCAGGTTGCCGGCCGAGACACGGCGCGGGCGCACCGGCTGGCCGTCGCTGGCCGCAGGCGTGGGTTCCGGCGCGTCAACCCGCTGTTCGCTGACCAGCACCAGCGGCGCGACCCGGCGTTTCTTGGGCATCTCGCTTTCCGAGGGCCGGCGCGGGCGCACCACCTTGGCAAGGTCGGCGCGGTACTGGTTCATCTCGTCGGCGGCGTCTTCTTCCTTCTTGCGCGACAACAGCTTGTCGGCGCGGGTCGCCGCCACCGCCGCCTTGAGATGGGCGATGGCCGAACGCCGGCGGGTGCCTTCGCTTTCTTCCATCTCCGAGTTGGTGACCTCGAGGATGCGCGACACCGAATCGGCGCTGGCCTCGATGTCCTGGGTTTCCAGCATGGCGCGGCCTTCGTTTTCGGCGCGCGCCTCGGCTTCGGCCTTGCGCTGGACCGCTTCGAGCGTGGCCATCAGTTCGGCTTCGTCCTCGGGCGACAGCGTGCTTTGGGCCAGGTCGTCCTGTTCGCCCTGCGCGTCGTCGTCGGCTTCGGCGGTTTCGGGCGTTTCCTGGCGGATGTCTTCCGGGGCGTCCTGGCCTGCGGCGTCGGTTTCGTCGGCCGCGTCCGGCGCGCCGGCGGTTTCGGGCTGAGCGACTTCGGCCTCGACCACCGTGGCGTCCATCTCGGGGGTTTCCACCTCGGCCAAGCCGCCGGCTTCGACCACGCCTTCGAAATCCTCGCGGCGCATCTTGACGACGCGGGCGATGGCCGGGGCGTCGGGGTCGGCAAGGGCCTCGGCCTTCTGGAAGGCTTCGAATTCGGTTTCGAATTCCTGGTCGAGCACCTCTTCATCCGCGGTGGCCGCCGCTTCGGGGGCCTCCGGGGTGGTCGGCGCATCGTCCTGGGGGGCCGCGTCGCGCACGGCGGCGACCATCTCGGCCAGGCCGTCGTCGCTGTGATCCCCGTCGCTATCCTCCCCTGCGTCTTCGGCGATCTCCGCCGGGCTGGCGGCCTGGTCAGGGGCGGCATCAGCGGCTTTGGGGGCGGCTTTGGGTGTGGGGCTGGTGACGGGGGCCTGATCCTGCAGATCCTCCACATCCTCGAACGCGGCCGAGATCGGCGCGGTGACGAAGGGTGCGGCGTCGTCCTGTTCGTCTTCGGTATAGGCGTTCTGGTCCTCGGCAACCACCGCCCGGATCCGCGCGAGCCGCTCGGCCACGGTTTCGGCGGGCGCGGCGGGTTGGGCGGGGGGCTGAGCGGCGACCGGCGCGGCTTCGATCCGCGCAGAGGGCGCGGCGGCGGCCGGACCGGGCTGGGCCCTGGCAGCATCGGTGTCGGCGGTGGGCTCGGCACTGGGTTCGGCGGCGGCTTCGGGTTCGCCCGGCTCATCCGGCGCGCCGTCAAGCTGGCGCAGCACCACCGAATTGTCGCCGACGCGCGCTTCCACGCGGCGCTGGACCTCGCGTTCCGCGATCCGGTGCAGCATCTCGGCGTCGGGCTGCGGCGGTTCGGCGCCAAAGTAGCGGTCCTCGGCGGCAAGGTCGCGGAAATACTCGGCGATCCCGCGCATGGTCGCGAAAGGGTCGTCGAACCCTTCCAGCGTGCACGAAAACGTCCCGTAAGATACGGTCAGGATTTTGCTCGGCCCCATCATGTCTCTTTCGCTTTCTCCCCCGATCCAGCAAGTCTGTGTTTACCATCCAATGGTTCGCAAATAGGAACGGACCTGGGCAACGCGCATGATTTTTTTGGGGTCAGAATATGGATTGTTTCCAAAACGCCGGGGAATTGTGGCATGGATGATATCATTGTTCAGACACCCGAAAACATCACTCTGGTTGGTGCGGGCCAGGCCCACAAGGGCCAATTGCAGGCCGCGCTTGCCCATGCTCCTTATTTGGTCGCCGCCGATGGTGGGGCGCAAATGGTACTAAATTATGGCAAGACCCCAAAAAAGGTGATCGGCGATCTCGACTCTCTAGATAGGCCAAACCTTGCGAAAATTCCAGTTGGCGACCGGCATCACATTGCCGAACAGGACAGCACCGACTTTGAAAAATGCCTGGCCCGGTTGCGTGCGCCGCTGATTTTGGGGGTCGGGTTTCTGGGGGCGCGGCTGGATCACCAGCTGGCCGCCTTCAACGCGCTGGTGCGCAATCCGGGGGGGCCGTGCATCCTGATCGGCGAGCGCGACATCGTGTTTCACCTGCCGGGCGAAGCGGCCCTGGATCTGGCGCCGGGCAGCCGGGTTTCGCTGTTTCCGATGGCCCCGGTGCGCGGCTGGTCGCGGGGGCTGGACTGGCCGATCGCGGGGCTGGACTTTGCGCCGGGCGGGCGGATCGGCACGTCGAACCGGGCTGGCGAAGGGCCGGTGCAGCTGGGCTTCGAGGGGCCGGGGATGCTGGTCATTCTGCCGCTGGCGGCGCTGGACGAAGCGGTGCGGGTTCTGGGCCGGGGCGGGCCTTCCAGATAACGAACAGGCCGGCGGCGACGGTGGTCGCGATGCCGACCGCCGCCAGCCCGTTGGGCAGGTCTTCAAACAGCAGCCAGCCGATCAGCGTGGCAAAGGGGATTTCCAGGTATTGCATCGGCGCCAGCGTCGCCGCCGGGGCCAGGCGCAGCGACCAGGTCATCAGCAGGTGCGCACCGGTGCCCACCCCGCCCATCAGCATCAGCAGCCCGGCCTGGGGCGCCGAAGGCAGCGTGGCGGGTAACGTGCCCAGCACGGCGGGCCCCAGCAGCAGCGCCGGCACCAGCAGCGCGCTGGCGGCGATGCCGCTGGTGAATTGCAGGGTGACCGGGTCGATGTCGCGGGCGATCGTGCGGGTGGTCAGCATGAACAGCGCGAAGATGAGCGCCACCGCCAGCGGCAGCAGCGCCGGCGCGCCGACCTGGGCGAAGTTCGGTTGCACCACCAGCAGCGTGCCGGCAAACCCGACGGCGCAGGCGGCCATCCGGTGGGGGCCGACGGTTTCGCCCAGCACGGTC
>JAJRUE010000292.1 GCA_024277955.1 Alphaproteobacteria bacterium | reverse complement strand
TGGCCCCGGCGGCGATCCCGGCGCAATTGACCACCACCCGCAAAGGCGCCCCCGACTGCGCCGCAAACCCCGCCGCCACGCTTTGCGGATCGCTCACATCCACCTTGCAGAACGCCCCGCCGATCTCGCCCGCCACCGCCTGCCCGGCGGCCTCGTTCATGTCAAAGATCGTCACCTGCGCCCCGGCTCCGGCAAGCACGCGCGCCACCGCTTCGCCCAGCCCCGACGCGCCGCCGGTCACCACGACGCCCGTATCACCCGAAATCTTCATCCGGCCCTCCAACATTTGAACCCGCGCCAAACCTGACCCGCCGCCCGCCCGATTGCAAGAATAAATGAATGATCGTTCATTTCCGCGCCCGCTTCTTCTTTTCGAAAATATCCCGGGGGTCCGGGGGCTGGCCCCCGGTCTGGCCTGGCCCGCTCAAAGCGCGAAATCGAACCGGCTCGTCAAGGGCAGTTCGCGCGCCCGCACCCCGGTCAGATCAAACAGCGCATTGGCCAGCGCCGCCATCGAAGGCGGTGTCCCCGGCTCGCCAACGCCCCCCATTCGAGTATTGTTTTCAAGCACTTCCACCTCAACCTCGGGCGCCGAACCGATCCGCAGCGCGTCGTAGTCGGGAAAGTTGAACTGCTCGACCTCGCCGCCGTCAAAGGTGATTTCGCCATGCACCGCCGCCGAGAGCCCATAGATCAGCGCGCTTTGCATCTGGGCGCGAATGTTGCGCGGGTTCAGCGCGATGCCCACGTCGCAGGCGATCCAGGCCCGGGTGATGCGGATGCCCGCATCGCTGTCGGCCACCTCGACCACCTCGGCCACCGGGGTGCCGAAACTCCAGGTAAACGCCACCCCGCGCCCGACCCCATCGGGCCGATTGCGCCAGTCGGACATGCGCGCAACGCTCTCCAGAACCCTGGCCGAGGCCGGATGCGCCTGCGAAACCATGTCCAACCGGAAGGCCAGCGGATCGGCCCCCGCCGCCACCGCCAGTTCGTCGACAAAGCTTTCGTGGAAAAAGCCGTTGAACGATGCCGCGACCTAACGCCAGTAGCCCACCGGCACCGCCACATCCGCAAGATAGCCGCTGAACCTGGTGTTGGCGATGGCGTAGGGCTGGTCGATCGCCCCGTCCAGGTGCAGCCTGTCCGGCCCCGGCGGCGCGAAACCCGCCGCGCGCACCGCCGATTGCCTGGTGACCGAGGCCGCGGCGATATGCGCATCCAGCATCACCGCCTTGCCGTCCCTCACCGCCCCACGCATCCGCGCCACCGCCGCCGGGCGGTAAAAGTCGTGGCGCATGTCCTCTTCGCGGCTCCACATCACCTTGACCGGCACCCCGGGCATCGCCGCGGCGACGCGCGCCGCCAGCACCGCCGCGTCCGGCTCGGTGCGCCGGCCAAAGCCGCCGCCAAGAAACGGGACATGCAGCGTCACATCGCGCTTGTCCAACCCGACCGCCGCGGCCGCCTTGTCGCGCCCCAGAAGCGGCGCCTGGATCCCGCACCAGATGTCCAGCTTGCCGTCTCTGAGCCAGGCGGTGGCGTTCATCGGCTCCATCGTCGCATGCGCAAGATAGGGCGCGCGGTATTCGGCGCTGATCACGTCGCCGGCCTCGGCGGCGCCAACGTCGCCGCTTTCGTCGACCACCAGGTTCGGCGGACCGTCAAGCGCCGCCTCGACCGCCCGCCAGAGCGCATCGGAGGTCTGCGGATAGGGTGCCTCTTCCCATTCGATCTCGACCGCCTCGGCCGCCTGAAACGCCAGCCAGGTGTTGCTGGCGACCACCGCGATCCCGTCGCCCAGGTCCAGAACCCGCTCGACGCCGGGCATGTTTTCGGCAGCACTGGCGTCGAACGACACCATCCCCGCCCCAAGCCGCGGGCAGATGCGCACCGTGGCAAAGCGCATCCCCTGCAGGCGCTGATCGGCCCCGAACAGGGCTGTGCCGGTGGACTTGGCCGGGGCATCGGCGCGCGGCACGTCGCGGCCAAGGTATTTCCAGGCCGACGGGGGCCGCAGCGCAACCCCGCGCGGCGGATCGATCCCGGCGGCATCGGCGGCCAGCTCGCCATAGCTCAGGGTCGTGCCGTCGGGCGCGATCACCGCCCCGGCCCGGGTGCGCAGCGCCTGCGCCGCCACCCCCAGCCGCGCCGCAGCCGCCAGCTTGAGGGTTTCGCGCGCCGTCGCCCCGGCCAGGCGCATCTTTTCGAACCCGTCCACCATCGAGGTCGAGCCCCCCGTCACCTGCAACCCCAGCATCTTGGGCAGCACTTCGACCGCCGAGGACACGAAGGCCTGGAACGGGCCGGGGGCCGCCTGGTCGTCATAGGTGGCGTGGCCGGCCAGCAGCGCGGCGTTGTAATAGGTCTGCGCCGGCGGGCCGTGCAGCACCTTCAACCCGGTGGGGTCCACGTCCAGTTCTTCGGCGACAAGCGCCGCCAGCGTCGATTGCACCCCCTGGCCCATCTCGGCGCGCGGCGCGATCACGCTGATGCCGTCCGGCGCGATGATCAGGTAAGGGTTGAGCGCAACGCCGCCCGCCTCGGGCGCCAGCGGGTTGGGCAGAACCCGCAGCTTTTCCCAAACCCCAAAGCCAACCCCGCCGGCCACCGCGAAAGAGCCGATCAGAAAGCCGCGGCGGGTATATTTTGCGATGCGTCCCACGGCCTCAGCCCCCGCGCAGCCGGCGCGCGGCGTCGTGGATCGCGGCGCGGATCTGCTTGTAGGTGCCGCAGCGGCACAGGTTCCCGGACATGGCGGCGTCGATCTCGGCGTCACTCGGCGCCGGGTTTTCCGCCAGAAGACTGGCCGCCTGCATGATCTGCCCGGACTGGCAGTAGCCGCATTGCGGCACCTGGTTGTCGATCCAGGCCTGCTGGATCAGCGCCGGGTCTTGCGGCGTCCCGATCCCTTCGATGGTGGTCACCGGGCCGTCCACATCGCCCAGCGCAACCTGACACGACCGCACCGCGACCCCGCCCAGATGCACCGTGCAGGCCCCGCAGGCGCCAACGCCGCAGCCGTATTTCGTGCCGGTCAAGCCCAGCTCGTCGCGCAGCACCCACAACAGCGGCACCTCATCCGGCAGGTCCACCTGCCGGTCCGCGCCATTGACCGATATCACCCTGACCATGCGCCGTCTCCGCAGCAAACCAACTCTGGACCCACCACCACATCATAGCGCGAAACCCGCCCTGCGCCACAAGCCTTACGTCGCGGCGCGACCCGCACCGCCCCGGCTTCTTCTGTCCGAAAATATCCCCGCCGGAGGCCCTGCCCCATCCAGCCCGCCAGCCCTCAGGCCCAGAGCGCCACCGCCGCCCACACCACCGCCCCGATCGCCGCATAGCCCAGCGCCATCACCACCCCGTCGCGCAAGAGCAACCCGAAGGCCAGCAACAGCACCACCGCCGAAACCAGCGTCGGGATGCCCGGCACCAGCCCCGCCAGCGTCGCCAGCAGGCTGAGCGCCAGCATCGCGAGCCCCGCCAGCCGTTCTGCCAGCGCCCCCTCGGCCAGCGCCCCCAACCTGCGCCCGGTGCGCGCGTCCAGCCAGCGCGCCGCCGGCAGCAGCCGCGCCAGCCCCCTGCCGATCAGCCGCCCCGACAGACGCCAACGCGCCATCCAGCCCGGCAGCCAGACCCG
>JAJRUE010000291.1 GCA_024277955.1 Alphaproteobacteria bacterium | reverse complement strand
GCGCCGTATTCGGGGGCCATATTGGCGATGGTGGCGCGGTCTGCCAGCGGCAGACGGTCCAGACCCTCGCCGTAGAATTCCACGAATTTGCCGACCACGCCTTTTTCACGCAGCAACTCGACAACCTTCAGCACCAGATCGGTGCCCGTGGTGCCTTCCATCATCTCGCCGGTCAGCTCGAAGCCGACAACCTCGGGGATCAGCATGGAAATCGGCTGGCCGAGCATCGCCGCCTCGGCCTCGATTCCGCCAACACCCCAGCCCAGCACCGCCAGACCGTTGACCATGGTGGTGTGGCTGTCGGTGCCGACCAGCGTGTCGGGGTAGGCCACCGTGCGGCCGTTCTGGTCCGTATCGGTCCAGACGGTTTTCGCCAGATACTCGAGGTTGATCTGGTGACAGATCCCCGTGCCCGGCGGCACCACGCGGAAATTGTTAAACGCCGACTGCCCCCATTTCAGGAAGGTATAGCGTTCCATATTGCGCTGGTATTCGCGTTCCACATTCATGCGGAAGGCGCGCGGATTGCCGAATTCGTCGATCATCACCGAATGGTCGATCACCAGATCGACGGGGTTGAGCGGGTTGATCTTTTCCGGATCGCCTCCCAGCCCGATAATCCCGTCGCGCATGGCCGCAAGGTCGACGACAGCAGGCACACCGGTGAAATCCTGCATCAGCACGCGGGCGGGGCGATAGGCGATCTCCCGCGGGTTCTTGCCGCCTTGCGTCGCCCATTCGGAGAACGCCTTGATATCGTCGAGCGTGACCGTCTTGCCGTCCTCGAACCGCAGCATGTTTTCCAGCACCACCTTGAGCGAGGCCGGCAGGCGCGAGAAATCGCCCAGTCCGGCGGCCTCGGCCGCTTTGATGGAGTAATAGGACACCGTTTGCGAACCGGCTTTCAGGTCGCGGCGAGTGTTGGCGGTATCGGTTCCGACTTGGATGGTCATTAAGGCCTCCGATGGCTGTTTGTTGGTAAATCCCCTGTGCGTATGCCCCGAATCCCCGAGGGGAACAATGGGACAAATCCGCTTTGTGTGCAATTGTATACAGTTCGCGCATTGCGGCGTCAAGCGCCAGCGAACCACTCTTTCCCCGCCGGAACAAATAGGGTAGTCGGGAAGCATGAGTCTGAATGCCTCCGATCTGACCTGCTATCGCAGTGGCCGCCTGATATTTTCCGGCCTGTCGTTTTCGCTGGAAAACGGCCATGCCATGATGCTGCGCGGCCCGAACGGTGTCGGCAAATCCACCCTTCTGCGGGTGCTGGCAGGGATGCTGGATGCGGATGGCGAGGTTGAACTCAACGGCACGAGGCTCTCGGACGACCGCGACGCGGTGCAGGAACAGATCGCCTATGCCGGACATCTGGACGCCATCAAGCCGCAACTGACCGTGGCCGAGAACCTGACCTTCTGGGCCGGACTCTTCGGCGGCGGTTCCATCGACGAAGCGGTGGAAAAATTCTCGCTCGCCGAAATCTGGGACCGCCCTGCGCATGCCTGTTCTGCCGGACAGAAACGCCGCCTCGGGCTGGCGCGGCTTGTGGTTTCCGACCGCCCGCTCTGGCTGCTGGACGAGCCGACCGTGTCGCTCGACGTGGAAACCACCGCGCGCTTTGCCGAAATCATTGCCCAGCATTGCGCCGCGGGCGGCATGGCGCTGATCGCCACCCATATCGACCTCGGCCTTGCCGACCCGCAGGAGCTGCTGCTGCAACCCCTGACCGAGGCCCAGCACGCCGAAACCACCGACCCTTTCCTGTCGGAGGACTGGACATGAGCCCTGCCTTCGCCCTGCTGGCGCGCGAATTGCGCCTGTCGCTGCGTTCGGGCGGCGGCGCGGGGCTGGGCCTCGCGTTTTTCCTGATCGTCGTGCTGCTCATCCCCTTCGGCGTCGGTCCCGTGCCCTCGCTACTGGCGAAAATCGCGCCCGGCACGTTGTGGATCGCGGCGCTGCTGGCGACGCTTCTGTCCCTCGACCGGCTGTTTCAGGCGGATTTCGAGGACGGCACGCTGGATATCCTGACGCTCTCGCCCATGCCCCTCGAAGGGCTGGTGGCGATCAAGGCTTTCGCCCACTGGCTAACCACCGGCCTGCCGCTGATCGTTGCCGCGCCGGTGCTGGCGCTGACGCTGAACCTGCCCGACTCCGGTTTCGTCTGGCTGATCGCCAGCCTCGCCGTCGGCACACCGGCGCTGAACTTCCTTGGCGCGATCGGTGCCTCGCTGACCGTCGGTATCCGGCGCGGCGGGCTGCTGCTGTCGCTGCTGGTGCTGCCGCTCTATATCCCGACCCTGATTTTCGGTGCCAGCACGGTTTCCGCCGCGGCTGACGGTGCCGACCCGATGTCCGCCTTCCTGCTGCTGGCGGGGATCACCCTTTTCACCCTGGCCCTGACGCCCTTTGCCGCGGCTGCGGCATTACGCATGCACATGCGCTAACGGAGCTGTGATACCTTGACGATTGCGTCGCTCCGCAACAGAGAATAGGAATTCGACATGTCCATTTGGGAATTCGCCAATCCAGTCCGCTTCATGCGCCTATCCGGCAAAGTGCTGCCGTATTTCAGCGTATCCGCCGTGCTGTTGATCGCCACCGGCCTGATCTGGGGCTTTTTCTTCACCCCCGAGGCCGACCAGTTCGGCTCCACCGTGAAGATTATCTACATCCACGTGCCCACCGCCATGCTGGCCATCAATGCCTGGGTGATGATGTTCGTCGCCTCACTGATCTGGCTGATCCGGCGCCACCATGTCTCGGCCCTCGCGGCCAAGGCGGCGGCGCCCATCGGCATGGTGATGACCGTCATCGCCATCCTGACCGGTGCCATCTGGGGCCAGCCGATGTGGGGCACCTACTGGGCGTGGGACCCGCGCCTGACCTCGTTCCTTGTGCTGTTTATCTTCTATCTCGGATACATGGCCCTCTGGACCGCCATCGAGGAAGAAGACAAAGCCGCCGACCTGACCTCGGTTCTGGCCATGGTCGGTTCGGTCTTTGCCATCCTGTCGCGCTATGCGGTGAATTTCTGGAACCAGGGGCTGCATCAGGGCGCCTCGCTGTCGCTGGACAAGGAAGATCACGTCTCGGATGTTTACTACCAGCCGCTGCTGCTGGCCATCGGCGGCTTCGTGCTGCTGTTCATCGCGCTGCTGCTGCTGCGCACCCGCACCGAAATCCGCAACCGCCGCATCCGCGCATTGCAACAGAGGGAGGCACGCTAATGTGGCCTGAACTGGGAAAATACGCCGCGACCGTCATCAACGCCTATATCGTGACCATCGTGCTAACCGGCCTGCTGACATGGCTGTCGCTGCGCAGCGCGCGCAAATCCAAACGCGAACTCGAAGAACTGGAGGCCCGCCGCAATGGCTAAAATCAAACCGGCAATGCTCGCCCCCCCGCTTATTTTCCTGCTGCTCGGCGGATTGTTCTTTTTCGGGCTGGTGCGCAAGGACGGCAACGTATTGCCCAGCACGATGATCGGGCGCGAGACCCCCTCGATCGATCTGGGCAACCTGCGCGCCGACCCGCCGCCCACCGACGCCGACCTGCGCGCGCCAGGGGTGAAGATCGTCAACTTCTGGGCCAGCTGGTGCCCGCCGTGCCGCGCCGAACACCCGATCCTGACCGAGATGGCCGCCAGCGGCATGACCCTTTACGGCATCAACTACAAGGACGCGCCGGACAACGCGCAAGGTTTCCTTGACGAGCTCGGCGACCCGTTCACCAAGATCGGCACCGACCGGCAGGGCCGCAACGGCATCGACTGGGGCGTCTACGGCCTGCCGGAGACCTTCATCGTCGACGGTAACGGCACCATCCTCTATCGCCACACCGGCGCCATCACTCCGAAAGTGCTGGAAGAGCGATTCATGCCGCTGATCCGCGAAGCCGAAGCGAAAGAAGCCGCCGCCGCTGCCAACCAGTAGCGGCCATGCGGCTCTATCACGCCAACGCCTATCGGGCCGCGCCCGGTCCGGAAAACTACTGGCAAAACACCATTGAAACCCCGCGCCCGCCCGCATTGGCGGGCGATACTTCTTGCGAGGTCGCGATCATCGGCGCCGGTGTCACCGGCCTCAATGCGGCGCTGCGGCTGGCGGAACTGGGGATCGACTGCTGTATCGTTGATACCACATGGCCCGGCTGGGGTGCCTCGGGGCGCAACGGCGGTTTTGCCTGTCTGGGCGGCACGAAACTCTCGGACGCGGACATCCTGAAGCGCTTCGGCACCACGCAGGCGCAGGCGTTTTTCAAGGCGCAGGCCGCCTCCATCGACCATGTGGCGGAGATGCTGGAGACCCACAACATCGACGCCGACAAAAACGGCCACGGCGAATATATCCTCGCCCACCGCCCGCGCGACTTTGCCGATATGACGGCAGAGGCCGAGTTCCTGCACCGCCACCGCGGGATCACCGCGCCGGTGCTGACGCGGGAGGCCCTGAAGGAGCACGGGCTTCACAGTCCGGCCTTTCACGGCGGCATCCACATCCCGCTCGGCTTTGGCCTCAACCCGCTGAAATATACGCTGGGGCTGGCGCGGGCGGTGCAGGCGGCGGGGGTGCCGATCTATGGCGAGACACCCGTGCAGGGGCGGAACCGGCGAGTGCGCGACGGCTATCACCTGCGCACGCCACACGGGACGGTGGTGGCCAACAAGGTGCTGCACGCCACCAACGGCTATTCCGAGGACGGGCGCAACGCGCTGACGGGCTGGTTCCTGCCGGTGCTGTCGAATATCCTCGTCACCCGCCCGCTGACAGATACGGAGCTGGCCGATCAGGGGTGGAGCGCGCAAGAACTGACCGCCGACACCCGCCACCTGCTGCACTACATCCGCCTGCTGCCGGACAAGCGCCTGTTGTTCGGGATGCGCGGCGGCACCAACCTCTCGCCGCGGGACGAGGCCGCCATGCGCCGTGCCATCCGTGCGAGCTTCGAGGGGATATTCCCCGCCTGGGCGCATATCGAGACGCCGTATTTCTGGTCCGGCCTCGCCGCCGTTTCCCGCACACTGGCCGCCTTCGTTGGTGCCCTGCCGCAGCAGAACCAGTTCGCGGCGCTGGCCTATCACGGCAGCGGTGTGGCGATG
>JAJRUE010000290.1 GCA_024277955.1 Alphaproteobacteria bacterium | reverse complement strand
TCGCGCGCCTCGTCCTTGCTCATCTCGATGCCGCGCTCGGCGGCGGCTTCCTGATACCAGCGGCTCAGGCAGTTGCGGCAGAACCCGGCCAGGTTCATCAGGTCGATGTTCTGCACGTCCTTGCGGTCCTCCATCAGGTGCCTGCGCAGCCGGCGAAAGGCGGCGGCTTCCAGTTCGATGCGCATCCGGTCGTCCATGGGTCGTATCCTTTCAGAAATCACCGCTTTCTAGCACATCGGTCAGCATCGGGGCCAGCCTTTCGGCCCATTCGCGCTGGCCGGCGTCGGTTTCGATCAGGTCCTGGCGCAGTTCGATCAGCACGTTTGGGCGGCCCTTTTGCAAGGCGTGGCGGTCGATCGAATCCCCCGGCAAATGCCCGGCATAGGGTTCGTTCGCGCCGACGCACAACTCGCCCTGCGCCCGCAGACGGTCCAGCAGCGGCGCCGACAGCCGTTCGTCCTGGGCAAACAAGAGCCCGATATGCCACGGCCGCGGGGCGCGCGAATTCAGCCGTGGGGTAAAGCTGTGAACCGCCACGATCACAGTATCGCCTACGCGCGCCGCCAGGTCTTCATAGGCCGCGTGATAGGGCCGGTGCCAGGCGTCCAGGCGGCGGGCGATTTCCGCGTCATCGATGTGGCGGTTGCCGGGGATGATGGTGTGGTCGTAGATGCGCATCACCAGGGTCGGGTCGTCTTCGCCCCGATTCGGGTCGATCACCAGGCGCGAAAACGTGCCCAGGATGGCGCGCGCCTGCAACAGCTCGGCCAGGTGGCGGGTGACCCCCGCCGCGCCGATGTCATAGGCGATGTGGCGCTGCATCTGCGCCGGTGGCAGCCCCAGGTCGCCGCCGTTCACATCGGCGGGCACACGGTTCGAGGCATGGTCGCAGGTGATCAGCCAGCGGCTGGTGCGGGTGTCTCCGATGATCTCGTAAGCCTTGCCTGTCATTTGCCTGTCATCTTGCTGGTTCACGGTCCGGTCGGCACTGAATAAGCCCATGTGCGGCCAAGCGCCAGTTGCCCCGCGGGGATTTTTCGGCCATACAACTGCCCGGCCCATGTGAACGCTAACAATTGGAGACAGCGCCAGGTTATGAGACGGCTTCGAAACGTGAAAATTGTTGCAACCCTCGGGCCGTCTTCGGACGACTACGACACCATCCATGCCCTGTTTCTTGCAGGCGCCGACGTGTTCCGGCTGAACATGAGCCACGGCAGCCACGAAGAAATCCGCGCCCGCCACGCGATCATCCGCCGGATCGAACAGGAAACCGACCGCCCGATCGCGATTCTCGCGGATTTGCAGGGCCCCAAGCTGCGCGTCGGCACTTTCGCCAAGGGCGAAGAACGCCTGGTCGAAGGCCAGCCCTTCCGGCTGGATATGGATGAAACCCCGGGCGATTCGCGCCGCGTGAACCTGCCGCATCCCGAGATTTTCGCAGCCCTCAAACCCGGCGCGCACCTGCTGGTGAATGACGGCAAGATCCGTCTTCTGGTGCGCGACTGCGGCGCCGATTTTGCCGATTGCGAAGTCCTGGTGGGCGGGATGATTTCCAACCGCAAGGGCGTCAACGTGCCCGATGTGGTGCTGCCGCTGGCGGCGCTTTCGGAAAAGGACCGGCGCGACCTGGAATTCGTCTGCGAACTGGGCGTCGACTGGCTGGCGCTGTCCTTCGTGCAGCGGCGCGAAGACGTGGAAGAAGCGCGCAAACTGGCCGCCGGGCGGGCGTTTCTGCTGGCCAAGATCGAAAAACCATCGGCGGTCGACTCCTTTGACGAAATCCTGAAGGTTTCAGACGGCATCATGGTGGCGCGCGGCGACCTGGGGGTGGAGCTGCCGGTGCAGAACGTGCCGCCGATCCAGAAGCGCCTGGTGCGCGCCTGCCGGGCGGCGGCCAAGCCGGTGATCGTGGCCACACAGATGCTGGAAAGCATGATCGAAAGCCCGATGCCGACCCGCGCCGAAGTGTCGGACGTGGCCGCAGCCATCTACGAAGGTGCGGACGCGGTGATGCTGTCGGCCGAAAGCGCTGCCGGCCTGTTCCCGATCGAAGCGGTGACCACCATGGACAATGTCGCGCGCGAGGTCGAAAGCGACCCCACCTACCGCGAGATCATCGAAGCCAGCCGCGCCGGGCGCAAGGAAACCATCGCCGATGCGATCGTGTCGGCGGCGCGCGAGATCGCCGAGACCACCGACATCAAGGCGATCTGCTGTTATTCGGAAAGCGGCACCACCGCGCTGCTGACCGCGCGCGAACGGCCGCAGGTGCCGATCGTGGCGCTGACCTCGCGGGTGCGCACGGCGCGCCGGCTGGCGCTCAGCTGGGGGATGCACTGCGTGATGGTGGACGCGGTCGAACGCTTCAAGATGGCGGTGGTGAACGCGGTGCGCGCGGTCTGCGCCGATGACTTTGCCGAGCCGGCCGACCGGATCGTGGTGACCGCCGGCATTCCGTTCAACCAGCCGGGATCAACCAATATCCTTCGTGTCGCACCTTGCGAAGAAAGGTTGATTTTCAACACCGATCCTGAATAATCCCCCCAGGTTCCGGAGGGGAGCCGAAGAAAGGGAAGGGTCACGCAACAAGGGCGAGACCCGGATGAATAACGATTATCTTCTGGTTGCCGGCATCATCGTCGGCTTTCTGGCATTTCCGACACTTCTGAACGCATATTCCAGCAGCCGTTCGCCGCGCGGGGCGTTGGCGTTGTTCGTCGCCGGCTCGCTCATGGTGGGCTGGGTGCTGGTGCGCCAGCCCAATACCTACACGGTCGCCGGCATGCCCGATGTGTTCCTGCGGGTGATCGCCAGTTTCATTCGCTGATCCGCCCCCTGCCGCCCGAGGCGCGCGTTTTTCACTTGCCAGCGGCGCCCGCGCGCCCTATACGCCTCGAGTTCACTCGCGTGGCCGGCCCGTAGGCATGCCGAGTCGCGCGCATCTACCGACCCGAGCAAGGAGACGGAAATGCCCAAGATGAAGACCAAGTCCAGCGCCAAGAAGCGCTTCAAGGTGACGGCCACCGGCAAGGTGATGTCGGCCCAGGCCGGCAAGCGCCACGGCATGATCAAGCGCACCAAGAAATTCATTCGCAACGCACGTGGGACCACGACGCTGTCCGCCCCGGACACCAAGATCGTGAAATCCTACATGCCGTACGACCGCTAAGGAGGGTTTGAGCAATGTCGAGAACCAAGGGCGGAACCGTCACCCATCGTCGTCACAAGAAAATCCTGGACAAGGCCAAGGGCTATTACGGCGCTCGTAGCCGCACCTTCAAGGTCGCGACCCAGGCGGTGGACAAGGCCAACCAGTATGCCACCCGCGACCGCAAGGCGCGCAAGCGCAACTTCCGCGCGCTGTGGATCCAGCGGATCAACGCCGCCGTGCGCTCCCATGACGAAGCGCTGACCTATTCGCGTTTCATCAACGGCCTCAGCAAGGCCGGGATCGAGGTGGACCGCAAGGTGCTGGCCGATCTTGCCGTGCACGAGCCGGAAGCCTTTGGCGCCATCGTCGAAAAGGCGAAGGCCGCGCTCGCGTAAGCTTTTCCCCCACGGGAAGGACATTCAAGGAAGCCGCGGACCTTTCAGGGGTCTCGCGGCTTCTTGCCATCAGCGGCCCGTGTGATAGCAGGATCGGGCAGCGAAGACAGGGGATCGAAATGGACGATCTGAGGCAGAAATACCTTTCGGCCATCGCCGAGGCGGCGGACGAGGACGCGCTGGAAGCGATCCGCGTGGCCGCGGTCGGCAAAAAGGGCGAAGTGGCGCTGAAGATGCGCGAGTTGGGCAAGATGACGCCTGATGAGCGCAAGACCGTCGGGCCAAAGCTGAACGCGCTGAAAGATGAGATCAACGCGGCGCTGGCGGCGAAAAAGGCGGCGCTGGCGGACGCGGCGCTTGATGAACGGCTGCGCGGCGAATGGCTGGACGTGACGCTTCCGGCGCGTCCGCGCCCGCGCGGCACCGTGCACCCGGTCAGCCAGGTCACCGAAGAGGTTGCCGCGATTTTCGCCGATCTGGGCTTTTCCGTCGCCGAAGGCCCGCAGATCGAAACCGACTGGTACAATTTCGACGCGCTGAACATCCCGCCGCACCACCCGGCGCGCCAGGAATTCGACACTTTCTACATGCACCGCGAAGCCGGCGACAACCGGGCGCCGCATGTGCTGCGCACCCACACCAGCCCGGTGCAGATCCGCGCCATGGAAAAGACCGGCGCCCCGATCCGGGTGATCGCGCCGGGGCGGGTGTATCGCAGCGACTACGACCAGACTCACACGCCGATGTTCCACCAGGTCGAAGGGCTGGCGATCGACCGCGACATTTCCATGGCCAACCTGAAATGGGTGCTGGAAGAATTCTGCCGCGCCTATTTCGAGGTCGATCACGTGGAACTGCGTTTCCGCGCCTCGCACTTTCCCTTCACCGAGCCGAGCGCCGAGGTGGACCTGCGTTGTTCCTGGGAGGGCGGGCAACTGAAGGTGGGCGAGGGCGACGACTGGATGGAGATTCTCGGCTCGGGCATGGTGCACCCCAGGGTGCTGAAAGCGGCCGGCGTGGACCCGGACCGGTGGCAGGGCTTTGCCTTCGGCATGGGCGTGGACCGGCTGGCGATGCTGAAATACGGCATCCCGGACCTGCGGGCGTTTTTCGACAGCGACCTGCGCTGGCTGCGGCATTACGGCTTCGGCGCGCTTCAGGTGCCGACGCTGCATGGGGGGCTGAGCGGGTGATGGTTCCGTTCCCCCCCTCCCGCCCGGCATCGCCGGGCAGCGCCCGAACCGCCCCCGTCGCACCGCAGGTGCGCCAACAAAAAGTCTTGCGGGCGCTTCTCGCCCACCCCTCGGTTCGGGCGCTGCCCTCTGTTGCGCTTCGCTTCCGCCCGCGGTCAGGCACTGCCCTCTGTGGCGAGCAGAACAGGATAACAAGGACCCACTGACATGAAATTCACCCTGAGCTGGCTGCATGACCACCTGGACACCAGGGCCTCGGTCGATGAAATCTGCGAGGTTCTGACCGATGTGGGCCTTGAGGTCGAAGGCGTCACCAACCCCGCCGATGCGCTGAAGGATTTCACCATCGGGCGGGTGAAATCGGCCGAAAAACACCCCGACGCCGACCGGCTGCGCGTCTGCCAGGTGGAAACCGACCGGGGCCTCAAACAGATCATCTGCGGCGCCCCCAACGCGCGCGAAGGCATCACCGTGGTGGTGGCCCATGCCGGCGCCTACATTCCGGGTATCGACACCACCATCCAGGTCGGCAGGATTCGCGGCGTCGAAAGCCACGGCATGATGTGCTCGGAACGCGAAATGCAGCTCTCGGACGAACATGACGGCATCATCGAACTGCCCTCGGGCGAGGTCGGCGCGCGTTTCGTGGACTGGCTGGCCGAGCATGACCCGGCCAAGGTGGACCCGGTGATCGAGATCGCCATCACCCCCAATCGTCCCGATGCGCTGGCGGTGCGCGGCATCGCCCGCGATCTGGCGGCGCGCGGCCTGGGCACGCTCAAACCCGGGAAAACCGCCACCATCAAGGGCAGCTTCCAAAGCCCGATCAAGGTCACCATCGACGCCGACACGGCCGACGACGCGCCCCTGTTCATGGGTCGGCTGATCAGGGGCGTGAAGAACGGCCCCAGCCCGCAATGGCTGCAGGACCGGCTGCGCGCCATCGGGCTGCGGCCGATTTCGGCGCTGGTGGATATCACCAATTTCTTCACCTACGACATGAACCGCCCGCTGCACGTTTTCGACGCCGGCAAGGTGCAGGGCAACCTGCGGGTCCACCGCGCGCGTGGCGGCGAGACGCTGATGGGGCTGGACGACAAGGAATACACGTTCCAGCCCGGCATGGTGGTGATTTCCGACGACAGCGGCGTGGAAAGCATCGCCGGCGTCATGGGCGGACTGCCCACCGGGGTGACCGGCGAGACCACCGACGTGTTCCTCGAAGCCGCGCTATGGGATCCGATCCAGATCGCCAAGACGGGCCGCGCGCTGAAGATCAACACCGACGCCCGCTACCGTTTCGAACGCGGGGTCGATCCGCTCTATAACGCGCCGGGGCTGGATCTTGCGACGCAGATGGTGCTGGACCTGTGCGGGGGCGAACCCTCTGACGTGGTGAAGGCCGGCGCGGTGCCGGACGTGGCGCGCGCCTACCGGCTGGACACCGAGCGCGTGCAATCGCTGGTGGGCATGGAAATCCCGGCCGATGTGCAGCGCGCGACGCTGGAAGCGCTGGGGTTCGTGCTGAAGGGCGACATGGCCCATGTGCCCAGCTGGCGCCCCGACGTGCAGGGCGAAGCCGACCTGGTGGAAGAGGTGGCGCGCATCGCTTCGCTCACCAAACTGGTGGGCAAGCCGCTGGCGCGGCCCGAACCCGGCGTGCTGCGCCCGATCCTGACGCCGATGCAAAAGCGCGAACAGATCGCCCGGCGCACGGCGGCGGCGCTTGGCTACAACGAATGCGTGACCTACAGCTTCATCGACCGGGGCGCGGCCGAGATGTGCGGCGGCGGCGATGACGCGACCATGCTGGAAAACCCGATTTCCAGCGAGATGAGCCACATGCGCCCCGACCTGCTGCCGGGGCTCTTGCAGGCCGCGGCGCGCAACCAGGCGCGCGGGTTCATGGACATGGCGCTGTTCGAGGTCGGCCCCGCCTTTCACGGCGGCGAGCCGGGCGAACAGCATGTGCAGGTGGCGGGCCTGCTTGTGGGCCACAGCGCGGCGCGCGACCCGCATGGTTCGCGCCGGCCGGTGGATGTTTACGACGCCAAGGCCGATGCCGAAGCGGTGCTGGCCTCGATCGGCGCGCCGGCGCGCTCGATGATCCAGCGCAACGCGCCCGACTGGTGGCACCCGGGGCGGTCGGGGCAGATATCGCTGGGGCCAAAGAACATCCTTGCGGTGTTTGGCGAGCTTCATCCAAAGGTTCTCAAGGCGCTCGATGTCAAGGGGCCGGCGGTGGCCTTTACCGTGTTTGCCGAGCGTGTGCCCTTCCCGAAATCGAAAACCGCCACCCGCCCGGCCCTGATCCTGAACGACCTTCAGGCGGTGGAGCGCGACTTTGCCTTTGTCGTGGACAAGGACGTGGACGCGCTGAGCCTGGTCAACGCCGCCGCCGGCGCCGACAAGAAGCTGATCGAACGCGTCAGCCTGTTCGACGAGTTCACCGGCGCCAAGGCCGAAGCGCAGATGGGCGAAGGCAAGAAATCGCTGGCGATAACGGTGCGCCTGCAGCCCACCGAAGCGACCCTGACCGAAAAGGATATCGAAGCGGTTTCCGACAAGATCATCCAGAAGGTCGCCAAGGCGACCGGCGGCGTTCTGCGGGGGTAAGTGGGCCGGATCGAGGTTCGCCTGGCCGCCTGTGCCACCCGCCCCCGGCTCTGGAAAGCGCCGGGGCGGGCCACTATCTTTGGGATGGGTGGCAGGGGGGGCGATCCGATGTTTCGAAACCGTGAAGATGCCGGCAGGCAACTGGCGCAGCGCTTGGCGGCGGCCAGGCCCGATCGCCCGGTCGTGCTGGCGCTGCCGCGCGGCGGGGTGCCGGTGGCGGCGCCGGTGGCGCGGGCGCTGGAGGCGCCGCTGGACCTGCTGATGGTGCGCAAGCTGGGCATGCCCGGCCACAGCGAACTGGCCGCCGGGGCGGTGGTGGACGGGGCCGAGCCGCAGACCGTGTTCAATACCCAACTGCTGCGCTCAGCCGGTCTGGGCCCGGACGATTTCAAGGACCAGATCGTGCAGAAACTTCGCGAAATCGATGATCGGCGCGCCAGATACCTGGGCGGGCGGGCGCCGGTGGCCGTCGCCGGGCGCACGGCGATCGTGGTGGATGACGGGATCGCCACCGGCGCGACGGTGCGCGCGGCGCTCAAGGCATTGGCCCGGCGCAACCCGGCGCGTATCGTGCTGGCGGTGCCGGTGGCGCCAGCCGACACGCTGGCCGAACTGGCCTCGCTGGTCGGGCAGGTCATCTGCCTCGAAACCCCCGATCCGTTCTACGCGGTGGGGGCGCATTATCGCGACTTTGAACAGGTGAGCGACGAACAGGTCGCCGCCGAACTGAAACGGGCCCGCGGGCCGCAGGAAAACGGAAACACATGATGCTGAAAGTCCATCTCTCGGGCGAAATCCACACCGATTGGCGCGACCGGATCCAGGCCGGCGCCAAGGGTCTGGACGTGGTGTTCACCGGCCCGGTCACCGACCACGAGGCCAGCGACGACTGCGGCGTGGCGATCCTGGGCGCCGAAGCGGACAAGTTCTGGCACGACCACAAGGGCGCGCAGATCAACGCGATCCGCACGCGCAAGGGGCTGGAGGAAGCCGATGTGGTGGTGGTGCGTTTCGGCGAGAAATACCGCCAGTGGAACGCCGCCTTCGATGCGGGCTATGCGGCGGCGCTGGGAAAATCGCTGATCGTGCTGCAGATGCCCGAGCATGACCATGCGCTCAAGGAAGTGGACGCCGCGGCGCTGGCGGTGGCGCGCGAACCGGAACAGGTCGTGGCGATCCTGCGCTACGTTCTGGAAGGCACCCTGCCGGGCTGAAGGACGGGTCGCCCCCCGGGGGATCGCTGGCGGAACGGGGAAAATTCTGGAATTTTCCCCGTTGTCCAGTTACGAAAATCTGACCGCCCCATGCTATGGGAAAGTTGCAAGACGCCCGATCAAGGGCGCCGAAAAAACCGGTATGGGGACTATAATGATCAATGAATTCAAGGATTTCATTGCCAAGGGCAATGTCATGGACATGGCCGTTGGCATCATCATCGGCGCGGCATTCACCGCGATCGTCAAGTCTTTGGTGGGCGATCTGATCAACCCGATCATCAGCCTGTTCCTGGGCGGGGTCGATTTTTCCGGCCTTGGGGTCAGGCTGGGCGAGGGCGAAGATGCGGCGGTGTTCGCCTACGGCAACTTCATCATGGCGCTGATCAATTTCCTGATCATTGCCTTTGTGGTGTTCCTGCTGGTGAAAGCGGTCAACAAGGCGAAGGGACCGGAAGAAAAGCCGGCCCCGGCGCCGGATCGGGGGCCGAGCGAAGTGGATCTGCTGGTCGAGATCCGCGACGCCCTGAAGGCCAGGGGCTGAGGCAAGCGGTTGCGCCCGCCAACTGGCGGGCGCGGCGGGCCGGGGCTGCGCCCCGGCCGGATTTGATGCCTTCGGCGGGGATATTTTTGGACAGAAGAAGCCGGGCCGTGCCGGGGCGGGTGCGGCCTATTGCTTGAGCGCCAGCGAGGGCGAGATCACGTCGATCCCCAGCGCCTTGCCGACCGCGTAACAGGTCAGCTGGCCGGCGTGCACGTTCAGCCCGTCCAGCAGGTGCGGGTCGTCTTCGCAGGCCTGCCGCCAGCCCTTGTCGGCCAGCGCCAGCATGAACGGCATGGTGGCGTTGCCCAGCGCGATGGTCGAGGTGCGCGCCACCGCGCCCGGCATGTTGGCGACGCAGTAGTGCATGATGCCGTCGATCTCGTAGATCGGATCCTGGTGGGTGGTGGCGTGGCTGGTTTCAAAGCAGCCGCCCTGGTCGATGGCCACATCCACCAGCGCCGCGCCGGGTTTCATCTGCTTGAGGTCGGCGCGGCTGACCAGTTTGGGCGCGGCGGCACCGGGGATCAGCACCGCGCCAACCACCATGTCGGCGGCGTAAACCAGTTCCCTGGTGTTGCCGGCCGAGGCGTAGGAGGTCTTGAACGCATGGCCAAACACATCGTCCAGGTAGCGCAGCCGCGACAGTGACCGGTCGAGTACCGTCACATCGGCCCCCATGCCTGCGGCCACCCGCGCCGCGTGGGTGCCCACGACGCCGCCGCCGATCACCACGATACGCGCCGGGCCGACGCCGGGCACGCCGCCCATCAGCACGCCGCGCCCACCGTTGGCCTTTTGCAGCGTCCAGGCGCCGACCTGGGGGGCCAGCTTGCCGGCGACTTCGGACATCGGCGCCAGCAGCGGCAGGCCGCCGTTTGCATCGGTGACGGTTTCATAGGCGATCGCGGTGCAGCCGCTTTCCAGCAGGTCGCGGGTCTGGTCCGGGTCCGGGGCGAGGTGCAGGTAGGTGAACAGAACCTGGCCTTCGCGCAGCATCTTGCGTTCGACGGCCTGGGGTTCCTTGACCTTCACGATCATCTCGGCCCAGTCGAAGATTTCTTCGGCGGTGTCGGCGATGCGCGCGCCGGCGGCGATGTATTCGCTGTCGGGAAAGCCGGCGCCTACGCCGCCGTCCTTTTGCACCATGACCTCGTGGCCGTGGGCGATGGCTTCGTGGGCCGCGTTCGGCGTCAGGCCGATGCGAAATTCCTGGGGCTTGATTTCCTTGGGGCAACCGATTTTCATTTCGCTCTCCGATGATTTTGTGCAGTCATCGCGCAAAAGTTCCGGGATTGCTTTGAAAAGCGCTTGGGATTTCCCCAAAGTTTATGTAGAAAATTCGATAAACCCCATGAAAGAACGAAGAAACTACTCATATGCAGGATATTGATAGTATAGATCGCCGGATACTTGAGGTTTTACAGAAGGATGGTAGAATCACCAACGCCAATCTGGCCGAACGCGTGAACCTTTCGCCTTCGGCCTGCCACCGCCGCGTGCAGCAGTTGGAGAAGGCCGGTTTCATCAAGGATTACGTGGCGCTTCTGGATCCCAAGCTGATGGGTCGCCCGTCGACCGTCTTTGTCGAGATCACCTTGTCGGGCCAGGCGGACGAGGTGCTGGACGCCTTTGAGCGCGAGGTGGCCAAGATCCCCGACGTGCTGGAATGTCACCTGATGGCGGGCACCGCCGATTACCTGCTCAAGGTGGTGGCCTTTGATACCGAGCATTTCGCCCGCATCCACCGCCGCTATCTGGCGAAGCTGCCCGGCGTGGCGCAGCTTCATTCGAGCTTTGCGCTGAAGACGGTTTTCAAGACCACGGCGCTGCCGGTCTGAGCCCGCGCTCAGCCGTCGTCCGGGGCCAGCTTGTCCTGTGTCCGGGTGTCGAAATCGCTGGCCTGGTGGCGTTCGCGCAGCTGGAATTGCGGTTTGCCCCAGGTGCGGTTCACCATGCGGCCGCGCTTGACGGCAGGGCGGGCGTCGATGTCTTTCGCCCAGCGCTGGACGTGTTCGTAGCTGGCCACATCCAGGAATTCGCCGGCATCATAGAGCCGCCCGAGCGCCAGCTGCCCATACCAGGACCAGATCGCGATATCGGCGATGGTGTAGTCGTCGCCCACCATATAGCGGTTTTCGCCCAGATGCCGGTCCAGCACGTCCAGCTGGCGCTTGACCTCCATCGCGAAACGGTTGATCGGGTATTCCAGCTTTTCCGGCGCATAGGCGTAGAAATGCCCGAAACCGCCGCCAAGGTAGGGCGCACTGCCCATCTGCCACATCAGCCAAGACAGCATCTCGGGGCGCTTGGTGGCGTCCGATGGCAGGAACGCGCCGAACCGTTCCGCAAGGTGCAACAGTATCGCGCCGCTTTCGAAAACCCGGGTCGGCGGGGTCGTGGTCCGATCCAGCAGCGCCGGTATCTTGGAATTCGGGTTGATCTTCACAAAGCCGCTGGCGAACTGGTCGCCCTCGCCGATCCGGATCGGCCAGGCGTCGTATTGGGCGCCCGCATGTCCGGCAAGCAGGAGTTCCTCGAACAGCACGGTAACCTTGACACCGTTGGGCGTGGCCAGCGAATACAGTTGGAACGGGTGCCGGCCCTGTGGCAGGTCCTTGTCGTGGGTGGCCCCGGCGACGGGGCGGTTGATCTTGGCGAAGGTGCCGCCGCTTTCCTGTTCCCAGGTCCAGACCTTCGGGGGGGGGTAGTGCGAATCTGTCATCTGTCTTGCCCAGGGTTTCAATCTGCGCCCAGAGGTAATCAGATTGCGTCGCTTGTCCACCCGCAAACACGAAACCGTGCACCGCTCTTGCGCTGTCGTTTCTGCCAGAAGCAGACCAATCCACCGCCCGCGGGTGCTGCCGAGGGATTTCAGGCGCTCGCACCCTGCGGCACCGGATCGCGTTCGCCGTAGTTCCGGGTTGCGAGAATCCCGCGTCTGATTGCACGCATCCTGTGCGGGGCGCACGCCCGGACCGCCGCGCGACCCGGGCGAGGGGATGTCGATCAACCGCGACAGGCGCTACTGCCCGAAGAACCCGCCGACGATATAGGCGGGCGTTGTTCCGTCGGCGCTGATACCGGAGCCGTTGAACGTGCCGCCGATATCGGCGGCGTTGACCCCGAAGAATTGACCGCTGACGCCCGTGGTGCTCACCGAGGACAGGGCCAGATCGGCAGGATTGGCCACCGACCATGAGCCGCTGAACGCGTTGCCCGATATGGTCGCCGGGTTGATGGCGATGACGGTATTGGGGGCGATGGCAAAGCCCGGCGTTGACGTTCCGTCATCGCTGACGGTCATCGAGCCGCTGACGGTGCTGGCTCCGAAATCCGCAGTGAGCGTGGCGGTTCCCGTACCACCGGAGAAGCTGGCTGTCGAAACATCCGCGCCGTGGAGAACTCCCATCTCAGCCGAGCCGTTGTAGGTGGCGGAGCCCGAGGCCGCAGCCAGCGCGGCGACCTGCGCCGGGTCGGTGGTCAGGCCTGATGCGAGGTAGGCAATAGACCCGGAAAAGGACGCCGGGTCACTGATGCCAAAGCCGGCAATCGCGACCTGACCGTCAGCGGAATTGAATTTTAAGGCCGCATAAACGTTGCCGTCTGCGCTGAGAAAGGCGTCACTCCCGTTCCAGGTCAGCGTCACATCCGTCCCGTTGACGGTTGCGACGATCACATTGGGATCGTCGGTCGTCCGGTAGGTGACCGTGGCATCCTGCAGGCCGGTAATGGTGCTGGCACCGGTAACAGAGTCGA
>JAJRUE010000289.1 GCA_024277955.1 Alphaproteobacteria bacterium | reverse complement strand
CGCCTGATGCGCCTGCACGAAGACGTGATGCGGGTGCTGACCATCAAGGTCGACGAGCACAAGGAAGGCCCGTCGGTCCAGATGCAAAAGCGCGAAGAGCGCGACCGCGGCCCGCGCCGCCACTAACCTGAAGAAGAGGAGCTAAACCATGGCAGCCAAACCATTTTTCCGCCGCCGCAAAGTCTGCCCCTTCTCGGGCGACAACGCACCCGCGATCGACTACAAGGACACCCGTCTGTTGCAGCGATACATCTCCGAGCGTGGCAAGATCGTGCCTTCGCGCATCACCGCCGTCTCGGCCAAGAAGCAGCGTGAACTCGCCCGCGCCATCAAGCGCGCGCGCTTCCTCGCCCTGCTTCCCTACGCCGTCAAGTAAGGAGCAAGCACATGCAAGTCATCCTTCTCGAACGTGTGGCCAAGCTCGGCCAGATGGGCGAGGTCGTGAACGTCAAGGACGGTTACGCCCGCAATTTCCTGTTGCCGCAGAAAAAGGCGCTGCGCGCCTCGGAAGACAACATCAAGGCCTTCGAAGCGCAAAAGGCGCAGCTTGAAGCGCGCAACCTCGAAACCCGCAAGGAAGCCGAACAGCTGGCCGAAAAGCTCGATGGGCAGCAGTTCATCGTGATTCGCTCGGCCTCCGATTCGGGCGCGCTTTACGGCTCGGTCACCACCCGTGACGCCGCCGATGCCGCGACCGAAGCGGGCTTCAGCGTCGATCGCAAGCAGGTGATCCTGAACCGGCCGATCAAGGAACTGGGGCTGCACGCGGTGATCGTGTCGCTACACCCCGAGGTCGAGGTCGAGATTTCGCTGAACGTGGCGCGCTCGCCGGAAGAGGCCGAGTTGCAGGCCGCCGGCAAGTCGATCCAGGAACTCGCCGCCGAGGCCGAGGCCGAAGCCGAATTCGAGATTGCCGAACTGTTCGACGACATCGGCGCGGCCCAGCTCGACGAAGACGGCGAAGGCGAAGCCCAGCCGGCCGAGGCCGACGAAGCCGCCACCGACAGCGACGAGGAAAGCTGACACCGGGGCCGCTTGCCGGAAACGGCAAGCGGCCGTCAAGGTTTTTGCAAAAACCTTGGCCCCCGCCCGCCGGTCAGGCGGCGGATGTGAAATCAGGCAAGACAGGCCGCGCCCGGACCAACCGGCGCGGCCTTTTCCCTGGCTGGTGGTTTGCGCTGAAAGCCGGGGCCGCCTCAGCGCACCGGGTTTTCCGGCCCGCGGCCGCGAAACGCGTCGACAAAGGCCGCGGCCTGGGCGGCGTCAAAGCTGTTCAACCGCAGCGACCGGGTCCATGCGGTCAGCACCAGCTCATTTCCCAGCCCCGCAAACCGCGTGGCCACGACGCCCGACCACTGCCCCTTGAAGCGCGACGCCCAGTCCTTCAGCGTGGCGACCGCCGCGTCCCCCGGCGTGTCGTAGTAGATCACCACGTTGCCGTGCTCGAGCGCATGCAGGAGTCCCGGCTTGGGCTGTTCGGTGTCATAAAACCCCGGGCGAACCCCTGCGACGCGTGATCGCCCGAGGTCGGGAACGGCGCGGCATAGGTCTTGGTCTGGCCCGGGGCCAGGTGGCCGTTGCCCTGCGACGGGATCGTGCGCACCCGCGCGAGCGCCGGCTGCCCCGCTTCGACCAGGGCGACGAACCCGTCGGTCGCCGCCTCTTCGGGCTGGCGCGCCGTCCAGAAATAGGCGCCGCCAGCCACCACCGCGAACCCCAGCGCAACAATCGCCAGACGGTTGGACGAACCGCCTGACCGGCCTTTGCCCGCCGCCTGCCCGGCCCTGGCGGGGCGAGCCTTTCGGGGTTTCGATCTGGGCATGGCGTGTCCTGTCTGCTGGTCCCGGTTGGCGCGGGGCGCAGATAACATCGCGCCGCCGCGTCCCGGCAAGGCCAGGCGCGCGCCAGACCGGGCGCAAGAAAACTTGACGTGAACCGGCCATCCCGGCCAAAACGCCACCACCAACCGCAGCCGTCCGGCCCCAAAGGCCCGGTTCAGAACGGTCCGTGGGCGGCGCGGGCCTGGGCGTAGGACAGCAGCTGGCGCGAATCTTCGTCCCAAAGCTGCAGTTTCACGCAGGCCAGGCTTTGCCGGATGGTCAGCTGCTGTTCGCCGACCAGCGCCGGGAAATCGCGCAGCACCTCGGGCAGCCGGTAAAACGGGATGCGGCTGTAAAGATGGTGCACATGGTGGATGCCGATATTCGCGGTCAGCCACTGCAGCACCGCGGGCATCACGTAATGCGAACTGCCGTGCAGCGCGGCGTCGTGCAGTTCCCAGTCCTCTTCCCCATCCCATTCGGTGCGTTCGAACTGGTGTTGCACATAGAACAGCCAGATCCCGACGGTCGCCCCCACCAGGCTGGTGGGCAGAAAGATCAGCAGCAGCGGCGCCCAGCCGCCGAACCAGACGATCAGCGCCAGCGCAAGCCCGATGGCGGCGTTGGTGGCCATCGCGCTGGTCCAGTATTTCAGCGAATTCATCAGCCCGAAGGGCAGCCGGTTGGTCACGAAGAAAACAAAGGACGGCCCCAGCCCGAACAGCACCACCGGGTGCCGATACAGGCGGTATTGCAGGCGTTTCAGCCGCGACAGCTCCCGGTACTCGCTGACCGTCAGCGTGTAGACATCGCCCATGCCGCGCCGGTCCAGATTGCCCGAGCCGGCGTGGTGGATCGAATGCGACCGCTTCCACACGTCATAGGGCGTCAGCGTCACCACCCCCAGCACCCGCCCGACCCAGTCGCCGATCTCGCGGCGCTTGAAGAACGCGCTGTGGCCGCAGTCGTGCTGGATGGCAAAAAGCCGCACCACGAACATGCCGTTGGCCACCGCCAGCGCCAGCGCCAGCCAGTAGCTGACCGACAGCGCAAACCAGGCCGCGGCCCAGAGCGCGACGAACGGCAGCGCCGTCACCGCCAGTTCGAAGATCGAACGCTTCGGGTCCGGGGACCGGTAGCGCGCCAGATGCCTGATCCAGTCGCGGGCGGCCATGCTGGCGCCGGGTTCGCGATCGCGGGGATTTCCGGGGGAAAACGGGGCGCCGGGGCTTGTGCCCGGCGAAAGTCTGTTTGTCATTCGATGCTCGCTAGATTTCGCGCACTATTAAAGGACGGCGGCATTTCCACAAGGCCAAGCGCCGTCTTTCTTTGCCTCAGCGACAGTTTTACACGATCAAGTTACCAGCTGATGACCGAAAACCGGCGGATTTCGCCCCTGCCCGCGCCATCGCCCGCCAATCACCCGCGCCCCGCCGATACCTCGCCCGATACGCCGCCCAGTGCAAAAAGACCGCAACAGAGCGCCGGTTCGCCGCCAACCAATGACCGAACGGGGGCGATCAGGCCCCGAGTCGGAACCGGCCCGCGCCCGTCATTCGGCCCCGTCATTCGGCCCCGTCATTCG
>JAJRUE010000288.1 GCA_024277955.1 Alphaproteobacteria bacterium | reverse complement strand
GTGCCCTGGGCGGTGGACGGCACGCCCTGGGACTTTGGCCACGAGTTGCTGAACGACGACCTTGAGCGGGTGGCCGAGCCGCTGGAAGCGGCGTTCCAACGTTACCCGGTGCTGGCGCGCGCCGGGATCAAGAAGGTGATCAACGGCCCCTTCACCTTTGCCCCCGACGGCAACCCCCTGGTGGGGCCGGTGCCGGGCAAGCCGGGGCTGTGGTCGGCCTGCGCGGTGATGGCGGGGTTCAGCCAGGGCGGCGGCGTCGGCAAGGCGCTGGCCGAATGGATGGTCGAGGGCGAGACCGAACAGGACGTTTTCGCGATGGACGTGGCGCGCTTCGGCGACTGGACCGGGCCGGACTGGACCCGGCTGAAGGTGACCGAGAATTACCAGCGCCGCTTTTCCATCAGCTACCCGAACGAGGAACTGCCGGCGGGCCGGCCTCTGGAAACCACCCCGGCCTGGGGGATATGGGAGGCGCAGAACGCGGTTTGGGGGCAGGGCTACGGGATGGAGCATGTGAACTGGTTTGCCCCCGCGGGCGAAGCGCGGCTGGAAACCCCGTCGTTCCGGCGCTCGAACGCGCATGTGCCGGTGGGCGAGGAATGCCGGGCGGTGCGCGAAGGTGTCGGGATCAACGAGATCCACAATTTCGGCAAGTATCTGGTCGAGGGGCCGGGCGCCGTGGCCTGGCTGGAACGGATCATGGCCGGGCGCATTCCGGCGGTGGGGCGCATTACGCTCAGCCCGATGCTGTCGGAACGCGGGCGCATCATCGGCGATTTCACCATCATGCGGCTGGCCGAGGACCGGCTGCAGCTGACCGCCAGCTATGCGGCGCAGGCGTTTCACATACGCTGGTTCCTGGCGCATATGCAGGACGGTGTGCGTTTGCGCAACGTTTCCAAGGAGTTGCTTGGCTTTCAGATCGCCGGGCCGGCGGCGCGCGCGGTGCTGGCGGCGGCTGTGGGGGCGGATGCGGATGTATCGAACGCGGCGCTGCCCTTCCTGTCGGTGCGCAAGATGGCGGTGGGTCATATCCCGGTGACGGTGGCGCGGCTCAGCTATACCGGCGATCTGGGCTACGAGATCTACTGCGCGCGCGACCACCAGGTGGCGCTCTATCGGGCGCTGGCGCGGGCCGGGGCGGCGCATGGCATGCGCCCCTTTGGCATGCGGGCGATGATGAGCCTGCGGCTGGAAAAGCCCTTTGGCTCGTGGATGCGCGAATACCGGCCCGACTACAGCTACGCCGAAACCGGGCTGGACCGGTTCATCGACTGGAAACGCGCGGGCTTTATCGGCGCCCAGGCCGCCCGGGCTCAGCGCGACCAGCCGCCGGGGCGCAGGCTGACCTGTTTCGTGGTGGATGCGAAGGATGCCGACGTGGTGGCGTGGGAGCCGATATTTTCGGGCGGTGACGTGGTGGGGTTCTGCACCTCGGGGGGCTATGCCCATTGGGCCGGGACATCGGTCGCACTGGGGTTCGTGCCGCGCGAGGCTGCTTGCGACGGCGCCGAGTTTTCGATCGAGATCCTTGGCGAAAGGCGTCGGGCGGTGGTGCGCGAAACGGCGCTGTTCGATCCGGATGGCAGCCGCATGCGGGGCTGAGGCCAGGTTTTGCGCCGCGGCTTTGCCGCGTCGCGACGCGGGCGCGGGCTGACGCCCGCGCCCGGGCCTCCGGCGGGGATATTTCGGGACAGAAGAAGGGGTTTGGTGTGGTGGTGCGGGTGGCCGGGTCAGCGGGCGAAGGTGAAGCCGGTTATCAGCTGGCGCAGGCCCAGGGCGGCGCCGGCGATGATCGAAAGAAAGGCCACCGGGGCGCCGAAAAACAGCACCGAGAAGGCCGAAACGCCCTGGCCGATGGTGCAGCCGAAGGCCAGCACCGCGCCCACGCCCATCAGCGCCGCGCCCAGGATCTGGCGGCGCAATTCGCGGGGGTCTTCGCAGGCTTCCCAGCGGAAATGCCCCTTGATCAGCGACCCGGCGAAGGCGCCCAGAAGCACGCCCACGACCGAACCGATGCCGAAGTTCAGGCTGCTGCCCGAGGCGGTCATCGCATAGAGGATCGTATCGCCCAGCGGGGCGGAAAACGTGTGGCTTTCCACCGGCACCGGGTCGAAGCCGTTGGCGGCGATCCAGGCGGTGCCGGCCCAGCCGGTGACGATCGCCAACCCGACGACCGCGCCCCAGAACACCGCCCCGGGGCGGCGTGTGAACTTGCGCGAGGTAAAGGCCAGCGCGATCAGGGCGACGCCGGTGGTCAGCCCGATCGCCACCGCCGGCAGCCCGGTGAGCCCGGCCAGCGCCTGGGCCATCCCCGGCAGCGGCGCGCCGTTCAGCGCCGGCGTCGGGAACAGCGCCACGCGCAGCCAGGCCAGCGGGCCGGATATGGTCACATAGGCCGAGATCCCCATCACCAGCACGATCACGAAGGACCGCATGTCGCCGCCGCCCAGCCGCGCGAGCGCGCCGTAGCCGCAGTTGCCGGCCAGCGCCATGCCGTAGCCGAAAACCAGCCCGCCGATCACCGACGCGGCGGGGTTCCAGGCAAATCTGAGGTAGATCGCGGTGTCGGCCTGCATCGCCCCGAGCCCGATCAGCCCGAAGGTGCCGATGATCGCCACGCCGATCGCCACCAGCCACATGCGGATGCGCACCGACGAGCGCTGATACAGCATGTCTTCGATAGCGCCCAGCGTGCAGAACCGGCCCAGCCGCGCCGCGAGACCAAGCATGATCCCGCCGGCCAGCCCGACAAGAGCCGCCAGCGTGGTGTCGGCGATGCCTTCGAACATCGGCTTTTCCTCCCGCCCAGGGCCGCGGGACGGCCTGGGTCAGTCTTGTTTTTCGGCAGTCTTTTCGCTGCCGTTCTTCTTCATGCCCGGCTTGTCGACGGTGCAGAACAGATCGTAGATGACTTCGAGTATTTGCTTGGGCAGTTCGTCGGTCAAGGAATAATAGATCGCCTTGCCTTCGCGGCGCGGCGTGACCAGGCCTTCCAGGCGCAGGCGGGCAAGCTGTTGCGATACCGCCGCCTGGCGGGCCGACAGCAGTTCTTCCAGCTCGGTCACCGATTTTT
>JAJRUE010000287.1 GCA_024277955.1 Alphaproteobacteria bacterium | reverse complement strand
AGCGTCTGCAGCGTGTCGATCACCACGCCGATCACCTTGCCGGCGCGCGCGTTCACCGCCGCCAGCACCCCCAGCGGAATGCCGATGACCGACGCGATCACCACCGAAACCCCGCACAGGTAGACGGTGATCATCGCCTTTTCCCACATGCCGGTGACGGCGACGAACAGCGCCATGGCCGCGTTGACCGCCGCCAGTTTCGCGCCTCCGAACCGCCAGCCCAAGAGCGTTACCATCGCCACCGCCCAGGGCCAGGGCAGCCCAAGGAAAAACCGCTTGGTCGGCAGTAGGAACCAGTTGAGGAAAAACAGTTTTATCGCCTCGAACTGGTCATAGTAGTTGATGTTCAGGAACTTCACTGCCCCGTCCCAGAACTTGCCCGTGGTCAGCCACCAGTCCTTGGGGTAGGTCTGGATGAACGGCGCCACCTGCCCCAGCAGAAAGGCCGCGACCAGCACCGCCAGCACCGCGGTGGTGCGCTTGTGCCGCACCAGGATGTTGCCCCGCACCGGCGGGCTGTGATGGGCGGCGCGTTCGGCAAAGGCCTGGCTGAGCCGGTCCACCGCGATGGCCAGGATGACAATGGCGATGCCGGCTTCGAAGCCGCCGCCGATGTTCAGCCGGCGCAGGCTGGACAGCACGTCAAAGCCCAGCCCCCCCGCGCCGATGATCGAAGCGATGATGACCATGTTCAGCGTCAGCATGATCACCTGGTTGACCCCCACCATCAGCGTGGAACGGGCGGCGGGCACCAGGATCTTCCAGGTCATCTGGCGTTCGGTGCAGCCGGTCATCACGCCGAAATCCTTGATCTCGGGGTCCACCGCGTGCAGCGCGAATGTGGTGATGCGCACCATCGGCGGCATGGCGTAGATCACGGTCGCCACCAGCGCCGCCACCGGGCCAAAGCCGAACAGGAACAGGATCGGCACCAGGTAGGCAAAGATCGGCACCGTCTGCATCAGGTCCAGCACCGGCTTCAGCAGGCGCTCGAACAGCGCATGACGATAGGCGGCGATCCCCAGCATCAACCCGCCGCCAACCCCGATCGGCACCGCGATGATCACCGAGGACAGGGTCACCATCGCGCTTTTCCACTGGCCAAAGGCGGCAAGGTAAAAGAACGACAGCCCGACGATGATCGCCAGCCCCCAGTTGCGCGCGTAATGCCCCAGCGCCACCACGCAGGCGATCACCGTCACCCAGCTGAGCGGTGGGAAAATCACCGCCGCCCGCCGGCCGGGACCGTCCTTGAAGCCGTCGGCCAGCAGCGCCCGCACAAAGTCATAGGGCTGTTCGATCAGCCAGGAAATCGCGCGGGTGAGATCGGTAAAGGTGAACAGGCCGAAACTTGCTTCGTCCACCAGCCATTTCATCGCCGCCGAGATCCAGTCCTTGACCGGCACCACCCAGCCATCGGGGTAGGCGGCGGCCCAGTCCAGACCCAACGCCTGCGCCCAGGTCGCGCCAAAGCGCGCCAGCATCCAGGTGGCGGCCAGAAGCCCGGCCCAAAGCGCCAGCGACCGGCGCGGGTTTCGCCCAGCCGCCGCCACCGCTACAGCCCCTTGCCCAGCATCACGCGGATCACCTGCGCCGCGTCGATCGCCCCGATCCTGCGGCCCGCGTCGTCCACCACGTTCAGCGGCGCGCCGGCGTCGATCACCTGTTCGGCCACCTCGCAAATGCGCGCGCTGGCCGGTATGCCGGGGCCGTCGCCCGCCGCGCCGCCGGTCATCACCTTGCCCACCGACAGAACCTTGTCGCGCGGCACGTGGCGGGTGAATTCCTGGACGTAGTCGCTGGCCGGGTGCAGCACCAGGTCTTCGGGCGTCGCCACCTGGATGATCTGCCCGTCCTTCATGATGGCGATGCGGTCGGCCAGCCGGATCGCTTCGTCGAAATCATGGGTGATGAACACGATGGTTTTCGCCAGCATCCCCTGAAGGCGCAGAAACTCGTCCTGCATTTCGCGCCGGATCAGCGGATCGAGCGCCGAAAACGGTTCATCCAGGAACCACAGCGCCGGTTCGTCGGCCAGCGACCGGGCGATGCCGACGCGCTGCTGCTGGCCTCCGGAAAGCTCGCGCGGGTAACAGGCTTCGCGCCCCTTCAGCCCGACCAGTTCGATCACCTCGCGGGCGCGGGCTTCGGCAGCGGCTTTGGGGCGGCCCTGGATCACCAGCGGAAAGGCGACGTTCTGCAACACGTTCAGGTGCGGCAACAGCGCGAAATGCTGGAACACCATGCCCATTTCATGGCGCCGGATCTCGATCATTTCCTTTTCGCTGGCCTGCAACAGGTCGCGCCCGTGCAGCAGGATTTCCCCGTGCGTCGGTTCGATCAGCCGCGACATGCAGCGCACCAGCGTCGATTTTCCAGACCCCGACAGGCCCATGATCACAAAGATCTCGCCCTCGTGGATGGTGATGTCGGCGGCGCGAACCGCCGGGATCAGCCCGGCCGCGGCGATCTGTTCGCTGCTCGGCTCGGGGGTTCTTTCAAGAAAGGCGGCGGCGCCGGGGCCGTAAAGTTTCCAGACGTTCCTGCATTCAAGTATCGCCCCAGCCGTCATCGCGTTCTTGCCTGTTCTTGTTGCGAACACATGGTCTGTTTTCGTCTGCTTTCGATCTGCCCGGGGCCGCCTGTTCGCCGGCCCCGGACGTTGTTGCTGGAAAAGGTCGGGCCTACTGCCCTATCCACGCCTTCCAGCGGGATTCATTGGCGTTCATCCATTCGTCGACCACCTCTTCGACCGACTTGCCGTCCAGATCGACCTCGCCCACCATGGCGCTCATCTCGTCGTTGTTGAGCGTGTAGGCCTTGACGATGTCATAGGCGTGCGGCCATTTTTCCTGCATCCCGGCCCAGGCGGCTTTCCAGATCGGGCCGCGCGGCTTGCCGCAGTCATAGGCCTTGTCCGGGTTCACGCCCCAGGACGGATCGGTGTAGCATTCGGGCGTGTAGGGCGGGAATTCGACGAACTCGCCGTCGTATTTCGCCGGCGCCCAGTGCGGCACGTAGACCCACAGCATGATCGGCGCCTGGCGCTGATAGGCGCTTTCCAGTTCGGCAAACAGCGCCGCGTCAGTGCCCGCGTGCACCACCTCAAACGGCAGATCCAGCGCGTCCACCCGTTCTTCGTCAAACCCGCCCCAGGTCACCGGGCCGGCCACATAGCGGCCCTTGGGCGCGGTTTCGGGGGTGGAAAACGCCTTGGCGCATTCGGGGGATTTCAGCGCGTTCCAGTCCGGAAGACCGGGGCAGCGTTCCTTCATGTAAAGCGGATACCACCATTCCTCGATCGCCTGCAGCCCGGTTTCCCCAACATTGACCACCTTGCCCGAGGCCACTGCTTCGTCCAGCGCCTCTTGCCCGGTGGTGGCCCAGATTTCCATCGCCAGCGTCAGGTCGACGGTCTTGAGCCCGGCAAACTGCGCGATGTAGTCGGCCTGCACATATTCGACGTTGTAGCCGGCCTCTTCCAGGATCGCGCCCATGATCTGGGTGTTGATCAACTGGCCGGACCAGTCGTGCAGCGTCAGT
>JAJRUE010000286.1 GCA_024277955.1 Alphaproteobacteria bacterium | reverse complement strand
TCGATCGGGGTGCCGTCGATATGGGCGATGTAGACGCGCGTGCCTTCGGGCAGAAGCGCGCGGAAATCTTCCACCTTGGCGGCGGTGCGCGGCATCACCTCGATCGAGTAGCCGGCCAGGAAGGCTTCGACATCGCGCGGGCCGGGCACGGCGCCGGCGGCGGGTTTCTTGCGGAACGGTAGCAGCGCCATCACGGCCTCCAGTATCTGGTTGACGGTCAGGCCCATCCCAGGTTGTCGACCAGGGCCTTGATCCTGGTCTGATCGTATTGCGCGTCCAGGCGCGCGGCCTCGGAATTTGCGACCTCCTGGTCGCTGTTCGCGGCATCGTCGGGATAGGGGACGGGGTAGGGATCGCCCTTGCGCCACTGGGCCAGGTAATCGTCGGTGCCGGCCATGCCGGCCTTCATCGCGGCCCGGTCGATCGCCTGTTCAAAGCGTTCGGGCAGCTGCACCTTGGCGGCGCGCCGGCCGCGCCCGACCATGACCTGGGCCGGGATGTCGCGCCAGTAAACGATGGTGACGTCGGGCATCGGTGGTTTTCCTTCCTTTTCGCCATGTGTCTACGGCCGGGCGCGATGTCAACGCGGGCCGATTTCGACCTGTCGGATGCTGCAAGCGACCTTGTGCGCCCTGTGTAGGCGATGACTGGCGGGGCGCAAAGTGTCTGCCAGCCCCAAAGTTTTCATCAAGAACATGAGCGGGGCGATGGCCGCCAGCCGGGTGCGGGGCCGCGCGCCGCCGATAGCGCCGCCCATCGCACGATCTATCGCGCCGCCCATCGCGCCGCCGATACCCGCCGTCAATTCCCTTGCCCAGGCCCGCCGCCGTAACTAAGGTAAAGGCAACTTGAAATGGAGGGCGCTTCGATGTCGCCCAGACGTCGCAAAGGTGCGGGCGTGTTCCCCAAGGTGGTCGAGCAGCCCGCGCCACATCGTCCGGACCCGGCAGAGCTTTACGCCGCGCTGGACCTTGGAACCAACAGCTGCCGCATGCTGGTCGCCCAGCCGCGGGGCAACCAGTTTCATGTTGTCGACAGCTTTTCCAAATCGGTGCGGCTGGGGCACGGGCTGGAAGCTTCGGGGCGGCTGTCGCGCGCCTCGATGGAGCGCACGGTTCAGGCGCTGCGCATCTGCCGCAAGAAGCTGGAGCACCACAAGGTGCGCCGGATGCGCCTGGTGGCGACCGAAGCCTGCCGGCGGGCGGAAAACGCCGGCGACTTCATCGCCTTCGTCAGGCGCGAAACCGGGCTGTCGCTGGACATCATCGAACCCGAAGAAGAAGCCCGCCTGGCGGTGATTTCCTGCGCCTCGCTGGTGTCGTCGCGCACCGAACAGCTGCTGGTGGTGGATATCGGCGGCGGCTCGACCGAACTGGTGTGGATCGACCTGTCCAACGTGCCGCGGGTGGACCGCTGCAAGGCGATCATGCGGCTGCATTCGGGGTTCAAGCCCAGCGGCAGCCCGTTTCCGCATGCCCGCGTGGTGGACTGGATTTCGGTGCCGCTGGGGGTGGCGACGCTGCGCGACCAGTTCGACGACGTGGGCGACGACGCCGCGCGTTTCGCGCTGATGAGCTGGTTTTTCGAAGAAAACCTGTCCAGCTTTTCGCCCTATACCTCGGTCCAGCAAAAGGAAGGTTTCCAGATCATCGGCACCTCGGGCACGGTGACCACGGTGGCGGCGTCGCACCTGGGGCTGCGCCGCTACGAACGCAACCGGGTGGACGGGCTCAGGATGAGCTCGGAACAGATCGACAAGGTGATCCGCAGCTACCTGGACATGGGCCCCGAGGGGCGGCGGGCGGATCCGCGCATCGGGCGCGACCGGCACAAGCTGATCATGTCCGGGGCGGCGATCCTGCAGGCGCTGTTGCGGGTCTGGCCGACCGACCGGCTGTCGGTGGCCGACCGGGGCCTGCGCGAAGGCCTGCTGTATGCGCAGATGAGCGCCGATGGCGTGCTTGAAGACGGGCCGTGGTAGGCGGGCAGGGGGGGCGGCGCGTTGCGTGGCCCCAAGCACGAGCCGTTCGCGCCCATTCGCGGCCCGGCTGTCGTGCGCGTGTTGTGCGCGCCCGGCACATAGGCTAAGCCCGGCCCCAAAGACGGAACCAAAAAACCATGGCACGAAAAACCAGCGGACGCGGACAGCGCGAATTGCGCACCAAGGTCAAGTCGGCGCGCGGGCGGCGGCTTAGCTCGACCCTGTGGCTCGAACGCCAGCTGAACGACCCTTACGTGAAAAAGGCCCGCGCCGAAGGCTATCGCGGCCGCGCCGCCTTCAAGATCCTGGAACTGGACGAAAAATACCGCTTTCTGGTGCCCGGCGCGCGGATCGTCGACCTGGGCTGCGCCCCCGGCGGCTGGCTGCAGGTGGCGGTGCCGCGCATCAACGCGCTGGGCGAACGCAAGGGCAAGGCGCGCGGTCGCATCATCGGCATCGACCTGCAAGAGGTCGAGCCGGTTCCCGGCGCCGAAATCCATGTGCTCGACTTTCTCGACGAAGGCGCCGACGACGCGATCCGCGGCTGGCTGGGGGGCAAGGCGGATGTGGTGATGTCGGACATGGCGGCGTCATCTTCGGGGCACAAGCAGACCGACCATCTGCGGATCATGGCGCTGTGCGAAGCGGCCGCCGAGCTGGCCTTTGACGTGCTGGACGAAGGCGGCACCTTTGTCGCCAAGGTGCTGGCCGGCGGCGCCGAGGGCGATCTGCAAAAGCGGCTCAAGCAGCACTTCGCGAAGGTGGCCAATGTCAAGCCGGCGGCCAGCCGGTCGGACAGTTCCGAGAAATTCGTCGTGGCCACCGGGTTCCGGGGCCTGCCGGAGGCCTCTGGCGACTGAACCGCCGGGCCTGCGGGCGGGTGCGTGCCGGGGCAAAGCGAACACGATCAAACGCGATGTGCTCTGGTCACCTGAGTCCACAGTCCGCCACATTGGCTTTCCGCTCCGCCGGATCGCCTGCGATCCGGTTCGCGCCCGACCCCGCCCCCCAGGCGAGCGCGAATTGGTGCTATCGTTTCAACAGGTTGCAACGCAGTTTGCGCGAAAACCCCTGCGCAGATGTCAGGGCGCCCCCTCGGGGCCGGGCGCGAACCTTGCCTTGCGCCCGATTTCCAAGGATTGGGATTACGACACCACCCCGCTGGAGTATCCACCTGGGTCAAGGTGTCTTTGCCGACGCTTTTTTGTTGCAGCCCCGGTCTACCAGAATTCCGGCACGATCGCCTGTTCGGCAAGCTCGGCCACCCGCGCGGCAAGGTAGCTTTTGAAGTTCTCGGATTCGTAGGCCCGCGTGGCGAAGAAATTCAGCGCCGTATAGTAGTAGAACGGTTGCAGATAGCCCGGCAGCCGAAAGGTCTCGGCCTGCGAATAGGACGTGGCCCCGGCGTTGTCGGCAGCGAAAACCATGGTGGTCGGGGTGAATTGCAGCCCCCATTTGCGGGCCAGGTCTTCTTCGCTCAGCACCTGGCCGTCGAAATCGGTCATCATGCGCGGCCCCACGAGGTCAAGCTGGATCACCATGAAATTCGCCTTGATCAGGTCGGTGATCTCGCTGCGCGCAAAGTTCACCGCGTGCAGTTCGGCGCAATAGATGCAGCCGCGCTGTTCGACCAGGATCAGCAGATCCTTGTCCTGATCGGCGGCGGTCTGCAGATCGGTCGCGAGGTTGTTCGAGCTTTCGACGATCCAGGGCTGGATGTGCAGCCCGCGCGAATCCAGTTCCTGGCCTTGCGCGGCGGTGGCGAAAACCAGCACCAGAACGGCGGCCAGTCGCTTGATCAGGTATCCGGGGGTCATGAGGTGCGTTCCTGCTGGTTGGGGCCTGTGGGCGGTGATGGCCGGCGCTGCAAGCGCGACGCCAGGCGCGGCGGTGTCGAGTGCGGTTCGGTTGCGGTTCGGTTGCGGTTCGGTTGCGGTTCGGGCGGGTCTGCGGCGACCCGGATCATTAGGCCAGCTTACGAAGCCGCCGTGCGTGTTTCAATTCCGCCGCGCGCCGGCGCCGTGCAAATGATCGTTACCGGATGCTACCAGCGGGGTGGCGGCGCCACGGGCGCAAGGCCCCGGGTCAGCCGCGCCAAGGGCCAGTGCCAGGCGCGGCCCGAAGGCCGGGAACACGTCCCGGCCCCCAGGCGCTGGCGATGGCCGGATCAGGGGCGCACGTAGGCGTAGCCCTGTTCCTGCAGCTCGATCAGGCGCACCACGCCCGAAGGCGTCATCTGCGCTTCCTCCATGATCGGGATCTCGTGGCCGGCCTTGGCGCTCATTTTCTTGCGGGTGTTGCCGCAGGCGGCAAAGCTGAGGTTTTCGAACTGCAGCGACATGGTCTTGATGCGGTCCTCGACCGGGCTCTTGCCGGGAATGAACATCGTCAGGCCGGGGCCATAGGCGACGATCTCGATGACGACGGTGTCGCCCTGGGATTCATAGTATTTGGTGACGTTGGCGGCGTTGTTCAGCGCCAGGTTCTGGGTTTTCGGGTCCGAGCTGTCCACGTGGATGGCGACATAGTGGGTCTTGCCCTGGGCCAGCGCGGCCTGGCCAGCCATGAGCGTGGCCATGAACGCGATTGCAACGGCGGCGAATAGTCTTTTCATGTTCTTTTCCCTGTTGGTTGGTTTTGTTGGTTCGAGTTTCCTGAGGGGGGCGTCATGCGCATCCCTCGCCGACGGCCCCCCATTTGCCGGTTTTGCTCCGGGTTTGCGGTGGCCGTTCTACTTGGGTAAAGGAATTGGTTTCAATTTCAACTCTGAATCGGTGGCCCGCAGAAAGCCGTGGCTGGCGTAGATGTCCTGGGCGGCGCTGGTGCCAAGATAGGCCAGGTAGCGCATGGCGTTATAGGGGTTGCGCCCGGTGGACAGCGCGCCGATGGCGTAACCCACCCGGCTTTCCTGGTTCAGCGGCGCCGGGATCGCGACGCCCTCGACGCCACGCCCGTTCTTCTTGGCGTAGACCACTTCGGTGGTCCAGACGATGCCCACGTCAGCCTGGCCCGCCTCGATCCGGGTCGGGGTTTCGCGGTGGTGGCGGCTGGTGAACCAGGTCTTGCCCTCGATCGCCCAGCAGCTCTTGCATTTGGCGTTGCCGGTAACCTTTTCGTAAAGTCCCAGGTCGCGCAGCATCTGGGCGCCGTAGAACTTGAAGATGCCTTCGGTCAGCGGGTTGGGGTGCGATTGCACCAGGTCGTCGCGGACCAGGTCTTCGGGGCCCTTGATGTTCTTGGGATTGCCCGCGGCCACCATCAGTTCAAGCTTGTTGTGAACGTAGATCATGTAGTCGTCCATCGTCCCTTTGGCCTTGAGCTTTTTCAGATGGCCCAGGTTGACGCTGGCGAACAGGTCCGGGTTTCGGGCCGTGTTTTCGCCGTTGATCTGGCCCTGTTTCAGGATCTGCCCCTTGAGGATCTGCCCCGGCGGGATGGTTTCCACGTAGATGCTGGCGATGTCCGGGTTGCGGGCCTGGAAATCGCGGATCAGGTCTTCCATCACCATGAACTGGTTGCCGGCCAGATACATCACCAGATCGGCGCTGTAGCTGTCGGCGATCTGGCCATAGGCGATGGTGCCGTCGGCCATGAAGGTGCGATAGTCCTTGTTCAACTCGTTATCGCTGCCGGCGCTGAGCGGACCTGCGGCGACGCCGATGGCCAAGGCGGCCACCGACAGGCGCACGATACGTGCGGTCTGACTTGCGATATTCATGTTTC
>JAJRUE010000285.1 GCA_024277955.1 Alphaproteobacteria bacterium | reverse complement strand
TGCGGACGAAGATTACTATGTCACCGAAAACCTGCTGGCGCTGCGCAACACCCGGATCGGCAACCTGTTTGGCTGCACCGGGCTGACGCTGCCCACCGGGGTGCCGTCGACCGGGATCAGCCTGCTGATGGAGCCGGGCAGAGAAGAACGCATCCTGCGCCTTGGCGCGGCGGCAGAGGCGGCATTGGCCTAAAAGCAACAACCGCCACGCCCAAGCACCGATTTTCGCAGCGTTTTTCTGGACCAAACCGGCCCGGTTCGCTAACCTTTGACAAAACGGGGCGCTACGACCCCGAAACAGAGGCAGACATGGTGTTCCCCGAGCGGTTTTCGAACCTGCCAGAATATGCGTTTCCGCGCCTGCGGAAGCTGCTCGACGCGCATGCGCCGGGCGGCGAGGTCGTGCATATGTCGATCGGCGAACCCAAACACGCCTTTCCGCCTTGGATCATCGACCAGATCGTGCAGACCCAGGCCGGTTTCGGCCAATACCCGCCCAATGACGGCGCCCCCGAATTGCTGGCCGAAATTGCCCGCTGGCTCGAGGGCCGCTATGGGGTCTCTGTCGCGGCGGCGACGCAGATCATGGCGCTGAACGGCACCCGCGAAGGGCTGTTCAACGCAGCCCTCGCGCTTTGCCCCGAACGCAGCGCCAGGGGCGCGCGTCCGGCGGTGCTGGTGCCCAACCCGTTCTACCAGGTCTATGCGGTGGCGGCGCTGGCGGCGGCGGCGGAGCCGGTCTTTGTGCCGGCCACTGCCGAAACCGGCTTTCTGCCCGATTACACAGCGCTCGACCCGGCGCTGCTGGATCGCGTCGAGATCGCCTACATCTGTTCGCCTTCGAACCCGCAAGGGGCGGTGGCCGACGCCGGCTATATCGCCGACCTGCTGGCGCTGGCCGAAAAGCACGATTTCCGGATTTTCGCCGACGAATGCTACAGCGAAATCTGGCGCGACGCGCCGCCGCCGGGCTTTTTGCAGATCGCCGCGCAGACCGGGGCCGATCCGGAACGTGTCCTGGTGTTCCATTCGCTGTCGAAACGGTCGAACCTGCCGGGGCTGCGGTCGGGCTTTGTTGCCGGCGGGGCGCAGGGCATCGCCCGCATCAAGCAGCTGCGCGCCTATGCCGGTGCGCCGCTGCCTCTGCCGTTGCAACGCGCGGCGCAGGCGGCCTGGGCCGATGAAACCCATGTGCAGGAAAACCGCGCGCTTTACCGGGAAAAATACGCGCTGGCCGACGAGATCTTTGCAGGCGTTACCGGCTACCGCCCGCCCGAGGCCGGGTTTTTCCTGTGGCTGCCGGTGGCGGATGGCGAAGCGGCGGCGCTCAAGGCATGGCGCGAAACCGGGGTGCGGGTGCTGCCGGGCGCCTACCTGGGCCGCGATGCAGACGGCGAAAACCCCGGCACGAATTACATCCGGGCGGCGATGGTCGCCCCGAAAGAAGAACTGCAGCGCGGGCTGATCCGGCTACGCGACTGCCTTTACGGTTGAGGACGAATACAGATGGCATCTTACCAGGCAAGACAACGCGACCCGCTGTTTGACAGCAACACCCAGGCGCTGATCGAACGGCGCGGCAAGGAATTGCTGGGGTTTGGGCTGATCGTTCTGGCGATTCTGGTGGCGCTGATCCTGTGGTCCTACAGCCCCGACGACCCAAGCTGGCTGTCGGCGACCGACGAACCGGCAAACAACCTGCTGGGCCGGTTCGGGGCGTCGATCGCGTCGCCCATGATCGTGATCGCCGGGCTCGGATCCTGGGCGGTGGCGCTGGTCCTGGCGGTCTGGGGCGTACGTTTTGTCGCCCATTTCGGCGAAGAACGGGCGCTGTCGCGGATGATCTTCGCCCCGATCGCGGTGGCGCTGGCGTCGGTCTATGCCTCGACCCATGTGCCCGGCCCCGGGTGGGGTCATTCCTTTGGCCTTGGCGGGTTGTTCGGAGACACGGTTCTGGGCGCGGTCCTGGGGGTGATCCCGGTCAAGGCGACGCTGGGCCTCAAGGTGATGTCGCTGGCGATGGCCGCCGGCATGGTGGCGATGGCGGCCTTCGTGCTGGGGGCCACGCGCGTTGAGGTTGCGCGGTTTGGCCGGTTCCTGCTGCTTGGGATCATCATGATCTACGTGATGATCGCGCGCGCGCTCGGGCTGGGCGCCAGCGGCACAGCGCATGGGCTGCGGGCGCTGATCGTCGGCGGCTTGCAGCGCCGGCGGTTGCGCCGCCAGGAACGCGCCCAAATGCGCGCCCTTGCCCGCGAAGAAGCCGCGCGCGAGGCCGAGCTTGCAGCGCGCGACATCGAAGACGCCTCGGCGATGGCCGCGCGCCTGTCGCATCCGCCGTCCCAGCCGGTGGTGCGCCGCGCCGAACCCACGCTGCGCGCTGAACCGCGTGTGGCGACCGAACGCGCGACCGAATCTCTTGTTGAAACCGTGCCGGAAACCGCGCCCGCCGAGGCTGCGCAACCGGCGCAAAAGACCGGCATTCTGGCCAAGCTGCCGGGCCTGTTGAAGCGCAACAGTCAGCCCGCCGCCGAATCCGAGGCCGAGCCGGAACTTTACACCGGCGAAGACATGCACAACCCGGAAATCCGCGCCAAGATCGCCCAGATCGTGCGCAATCGCGTGGCCCAGCGCCAGCAGCAGGCCGAAGCGGCCAAGGCCGAACCGCCGTTGCGCGCCAGCCACCCGCGCGGCCCGCGCCCGATGATCCTGCAGGGCGCGGTGATGAACCCCGCCGCCGCGCAGGAAGTCGCCCGCGCCCACGACTTGCCGTTGGACGACCCGGCCGCCACCGCCGCCGCCGCCGCCGCGCCCGAACCCCAGGCGTTTGACGCGGCCCCGGCAGGCTACAGCGCCCAGCCGGTTGCGCCCGCCGCGCAGGCGGCCAGGAAGGTCGTGCAGCACCCGCCGAAAAAGCCGGTGCAGCCGTCCAGACGCGCCCGCGCCGAAGCCCAGCCGGCGCTGCAGTTCGAAGAAACCGCGGCCGAATACGACATCCCGCCGCTTGGCCTGCTGGCCAGCCCGGACGGGATCGAGCGGCTGCAGCTTTCCGACGAGGCGCTGGAAGAAAACGCCCGGATGCTGGAAAACGTGCTGGATGACTACGGGGTCAAGGGCGAAATCGTTTCGGTGCGCCCGGGGCCGGTGGTGACGATGTATGAACTCGAACCGGCGCCGGGGCTCAAGGCCAGCAGGGTGATCGGGCTGTCCGACGACATCGCGCGATCCATGTCGGCGCTTTCGGCGCGGGTGTCCACCGTGCCGGGGCGTTCGGTGATCGGCATCGAACTGCCCAACGAGCACCGCGAAAAGGTGATGCTGCGCGAAATCCTGTCCAGCCGCGATTTTGGCGACAGCAACATGAAACTGCCCTTGGCGCTGGGCAAGGGGATCGGCGGCGAACCGGTGGTGGCCAGCCTGGCCAAGATGCCGCATTTGCTGATCGCCGGCACCACCGGGTCGGGCAAATCGGTGGCGATCAACACCATGATCCTCAGCCTGCTCTACAAACTGACGCCCGAAGAATGCCGGCTGATCATGATCGACCCCAAGATGTTGGAACTCAGCGTCTACGACGGCATTCCGCATCTTCTGTCGCCGGTGGTGACCGACCCGAAAAAGGCGGTTGTCGCCCTGAAGTGGGTGGTGGCCGAGATGGAAGAACGCTATCGCAAGATGTCCAAGATGGGCGTGCGCAACATCGAAGGCTACAACGGCCGGGTGCAAGAGGCGCTGAACAAGAACGAGTTGTTCAGCCGCACGGTGCAGACCGGGTTTGACGACGAGACCGGCGATCCGGTGTTCGAGACCGAAGAATTCCAGCCCGAAAAGCTGCCCTATATCGTGGTTATCGTCGATGAGATGGCCGACCTGATGATGGTCGCCGGCAAGGAAATCGAGGCATGTATTCAAAGGCTTGCCCAGATGGCGCGGGCCTCGGGCATTCACCTGATCATGGCGACTCAGCGCCCCAGCGTCGATGTGATCACCGGCACCATCAAGGCCAACTTCCCCACCCGGATCAGCTTTCAGGTGACCAGCAAGGTGGACAGCCGCACCATCCTTGGCGAACAGGGCGCCGAACAGCTGCTGGGCATGGGCGACATGCTGTACATGGCGGGCGGGGCCAAGATCACCCGCGTGCACGGCCCCTTTGTCAGCGACGAAGAGGTCGAGGAAATCGTCAACCATCTCAAGTCCTACGGCCCGCCGGAATATGTCGGCGGCGTGGTCGAGGGGCCGGACAGCGAAAAGGAAAGCGAACTGGACCTGGTGCTGGGGCTTGGCGGCAATACCACGGGCGAAGACGCGCTGTATGACCAGGCGGTCGCGATCGTCGCGCAGGACCGCAAATGTTCCACCTCTTACATCCAGCGCAAGCTGGCGATCGGCTACAACAAGGCCGCGCGCCTGGTCGAACAGATGGAGGACGCGGGCCTCGTGTCGCCGGCCAACCATGTGGGCAAGCGCGAGATCCTGATCCCGGAACAGCAATGATCCGCCTGTCGGACGCGGTTCGCGCGGATGTGAGCGATTGCGAGGTGCAGCGCCCGCCGCGGGCGACTAAAGTGGCCCCATGAACAGACGCATCCTTGCCCTTGTGGCCATCCTCGTCCTGCTGGCGCCGTTCCGGGCGCTGGCCGAAAAGATATCGCTGACGGATATTTCGGCCTACCTGAACGGCATCCGCACCGCCGAGGCCGAGTTCACCCAGATCAACGACGACGGCACCATTTCGACCGGCCGGCTGTTCATCCGCCGCCCCGGCGCGATCCGCTTTGAATACGACCCGCCGGACAAGAGCCTGGTTCTGGCCTGGCAGGGGCAGGTGGCGATCTTCGCCGCCAAGTCCAACAGCGCGCCGGAAAAGTTCCCGCTGGTGAAAACCCCGCTCAAGCTGATCCTGGCGAAAAACGTCGATTTGGGGCGCGAACGCATGGTGGTCGGGCACAAGTCCGACGGCAAGACCACCACGGTCATCGCCCAGGATCCGAAACATCCGGAATACGGCAGCCTCGAACTGGTCTTTACCGGCCCCCCGATCGAACTGCGTCAATGGGTGGTGAACGATGCCTCGGGCCAGCGCACCACGGTCATCCTGGGCAAGCTGACGCTGGGAAAATCCTTTCGGCGCGACCTGTTCAACATCGATCTGGAACAAAAGGCCCGCGGGTTCTGAGCGCCGCCCTGGACCCGCGTCCGACCTGGCCCCGCGTCACGCCTTGCCGCAGCTTTGCAACTGGCTGGCATAGGTCCGCGCCCGGGCGTTCACTTCACGCGCGATGCGCATCAGCCAGGGCTTGCGCCGGTGGCTGCCGCGGGCAAACCCGGTGCGGCCTTCGTGATAGGCCAGATACTGGCTGCCGGCGTCCGACTTGGAAATCCCCAGGATCTCCGAAGATTCGGCCATATACCAGCCGATGAAATCCGCCGCATCGCGGATGTTGTCGCGCCGGGCGCCAAAGCCGCCTTCCGACACCCGGTATTCCTTCCAGGTGGCGTCCAGCGCCTGGCTGTAGCCATAGGCCGAACTTTGCCGCCCCGCCGGAATGATCCCCAGCACATAGCGATGCGGGGTGCGGGCGTTGCCGATAAACTTGCTTTCCTGGTAGATCGTCGCCATCTGCACCGCCACCGGGATGCCCCACTTGCGCTCGGCCCGCTTCATCGCCTTGAGATAGGCCGGGCGCTGGGCCACGATCGAACAGGCGTTGTCAAGGTTGCGCGGCGCCGTGAAATTGCCGCTGCCGCAGGCGGCCACGAACAAGAACAATACGGTTGCGCGAAGAAATCTGCTCATCTGCCTCGCCTTTTTTTGCCAAGCATAGCGAATTCTTCGATTTTGGTGAATGGCTAATCGGCCGTGCAGGACCCCCATTGGCCGCAATGACGAAAAAGTCATCCGGGTTCTGGCCGGACCTTCGCCGGGCAGACAGGCCCGCGGGCCGAGCGGCAGCGCGGCGGGCGGACCGGAAAAGAAAAAATAATCACGCTATTACAGTGTCTTAGATGGTATCGGCCCGACAGCCCCTGCACTGTTCGGCCAGGCTCCACAGTCTGTTTCCATGATTCGCGGCAATTCGCATGGACAGGACAGGGCAGGCAAATGTAACAAGGATACAGGGGTTGTATGACATGCTTAAAACTCGCGCCAAATATCACATCGGTCAGGTTGTCCGCCACCGCAAGCACCCGTTTCGCGGGGTGGTCTTCGACGTGGATGCCATGTTTTCGAACACCGACGAATGGTATGCCGCGATCCCCGAAGACAGCCGTCCGTCCAAGGATCAGCCGTTCTACCACCTGCTGGCCGAAAACGACAAAAGCTATTACGTGGCCTATGTGTCCGAACAGAACCTTGTCGCCGACTATTCCGGCAAGCCGGTGGAACATCCGGATCTGCCAGATCTTTTCGGCGATTTCGAAGACGGGCACTACCCGCTGCAGTTCCAGCTGAACTGACGGCGGCCCGGTCGCCGGCGTCACCGCCCGCGACACCTTTGGGACTGACCACGACCTTTTTCACCGGGCGCCCTGGGGCGGCCCGAGTGCTGTTGTTTGTGATACCGGAAAACGCTTGGCCCGCCGGGGCGCCGCGCGGTCAATAGCCGATCGCGGCCCCGTCCTTGCGCGGATCGGACGCGCCCTGCAGCACGCCGCGCGCATCGTCGATCAGGATCGCCTGCGCGCCGCCAAGCGCGGCGGCGGGCACCGTGATATCGTGGCCCAGCGCGGCCAGCGCCTGAACCACCTCGGGCGCATAGCCGCGCTCGACGCCCAGCTTGCCCGCATCCCAGAACGCCCGGGGCCCGTCGATCGCCGCCTGCGGTGTCATCGCGAAATCCACCATGTTGGACAGAAACCGCACGTGGCCGATGGGCTGAAAGGCCCCGCCCATGACACCAAAGGGCATGATCACCCGGCCGTCGCGCTTCAGCATTCCCGGGATGATCGTGTGCATCGGGCGCTTGCCGCCTGCGGCTTCGTTCGGGTGGCCCGGCGTCAGGTTGAAGCCGGTGCCGCGGTTCTGAAACAGGATGCCGAACCGGTCCGACGCGATGCCGGAGCCGAAACTGTGGTAGATCGAATAGATCAGCGAAACCGCCATCCGATCCTTGTCGACAACCGTCAGATAGACGGTGTCGCGGTGCACCTGCTCGGCCAGCGGCGGTGACGCCGGCATGGCCCGGTCGGGGTCGATCAGCGCCGCCAGCCGCGCGGCCGTTTCGTCCGACAGCATATGCGCCAGACGCCTGGTGTGGTCGGGATCGGCGATGAAGCGGTTGCGCGCATCATAGGCCAGCTTGGCCGCCTCGGCTTCCAGGTGCACGCGCGCCGCGCCAAATGGCTCCATCGAGGCGATGTCGAAATGCCTCAGGATATTGGCCAGCAGGATCGCGGTCGCCCCCTGGCCGTTCGGCGGGTGTTCGACCAGCTCGGTGCCGCGGTAATCGGTGCTTACGGGATCGGTGTATTCGCATGCGGTGGCGGCGAAATCGTCCAGCGTATGCGCCCCGCCGGCGGCGCGCAGCGTGGCGACCATATCTTCGGCCACCTCGCCTTCGTAGAACCCGGCGCGCCCGTTGCGCGCAATCTTCATCAGCGCTTCGACCTGTCCCGGGTGGCGGAAAACCGTGCCGGGGTCCGGTGCTGCGCCGCCGGGCAGGAAGCGGTCGCGGGCGCTGCCCTGCAACACATGCGCCGTGTTGCGCCAGTCAAAGCTGGTGCGTTCGGCCACCGGCACCCCGGTCTGCGCATAGTGGATCGCCGGGGCCAGCGCCGCGGCGATGCCGATCCGGCCCCAGTCCTCGGACAGGCGGCAGAACGCGTCCACCGCGCCGGGGATGGTAACCGCATCGGCGCTGCCGGGGGGGATCGTTTCGCCATTGGCGCGCAGCTTGTCCGGGTCCAGCCCGGCGGGCGCGCGGCCCGACCCGTTCAGCGCCACGATCCGTTCCTGGCCCGCCGGTTTCAGCAGCACAAAGCAATCGCCGCCGATCCCGGTCATCTGCGGTTCGCAAATGCCCAGCAGGACCGCCGCCGCGATCGCCGCGTCCACCGCGTTGCCGCCATCCTTGAGGACCGAAACTGCGGTTTCCGCCGCCAGCGGGTGCGATGTGGCGCACATCCCGTTGGTCGCGAAAACGGCCGATCGGCCAGGCAATTGAAAGTCACGCATCGATCGTCTCCCGCACAGGCGGGGCAGACCATAGGCCATTGACCGCGCGGATCAATTACGTTTGCGATTTTTGAGGGAAGAAGTCCTCGGCGTTGCGCACTGGGTGGGGGCTGTTAAACGCAACGCCGAGGGAAGCTATATGCAGCTACAGGAACAGTTTTGCCCTTGCATTCTGGCCCGACTATGGATGCTTTGCGGCATTTTAGCGGCAACGGCAACAATCGGGCCGGAACAACGGGTTTCAGCGGCGGATTGGCCATTTTCCGCCACCCTGCCCGAGACGCGCGGTGCGAAGGGGACGGGAACCTTGCGGACAAAAGCGGACAAAAGCTGCGCTGGTGGGGCTTCATCTGGCGCGCGCGCGTGCCAGGCTGTGTTCACCAGTCCTGGGTCCAGCACCGGGCGCCTCGCCGCGCGACCCCCGGGCCAGGGCGATCACGCCCCATCCGTGCCCGGCGCATCGCAAACCGCCGCAAAGGCGATGCGCAGGCTCAGCCGGTTTTCATTGCCTTCGCGCCGATACCCCAGATCGTCGCTCAGCGTGTGGATGAGATACCAGCCAAAGCCGCCTTCGGGCAGGTTTTTGGCCGGACCGTCCAGCGGCTGGGCTATGCCCTGGGGCAAGGTGCCGCCCGGCATCGGGGTGCCGCGGTCGGTAAACTCGAACTGCACCGCGCCGGGAAGTTTCCAGGCGCACAGGTCGATGGCCCCGTCGCGGCGCCCGCCATAGGCGTGTTCCGAGATATTGTTGATCACCTCGGCCATGATGATTTCCAGCGTTGCCAGATCATCTTCTGAGGGCGGCTCGGAAAAGACTGCGTTGCTGACAAGCTCGATGATCCCTTCGACAGACGCGGGGTCGCTGTCAAAGTGCAGGTGCAGGATCGGGGGCGGAGCCTTGTCAGGTTTCAAATTGGTCACGAAAGGCACTTCCAGCTGTGATCAGCCGAGCTTGCGCATCCCCTCGAGCGCGGCCTCGGCGGTTTCGTGAATGGT
>JAJRUE010000284.1 GCA_024277955.1 Alphaproteobacteria bacterium | reverse complement strand
TGTCGATGAAGGCGCGGGCATTCTGCCCCGACTTGCCCTGGTAGCTGTCGATCTGGTCGATCGAGAAATTCTGATAGCGAAAGGCATAGCCGGCGTTCTGGCAATAGTCGTTGATCAGCCCGGCCATCATCTGGATCAGCAACGTCTTGCCGGTGCCCGGCAGCCCGTCGCCCATGAAGGTAAAGATGAACCCGCCCAGCTCGGCAAAGGGGTTGAGCTTGCGTTCAAAGTCATAGGCCATCAGCATCTTGGCCAGCTTCATCGCCTGGTATTTCGCGATATGGTTGCCGACGACCTCATTCGGCTTCTTGAAGCTCATCACCAGCGCGCTCGACCGCGCCCGGCGCGCAGGCGCAAAGCCGGCCAGCGTCAGATCGTCCGCCTCGATGTGGAACCGCGCCCCGGCAAAGGCGCCGGTGCGCGCCGCGTTCTGCGCCCTGAGCGCCACCTTTTCCATCAACTGTTCGCACTCGGCCAGGATGGTGGCGATCAGCCGGGCCTCGTCGCTGGCATGGCGGGCCAGGTTGCGGTCCAGCTCCCACAGGGCGCCATGCAGCGCCAGCAGCGCATTATCGGCCAGCACCTCTTCCAGCGCGCCGACTTCAACGCTGACATCGGCGGCAGACGGCGCCAGCAGGAACGCGGTCGCGTTGGCGAAACTGTAAAGAACCGCCAGCGCCTCGGCCTCCAGCAGCTCGGAAAACTCGACCGATCTCGACGCCGGCAGCCGGTTTTCCAGGTTTTCGCGCTTCAGATCCACCAGCCCGGTCGCCTCGGCAAAGCTTTCGCCCACCGCCAGCGCAATCGCCAGACCGCGGCGCAGCGCCTGCATGGCGGCGGCCTGGGTCGGCGACACCAGCGGATCGTCGCCATCGACGGCCTCGATCCGGTCAACCAGATGCACCCCGTCGGGGCGCGCCACCGAGCGCGTCACCAGCCCCGGCGTGGTAGAGCGAAACCGCCGCCGACTGCCCCCGCCAATCCCCGGAGAGCGCGGCTGAGCCGCCGCCACATCCCCCGCCTTGGCAATGCGCGGCGCATGTTCGAACCCTTCGAGCATCGCAGCCGCCGCCGGGTAATGCTTGCGAATATCCTCTTCGCGCAGCTCCATCTGATCGACGGGCAGGTTCATGCCGTCCCCCGCTTCTTCTGTCCAAAAATATCCCCGCCGGAGGCATCAAATTCAATCCGCTTCCCAAGCGGATTGCCCCGGCGCCAAAACCGGCGCCAACCTTTGCCGCTGCGCAGAAATTCCCCCATCATCTCACCTGTAACTCAGCACCTGCCCCGAAGGGCTGACTACGAACTTGCGCACATCGCGAAACCCCGGCGGGTCCAGCTCGACCAGCGCCTGGTAGGGGCGTTCGGGCAGGATCACGGCGCGCTCGGTGCGGGTGGCGCCGGTGTCCACGCCGCGCCCGGAAAACGGATCCAGCGCGAAAACCTCGCGCTCGACCATCGAAAACCAGCCCTTTTTTTCATGGGTGACCCGTTCGCTTTCCAGGTCTTCCAACGTCCAGGCCAGCGTCCAGTCTTCACCCTCGGGGGCGCGGGCCTGTTCCAGAACCTGGCGGATCGGCCCCGACTGGCGGGTAAAGGCGCTGGAATACATCGGCCCGATGTGGATGCGGCGCAGGCGCTTGGGGTGCAGGTCGTCAAAGTCGCTGTCAAAGCCGCGCGCGATCGTCAAAAGCTTGAGCCCGGCCACCGATTGCGCCATCAGATGCGCTTGCGCTTCGGGCCAACGGTCCTGGTCGGTGGGCAGGGCGCGCCGGCCGGTATCGTCCAGATCCATCAGGTAGATGGTCGGCAGGTTCACCTGGCTGTCATAGACCGCCCAGTGCAGCGTGTAGCGCCGGCGCTTGTCGTTGGATTGCGCTTCGATCCAGATCGCCTCGGGGTCGTTCTGGGCCCAGAACAGCCCGCCACGCTTGAGCGCCTGGTAATACAGCCGCTGCGACATCGCATATTGCGCCCGCGTCGGCATCCGCCGTTCGCCGACGATGGTCCGGATCATGTCGTCCAGCAGGCTTTGCGCATCGGGCGTGCCGCGCAGGTGGCGGTCGGCCTGCTGGGCGTCATTGGCCATGGTCATCAGTTCGCGCGCCACCGGAAAGCCGCTTTCCTCGACATCGATTTCCAGCGCCCCGGCAAGCCGCGCGCCGGGCCGACCGGTCAGCAGATATTTCATCGACAGCGCTTCGAAGCTGCGCGACAGCGCGACCAGGTAGTCCCGGATCACCCGGTGATCGGCGCGCGAATAGCTGCCGCCGGCGCTCATGGTGTCGGCCACGTCGATCAGCCGGCGGGTGATCCGGTCGAACTTACGGAAATAGCGGCGCGCGGCGAAACTGTCGCTCAGCCCCACCTGGTCGCGCATCAGCGCGTCCTTGACGCTGTTGTCGCCCGGCGCGCTCACCTAGGCCCCATAGAGGTTCTTGTCGTGTTTCTCGACGATTTCCTGGAACCGGCGGGCAAAGCGTTCATCGGCTTTTGCCTTTTGTTCCAGCACCTTGCGGGCAAAGACCATCTGATCGCCGTGGGCTTCGAGCATTTCGGCCATGCGCGTGTTGGTGGCCACGCCGATACCGGCCATCGCCGCCTGGGCTTCCTGATCGGTCTTGACGCCGATCTCGTTGATCTTGTGGGCCACGTCCTGTTGCTGGGCGGTTTTCAGCGATTTCGACAGCGCGTCATAGAGCACGACGCGCTGCTTGGTATCGGTCTGCAGCTTGTTGATCAGCACCATCTGGGTGGCGGCCTGGTTCTGCAGGCTGTCGACCCAGGTCTTGCCCTGTTCGATATAGCGTTCCAACGTCTGGCTTTTCGCCAGCATCACCTGTTCGGCCTGCACCTTTTCGTTGTATTCGGCATTGAGCGCCGCCAGTTCGCTTTCCAGCTTGGTGCGCGCGGCGGCGTCCTGTTCGACGCTGATCCGGTTTTCCAGTTCGATCAGCTTCGGGTCCATCGCCAAGATTTCTTCGCGCAGCCCTTCCAGCGCCGCCACCGTCGCTTCGCGTTCGTCCAGCGTCGCGGTCAGGTTGGTTTCGACGCGTTCCTTTTGCCGGTTCAGCTCGTCCAGCTGGCCTTGCAGAAGGGTGACGATGGTATCGGATTTGCTGATCAGATCCTGCAGCTTGTCGTCGATCGATGCGGTGCGCAGTCGTTCCTGGCGCATCGCCTCGGCCTTGCCGCGGGCAAAAATGCCGACAAAGCTTTCCCAGCCGGTCTTGTTGCGCAATTCGTCGAAATCGCGGGAAAATCCGGCAGTTACGTCATCGAGCCCCATGATCAGTTCGGCGATATTGGCGTTCATCGCCTCGGTATGGGCATGCACGTCCTCCAGCGTGGCGTTTTCGATGTCGAACGCGATATCTTCGCCGGCTTCGAGCCGGGACCGGGCCGCTTCGATCCGGCTGGTTATCTCGGAAATCTTCGCCTGAGCCTCGACCACTTCTTCCTTGCTCTTGCGAATCTTCTCTTCGAAATCGGACATGGACACTCCCTTCGATCATCAACCACTGGTGCCCATATAGGTAATGTAAATCGACTTTACATTACCGCGGGCCTATTTTTTTCGGCAAGTGTCGCAAATGCAGATGGCAATTGGAAGCCCGCCGGCCCTTTGCGTGCACGAACCGGCGCGCGCGGGTCGTTCACCCGCGCCCGATTTGAGCGGTTGGTGCGAAAGTGTTAGCAATAGCTGTATCTTGATCGTGGAGGCAAAAAAATGAAACGGAGTTTGGCGGCGGGCCTGGTTCTGGCCCTTTTTCCCGCGGTAGTGACCGCAGATGAGGTTTCCGATACGCTGCAATCGGCACTTCAGGCCTATGAAGACGGCGACATCAAATACGCGCTGGAAGAGCTGGATTATGCCAAACAGCTCTTGAAACAGATCCAGAGCACAGCGCTGACCGATTTCCTGCCCGAGGCGCCCGAAGGCTGGAGCCGCGAGATCGACACGGAAACGGCGGCGCTGCTCGGGTTCGGCGGAACAGGCGCGGCCGCACAGGCGACCTACAGCAACGGCGACGAGCAATTCACCATCATGTTCCTGGCCGACAACCCGATGATCATGTCAATGGGCGCGATGATCGCCAATGCCGGCGCGATGGGTGCAAAGGTGGTGCGCGTTGGGCGGCAGAAATTCATGGTTCAGGACAACGAACTGACGGGGCTTGTAGACAATCGCATTCTGGTCAAGGCCGACGGCGCTGACCCCGACATCATGCTGAAGGTCCTCGAAACGGTAGATTACCGCGCATTGTCACGTTACGCCGAATAGGCTCCCGGCCCGCCAGCAAGGCAGGCCTGCGGGCAATTGATCACGACCGCGCTGGACAATCCGCAGGCAAAGTTGCAATGCGGAAGGGCACTTTTGGGGGAGAATTCCATGCTCGATACCGTCACCAATCTGTCCGCCCTGCTGAACGATCCGACGTTGCTCGCGACCAAGGCCTATCTGGCCGGCGACTGGGCCGATGCCGACGATGGCGCCACCTTTGCCGTCACCAACCCGGCGCGCGGCGACGTGATCGCCGAAGTTGCCGACCTGACCCGCACCGAAACGGCGCGCGCCATCGACGCCGCCTATGCCGCGCAAAAGGACTGGGCCGCCTGGACCGGCAAGGAACGCGCCGCGGTGCTGCGCAGGTGGTTCGAACTGATGGTGGAAAACGCCGACGACCTGGGCCGCATCCTGACCGCCGAAATGGGCAAGCCCTTTCCCGAGGCGCGCGGAGAGATCCTCTACGGCGCCTCCTTCATCGAATGGTTCGCCGAAGAGGCCAAGCGCGTCTATGGCGAAACCATCCCCGGCCATCTGCGCGACAAGCGCATCACCGTGATCAGGCAGCCGATCGGGGTCGCCGCCTCGATCACGCCGTGGAACTTCCCCAACGCGATGATCACCCGCAAATGCGGCCCGGCGCTGGCGGCCGGCTGCGCCTTTGTCGCCCGCCCCGCGGCCGAAACCCCGCTGTCGGCGCTGGCGCTCGGGGTGCTGGCGGATCGCGCGGGCATCCCCAAAGGCGTGCTGTCGGTCATCCCCTCGACGCGCTCCAGCGACATCGGCAAGGAATTCACCTCGAACCCCAAGGTGCGCAAGCTCACCTTCACCGGCTCGACCGAAGTGGGCCGTATCCTGCTGCGCCAGGCCGCCGACCAGGTGATGAAATGCTCGATGGAGCTGGGCGGCAACGCGCCCTTCATCGTGTTTGACGATGCCGATCTGGACAAGGCGGTGGAAGGGGCGCTGATCGCCAAATACCGCAACAACGGCCAGACCTGCGTCTGCGCCAACCGCATCTTCGTGCAGGCCGGCATCTATGACGCCTTCGCCGAAAAGCTGAAGGCATCGGCCGAAAGCATGAAGGTGGGCGACGGGCTGGACGAAGGCGTGATCGTCGGGCCGCTGATCAACGAAGCCGCGGTGGAAAAGGTCGAGGAGCATATCCGCGACGCGGTCTCGAAAGGGGCGCAGGTGCTGACCGGCGGCCACCGCCACGCGCTGGGCGGCACATATTTTGAACCCACGGTGATCACCGGCGCCACGCGCGACATGGCCTTTGCCACCGAAGAAACCTTTGGCCCGCTGGCGCCGCTGTTCAAGTTCGAGACCGAAGAAGAGGTGATTGCCATGGCCAATGACACGATCTTCGGCCTCGCCGCCTATTTCTACGCGCAGGATCTGAGCCGCGTGATCCGGGTGCAGGAAGCGCTGGAATACGGCATGGTCGGGGTGAACACCGGGCTGATCTCGACCGAGGTGGCGCCTTTTGGCGGGGTCAAGCAGTCTGGCCTGGGACGCGAAGGGTCGCATCACGGGATGGAAGACTATCTGGAAATGAAATACATCTGCACCTCGGTGTAAGCCCTTTCAGCCAGGCGCGGCGCAAGCGGTTTGCAAACCGCTTGCCAGGGCGTTTTCCAAACGCCCTGGCCCCACCGCTCTGCGCGCAGCCCTGTATGGCTGACAGCGGATCACCGCCTTTTCGCTCCGATTCACGCGGGCGGGAAAAAATTTCCAAGGATTGACCCGGTGCGCGCGTCATACAAACGTGATGCGCATGGAAACCACGGATGAAAGCCTGGCCCTTGCGGCCGCCGGCGGCGACCGGGACGCCTTTGCGACGCTGTTGACCAGGCGTTACGACAGGCTTTTCGCGCTGGCCTTCCGGCTGACCGGAAGCCGGGCCGAAGCCGAAGACCTGACCCAGGACATCTGCGCCGCCCTGCCGGCGAAACTGGCGCAATACCGGGGCGAGGCGCGGTTTTCGACCTGGGTCTACCGGATCGTGGTCAATGCCGCCCACGACCGCCGCCGGCGCATCGCCGCGCATGCGCGCGCCGCCGACGGCTGGGGCGATTGGGAAATCAACCGGCGCGCCGCCGACGCCCAGACGCGCGAACAGATCGGCTGGCTGATGCGCGCGATGGCCACGCTGGACGACGATCTGCGCGACACGCTGGCGCTGGTTCTGGATGACGAGCTTACCCATGCCGAAGCCGCCGCCGTGCTGGGTATCAAGGAAGGCACGGTCAGCTGGCGCCTGTCGCGCGCACGCCAGGAACTGCGCGCACTGGCCGCCGAGGAGCAAGCGCCATGACGGACGAACTGGACGATCTGAAAGCAGCCCTGAAAGCTGCCACCCCGCCGCCGGATGCCGCGCGCCGGGCCGAAAACCTGGCCCTGGCGCAGAAAAATTTCGATGCCCTCCAAGGATCGCGCGGCGCGGCGCGTCCCAAGGATGATCGCCACCCCGCCTGGTGGTTCATTTCAGGAGGACACAGAATGTTTCATGCATTGACCAGCCGCGGCGGACTTGCCGCCACCACCGCCATTGTCGCCCTTGCCCTGTTGGTCGTGACGCCACAGGGACGTTCGCTGTTCAGCCTGCCGCCCCTGGCGGGTCCGCCGGGCGGCCCGGGCAGGCTCGACCAGGCGCCGACGCCGGTTCCGCGCCCAGAGGCCGCGCGCAATAGCAAAGCCCCGGAACAAGCCGAACAGGCCGGGTTGGCCGAAGGGCTGGCGCAGAGCCGGACCCCGATCCCGAGGCCGGACCTGCCGGTCGTCACCCCGAAAGCCGGCCCCCCGGCGCCGGGTTCGGACGGCGCGGGCCTGCGGCTGGCATCGCCACCCTCGCCCGTCTCGCCTTCGCCGACCGGCCGCCGCTCGGACGGTACCGCAGGGATTGCCCAGGACAACAGCGTCGGAGCGGTCATCATGCAGCCGCTGACGGGCGGGGTGCCCATGGGAACACGCGGGCGGGCCGAAGCGCCGGTTCCGCCCTTTTCCGCATCCGCGCCCGAAGGACCGCCCCCCGACGCCCTCGGCCTCGACGGCGAGGCGGAAACCTTCGCCAACGCCGATGCCTCGCCCTTCAGGATCACCACCGAAGGTCCGGTTTCGACCTTTTCGATCGACGTGGACACCGCATCCTATGCCGTCGTCCGGTCGTCGCTGATGGCCGGCCGCCTGCCGCGCCCCGAGGCGGTGCGCATTGAAGAGATGATCAACTATTTCCCCTATGACTACCCGGCCCCCGAGGCCGGGGATGCGCCCTTTCGGCCCACGGTCACGGTGATGCAGACCCCCTGGAACCCGGGGACCGAACTGGTGCACATCGCCTTGCAGGGCAGGATGCCGGCGCTGGAGGATCGCCCGCCGCTGAACCTGGTGTTCCTGATCGACACCTCGGGCTCGATGCGCGACGCCAACAAGCTGCCGCTGCTCAAGCAAAGCTTCCGGCTGATGCTGGGCCAGCTGCGCCCGCAGGACAAGGTGGCGATCGTGACCTACGCGGGCAGCGCCGGGCAGGTGCTGGAACCGACGCCGGCCAGCGACCGCGCCACGATCCTGGCGGCGCTCGAGCGGCTTGGGGCGGGCGGTTCCACCGCCGGGCAGGCCGGGTTGCAACAGGCCTATCTGGTGGCCGACAAGATGGCGGGCGACGGCGACGTGACCCGGGTGATTCTGGCCACCGACGGCGATTTCAACGTCGGGATCGACGATCCCGAGGCGCTCAAGTCCTATATCGCCAGGCAGCGCGAGGGCGGGGTTTACCTGTCGGTGCTGGGCTTTGGCCGCGGCAATCTGGACGATGCCACGATGCAGGCGCTGGCCCAGAACGGCAACGGAACGGCGGCCTATATCGACACGCTGAACGAAGCGCAAAAGGTGCTGGTCGATCAGCTGACCGGCGCGCTGTTCCCGATTGCCGATGACGTGAAGGTGCAGGTCGAATTCAACCCCGCCGCGGTCGCGGAATACCGGCTGATCGGCTATGAAACCCGCGCGCTGCGGCGCGAGGATTTCAACAATGACAAGGTCGACGCGGGCGAGATCGGCGCCGGCCATTCGGTGACCGCGATCTACGAGATCACCCCGGTCGGCTCGGCTGCGGTGCTGAACGATCCGCTGCGCTACGGGGCGGCGCCGGCCACCGGCGGGCCGGATGGCGAGATCGGCTTTTTGCGCCTGCGCTACAAGGCGCCGGGCGGCGATGCCAGCAAGCTGATCGAAATGCCGATCCGGCAGGGCGCGGGCGAGGCCGGTATCGAGGCCCGCTTTGGCGTGGCGATCGCCGGGTTCGGCCAGTTGTTGCGCGGTTCAACCTACCTGAGCGACTGGTCCTGGGGCGATGCGATCGCGCTGGCCAGCGGCGCGCTGGGGGCGGATGAGTTCGGCTACCGGCGCGAAGCGATCAGCCTGATGCGGCTGGCCGAAAGCCTGTCGCAGCGGTAGCGGCGGGATGCCTCCGGCGGGAGTATTTTTCAAAGAAGAAACCGGGGCGGGTCCGAGACGATCCGGCGGGCTCGGAAAATGGTAGAAAAAAAGGGGGCGGCGCGGTGCTGCCCCCTTCGGCTTGTCCGGCGCGGTTACTTGCCGGATTTCTTTTCGGCAGTCTTGTTTTCAACCGCCTTGGCTTCGATCGTTTCACCCTTGGTGATCTCGATCTTGCGCGGCTTCAGCGCTTCGGGCACTTCGCGGCGCAGGTCGATGTTAAGCATGCCATCGACATGGGTTGCGCCGATCACCCGCACGTGGTCGGCCAGGTGGAAGCGGCGTTCGAAGGCGCGGGTCGCGATGCCGCGATGCAGGAAGGTGCGGTCGGCATCTTCCTCGGTTTTCTTCGCGGTCACGATCAGCGAGTTTTCCCGCACTTCGACGTTCAGCTCGTCTTCGCTGAAGCCGGCCACGGCGATCGAGATACGCCAGGCGTCATCCCCGAGCTTTTCGATGTTGTAGGGGGGATAGCTGGGTTGGCTGACCTCGTTGGTCAGAACCCGGTCCATCAGGTCGGCAATCTGGTCAAAGCCGACGGTTGCGCGATAAAGCGGTGCAAAATCAAAGCCTCGCATGGGTCATCCTCCTTTGAGCGATAACGTTGGTTGTGCCTTCCCAAAGGGACAGGCGGTTTCGTGCGGGCCCGCGATTTCGGCGCCCGCACTGAAAAGATATGAAAGACGACGCGCGGTTCAAGACCTGCAGCGCGCCCGAAATGTCGGAATTTTCAGGGGGCGGGCGGATTTTTCAGGGCGGCGGTCAGAAGGTCCAGGTGGCCGGCGGCAATCGCGATCAGGGCAACGCTTCGCGCGCCCGCCGTGGCGCGGCTGGACACCACGCCCAGCAGGGTTGGCGCGTCCGGTGGCCCGCTGAGAACCGCCGCGCCGCTGTCGCCGGGCACCACCGCGCAACCCAGCGCCACCGTGCCCCGGCCCAGCCCGAGCACCGGGCACCGGCGCGCCGTTGCCGCCGCTTGCCCCGTGCGTCTGGCCAGCAGCCGGACGTTTTGCGGCAAGGGGCGGGCGGGCGCGATGGACAGCGGTTTCGCCAACTCCGGCGGCACCG
>JAJRUE010000036.1 GCA_024277955.1 Alphaproteobacteria bacterium | reverse complement strand
CTGGTGGCACGCACGGTAAAACGCACGGATGCGTCGAAATTCCTGTATGTTCTCAACCAGATAGATACCGCCGCCAAGGAAGACAACCCGGAAGAGATCGTCGCCGCCTGGCAGCGCGCCATCGCCCAAGCCGGGCTGTCGGCGGGCCAGTTCTTCACTATCTACAACGAAGCCGCCGCCAGCCCGATCGAAGACGAAGCCCTGCGCGAACGCTTCCGCGCCAAGCGCGACCACGACCTTGCCCGGATCCGCGAACGCATGGACGAGGTCGAGCTGCAGCGCAACTACCGCATCGTCAGCGTGCTCGAAACCGTGGCCAACGAGCTGGAACACGACATCCTGCCGCAACTGCGCGCGGCCAAGGCCCGCTGGCGGCGCGGCGTGCTGATCGGCGATGGCGTGGCGCTGGCGGCCTTTCTGGCGGCGCTGATCGGGGTGATGGTCTATTTCGGCTGGACCGCGCCGCTCAACATCTTTTCGGTGGACTGGATTTCGAACAACCGGCTGGACGCCATCGTGGGCGTTGTCGGCGCGATCGTCCTGGCGCTGGCCTTCCATTTCTGGATGCGCGGGCTGGTGGCCCGGCGCATCGCCAGGTCCCTGCCCGAAGCCTGGGGCCAGGTCGAACTGAACCTGCGCCGGGCCTTCGAGAAAAGCACCGGCGCGCTGCAATCGGTGTTTCGCAAGGAACCCGCCGGCTGGGGCAAGCGCGCCGCCAGGCGTCTGCGGATGATCCGCGAAACCGTCGCCCTGCATATCCAGAGCCTGAACGACCGCTATGCGGACCCGTCCGGCAAGGCATCTGCGGGCAAGGCCCGGGCCGCGGTCGCAGCGCAGGCGGCCCCGGCGCAGCTGGCCGCGGCAGACAACACGCCCGCCGCCGATCCCGCCCCTGATCCGCCCCCCGGCAAGGCCACTGAACAACCCCCCGCGCTCGGCCAGACGCCCGCCCCGGCGCCCGACCCCGCCCAGCCAACGCCGGAAAAGGACGCCCGCTGATGTATGCACAACCTAGCTGCGTTCCGCCCAAGGGCCGGTGCGCCGAGCAGGGCTTTCGCCTGGCGGTCTACGAAGCCGGCCACGCGCTGACCGCGCGCGCGCTCGGGCTCAAGGTGATCTCGGTGCGGATGCTGCCGCGCCCGCCGGTTCTGGTTTCGGACAAGACCTTTACCGCCAACAACTGGCAGTCCTTCATCGAAACCCTCGAGATCCGCATAATCGAGCTTTTCGGCGGCCAGATCGCCGAAGAAATCGCCTGTTCGTCCAACAGTTGCTGCAGCGGCGACATCGCGCGCATCGACGAACTTTGCCGCCTGGTGGCGGGGCTGCGTGGCGACGTGGACGCCGAAACCGTGCTGTTCGACCTGGAAGACGTGGCCCAGAAAATCTTTACCGACACCGCGGTGCGCGACGCCATCGTGCCGATCGCCGAATTCTTTCACGCCCGCACCGAGGCGGGGCGCGAATCCATCGACGGCGCGGATATCGAGGCCGAGCTGGACAAGTTCATCCCCGCGCCCGAGAAAAAGAAGCCCTGGCACAAGAAGATGTTTTCGCGCGGCGCGGCCTGACGCAAACAAGCCGACGCACCCGATTGATCGCACCCTGCCGGTCCCGACCCCCTGGGCCTATTCGATGGCCTCCATGAGCTGGACCGCGGTTCCTTCATACTTGGCGATACGCCTGTCGATCTGCTTGATCGCGGCCTGAAGCGTCTTGATCGTGCCTTTCTGCTTGGCAATCTCTGCGCTGATGTTCCTGACGTAAGTGTCGCGTTCGCGCTCTACATTCTTGATCTTTCTGGCGAAATCGGCCTCAAGGTCATAGGTCACCGCCTCGCTCCAGCTTTTGCCGTCCCAGATCTGGGTAAAGGTCATCGCCCAGAACGAAGGCGAGGTCATCTTGTCATAGCTGTCATTGACGATCCAGATCACCTCGAGCGATGTGTTCTTGAGCAGAACCAACGACTTGCGCGCAGCGTCGATATAGCCATCGCGGATCTTCTTTTTCACGTCCCTGGTCAGTTCGTCGTTGATCTTCTTCAGCGCGTCTCCGCTGGCCTTGCTGGCCTTGAACCCGGTATGCGCCAGCTTGCCCAGCGAGTGTGCCAGATTGATCAGGGTCGCCGCCATATCCACCGCGGTCGAGACCCTCTTGATCCCTTTCTTGGCCGCCTTGATTTCGGCGATCATCCCCGCCGCAACCCGTTTCAAATCGCCGATGATCCGCGTCAGATTCTTGCAATTGTATTCGAGACGCTTGATGTCCGCCTCGAAATTGCTGCGCAGCACCAGCAGGTCGTCGCGCATCATGTTCAGTTCGAGGATCGACTTGTCGACGTGTTTTCGTTCGGCATCGGTCACCGGCATGTAGACGATATCGCCCACCTGCAGTTTTTCCGGCTTGCCGCGTTTCTTTCGCAGCGCCGCGTTCTCTTTCGCCAGCCAGATCTGTTTCCAGCCCTTGTATTTGAACTTGCGGGCAAGAGCATCCAGCGTGTCGTTTTTCTTGAGTTTGTAATTGCGTTTCGAATTGGCCATCTTTTCCCCGTGGCCCCATCCGCATCGCCGATTATCGAGTTTCCCGGGCACTGTTCCGGCGCGATAGCCGCGCGGCGAATGGATTGGCCTTGTATAATCCCAACTGTCACCAAAACCAGACTGTCACAAATCAATTGTCACAGGTATGTCGAACGGTTCATGCGATGTGCGGTCCAAATCGATGCTGCCCTGCCGCTGATTTCCTTTGAAGGCCGGACAGTCCCGCACGTGGTCCATGCTGCCGAATTCGCCGGCCCGAATCAAGTCTCTTGCTCGCCGGCAGTCAACACCGGCGGGAAAGGGCAATCAGTTTCGGGGAAAATGGTGCGGTCGAGAAGACTCGAACTTCCACGGGAGTTACCCCACAGCGACCTCAACGCTGCGCGTCTACCAATTCCGCCACGACCGCACTGTCTTGGCTCGGTGCCGCGCTTCATAGCGAAGGGCGCGGGGCTTGTGAAGAGGAAAATCGGCCCACAGGGCACAAGCGGCAACGCGCCCGGATGGGGCGGCGAAACGCCGCCGCCGGGTGGGGAAAACCGGCGATGTGGGGGGCGGTGCGGGCAGTGATCGCGGCGGACGGGCGTGACATCGCGCCAACGGCGTCCTATGTCGGGCGCAACGACAGCGCCGCGCGGCGCTGGACCGGTGCAGGCCCGGCGCAGACCCGGCACAGGCAAGGACGAACCCCATGGTCGAATGGCAGATCAGCGATGGCCTGACCCCCTACCCCGAGGCGGTCGAGAAAATGGAGCGCCGCGCCGACGCGATTGCCCGCGGCGAGGCCGGCGAACTCATCTGGCTGGTGGAACATCCGCCGCTTTACACCGCCGGCACCAGCGCCAGGCGCTCGGACTTGGTGGACCCGGACCGCTTTCCGGTTTTCGAGGCCCGGCGCGGCGGCCAGTATACCTACCACGGTCCCGGTCAGCGGGTGGCCTATGTGATGCTCGATGTCGGGGCGCGCGGGCGCGACGTGCGCGCCTTTGTGCGGGCGCTCGAAGACTGGGTGATCGCCACATTGGCCGAGTTCAACGTCACCGGCGAACGCCGTCAGGGCCGCGTCGGGGTCTGGGTGCAGCGGCCCGAAAAGCCCCCCCTGCCGGACGGGTCGGTGCGCGAAGACAAGATCGCCGCCATCGGCATCCGGCTGCGCAAGTGGGTGAGTTTCCACGGACTGTCGATCAATGTGGAGCCGGACCTGGACCACTACCGCGGCATCGTCCCCTGCGGCATCAGCCAGCACGGGGTGACCAGCCTGGTCGACCTGGGCCTGCCGGTGACGATCGCCGATGTGGATCTGGCCCTGCGCGCGCGGTTTTCCGAAATCTTCGGCTGATCGTCGCCCTGGGGCAGCCCTGGGGCGGACGCCCCCGGTGCCCGCGGGGACTTGAATCGCCACCACAAATTAGTTATTGATCACTTGTTAGCGGGGCCGAACACTCTCGCCCCCTCGGGCCAGCCGCCCGGACTTTGCACAACGAAGGAGAAAAGCCTTGAAAAAAACAATCGGTTCTTTTTGCCGCCGCCATGGCCGGCACCGCCTTTCTGGCAACCGTTCCGGCATCGGTCACCGCCGAAGACGGTCGCACCGAAATCGTCGTGAATGAAACCGAGCGCGATCATATCCTGCAGGAAATGCGCGGCCTGCTGGAGGCGGTGCACGGTATTCTCGACGGGGCGATGGCCGAAGATTTCGACGCCGTCGCCCGCGAAGCCTCGGCGGTGGGGATGGTGCTGGCCAGGGACGAAAGCCCGCAGCTGGTCGCCAAACTGCCCGTAGGCTTCAAGGTCAACGGTTTTGCGGCCCATACCGCCTTTGACCGGCTGGCCCAGAATGCGCTGGAGTTCCGCGACAAGGACATGGTGCTTGAAGAACTGACCACCATCCTGGGCGCCTGCACATCGTGCCACGCCGGCTATCGGGTCGTGGCCGAACAGCAGGCCCGACGCCGGAAATCCCCCGGCGCGCAGATCGAAAACATCGAAAATCGGCCGGGCGCAACGCGGTCGAGCCGATTTGATCGCGCGTGCGGCAATTCTCCTCTCGCACCCGGCTGAAAACCGGGTATGTTTGCCGGGGACGCGTACCGTCAACAACCCTGATGAGGATGAATTCATGAAAAAACTCTGGATTGCCGCAACCGGTATCACGCTGGCCCTCGCGGGCACGGCCCACGCTGCGGGCGACGCGGCGGCGGGCGAAAAGGCCTTCAAGAAATGCAAGGCCTGCCACACCATTGCCGATGGCGACAACGTCATCGTCAAGGGCGGCAAGACCGGCCCGAACCTTTTTGGCGTCGTTGGCCGCCAGCCGGGCAGCGTCGAAGGCTTCAAGTATTCCAAGTCGATGGTCGCCTATGGCGAAACCGGCGTGGTCTGGACCGAAGAGCTGATCGCCCAGTTCATCGCCGACCCCAAGGCCTTCCTCAAGGAGCACCTGGGCGACGGCAAGGCCAAGTCGAAGATGACCTTCAAGCTCAAGAAGGGCAGCGAAGACGTGGCCGCCTACCTGGCCAGTCTGGCTCAGTAAGCTGGAAATACCCCGATCATTCCGGCAGCGGGACAGGAAATGCCCCACCTGCGGCAATCCGGTAGTTGAGCCGATGATTGCCTTGGGTTAGACCGGAACCGAAAACGCCCGGGCGGAACCAACCGCCCGGGTATCATGACGCGAACAGGAGAGGGATAGAATGGCAGACGCAGCCACTCATGCGCATGAGCACGGCGAAAAGAAGAGCTTTTTCGTACGCTGGTTCATGTCCACCAACCACAAGGACATCGGCATACTGTACCTGTTTACGGCTGCCGTCGTCGGTCTGATCTCGGTGATTTTCACCGTTTACATGCGCATGGAGCTCATGAATCCGGGCGTTCAGTACATGTGCCTCGAGGGCGCGCGGCTGATCCCCGATGCCACGGCCGAATGCACCCCGAACGGGCACCTCTGGAACGTGATGATCACCTACCACGGCGTACTGATGATGTTCTTCGTCGTCATCCCGGCGCTGTTTGGCGGTTTCGGCAACTATTTCATGCCCTTGCACATTGGCGCGCCGGACATGGCGTTTCCGCGGATGAACAACCTGAGCTACTGGATGTATGTGGCCGGGACCTCGCTGGGGGTGGCTTCGCTGCTGGCGCCGGGGGGCAACGACCAGATGGGGTCGGGGGTCGGATGGGTGCTGTATCCACCGCTTTCGACCACCGAGGGCGGCTTCTCGATGGACTTGGCGATCTTTGCCGTGCACCTGTCGGGCGCGTCCTCGATCCTTGGCGCGATCAACATGATCACCACGTTTTTGAACATGCGCGCGCCGGGCATGACGCTGTTCAAGGTGCCGCTGTTTCCCTGGTCGATCTTCGTCACCGCCTGGCTTATCCTGCTGAGCCTGCCGGTTCTGGCCGGCGCGATCACCATGCTGCTGACCGACCGCAACTTCGGCACGACCTTCTTTGATCCGGCCGGCGGCGGGGATCCGATCCTGTACCAGCACATACTCTGGTTCTTCGGCCACCCCGAGGTCTACATCATCATCCTGCCGGGTTTCGGCATCATCAGCCATGTGATTTCGACCTTCTCGCGCAAGCCGCTGTTTGGCTACCTGCCGATGGTCTGGGCGCTGATCGCCATCGGGTTTCTGGGCTTCGTGGTCTGGG
>JAJRUE010000283.1 GCA_024277955.1 Alphaproteobacteria bacterium | reverse complement strand
TACCCACAACGAGAACCCCAAACCCTACAAATGGGTCAAATCCGCCGACGAAATCCTCGCATCCGTCAAACGGTCCTGTCAGAAAACACAGAAAAGAAAATGCGACGAACTTTAGATTCAGGTGACTAGCGGCGATTAGCGAAGAAATCGCGCAAGAGGGCTTCGGCCTGGGCGGCGGCGATGCCGGGGTAGACTTCGGGCTTGTGGTGGCTTTGCGGATGGTCGAGCACGCGCGCGCCATGGGCCACGCCCCCGGATTTCGGGTCGTCCGCGCCCCAGTAGAGCCGGGCGATCCGGGCCTGCGAGATGGCCGACGCGCACATCGCGCAGGGTTCCAGCGTGACATAGAGCAGATGCCCCGGCAGGCGTTCGGACCGGGTCAGGCGGCAGGCCTCGCGGATTGCCAGGATTTCGGCATGCGCCGTCGGGTCGGCCAGTTCGCGGGTCCGGTTGCCGGCGGCGGCGACGATCTTGCCGTCTGGCGACACCACGACCGCGCCCACCGGCACTTCGCCGCGTTCGGCGGCGGCGCGGGCCTGGTCGAGGGCGGTTTGCATGTGGCTGACAAAGCTCATGCGGGCTTGATGCACAGTTGTGCGCCGCTTGCCAAGGGTGGGCGCGTTTTCCCATACACCTGCGCGCGAAAACCCTGTAAGCCGGGGCCATGAAAAAACCCACGAATCCCGGGCCGGGCGGCGCGCCGCGTTCTGCCGGCGACGCTGCCGGTGAGAATGCCGCCCCCAAGGGCGACCGCATCGCCAAGGTCATTGCGCGCGCGGGCGTGGCGTCGCGCCGCGACGCCGAGCGCATGATCGCCGATGGCCGCGTCAGCGTGAACGGGCGGCGCATCGACAGCCCGGCGCTGAACGTGTTGCCGTCCGACAGGATCAAGGTCGACGGCAAGGATCTGGCGGAACCCGAAGCCCCGCGCATCTGGCTGTTCAACAAGCCCACCGGGCTGGTCTCCACCGCGCGCGACGAAAAGGGGCGGCGCACGGTGTTCGACGCGCTGCCCGAGGACATGCCCCGGGTGATGACCGTCGGCCGGCTGGATCTCAATTCCGAGGGCCTGCTGCTGCTGACCAACGACGGCGCGATCAAGCGGCGCATGGAGCTGCCGTCGACCGGCTGGCTGCGCAAATACCGGGTGCGGGTGAACGGCCGGCCTTCGGAGGAAATGCTGGAACCGCTGCGGCGCGGGATCACCGTGGATGGCGAGCGGTTTCAGCCGATGACGGTGACGCTCGACCGCCAGCAGGGCGCCAACGCCTGGCTGAGCATCGCCCTGCGCGAAGGCCGCAACCGCGAGATCCGCCGCGCGATGGAGGCGATCGGCCTGACCGTGAACCGGCTGATCCGCATCAGCTACGGCCCGTTCCAGCTGCGCGACCTGAAGCCGGGCGCCGTGGAAGAGGTCAAGGCGCGCGTCGTGCGTGACCAGCTGGGGCTGGGATCGACCGAGGGCCACGCCCAACCCGCCCGCAAGCGCAAGCCGGTGCGCCGGCGACGGACGCCACAAGGGGGAAAAACCGGGCGGACGTGACCTTGCCGCATCCCCTGGCTTCTGGTTTTCTGGCTGGGAAGACAGTCCGCAGGGGCTTTGCGCGCCTGCGGCGACCGCAAGGCCGGCCGCGCATCGCAGCGTCTCCGGCGTGATCGCCGCTGCGGTGGCGGGGCGCATGGTGGTAAGTCCCGCCGCCTGCTACTATATTGGCGCCAATGCCGGGTGGGACATGGTAAAGGGGGTTGGGGTGACGGATACCGGGCTACAGAAACTGGCGTTTTTCTTGCTGGTCGCGACGATCCTTTACGTCGCGATCACCGGAGGCACGTAGTGGCCCGCCGGTTTTCAGGCGACCACAGCCCGCCGCAGCCCGACGCGCCCGAAACCCGGCGCAACAGCTGGCGCGGCAAGCGGCGCACCAGGGCCGGCGGGCGTGTGAACGTTCTTTTCCTGGTGCCGTTGCCGCTGGTCTTTCGGGCTTTTGTCCAGGAACCGCTGGGCTTGCTGCTGACGCTGGTGGCGCTTGGGCTGCTGTTGCTGGCGGCCTGGCTGACCCGCGAAGGCATCCTGGCCCAGGAAGCTTACGAAGCCCGCAAGATCGCAAGACGCCCGGCCTTGCCGCGCAAGATCCTTGGGTCGGTGCTGACTGGCGCCGGGCTGGCGCTGGCGGTGCTCGCCGATGGCGGCGGGGCGCTGAATGCCAGCATTTTCGCCCTGCTCGGCGCGGTTCTGCATGCCTTCGCCTTTGGCCCCGACCCGCTCAGAGACAAGGGCATGGAAGGGATCGACACGTTCCAGCAGGACCGGGTGGCGCGCGCCGTGGAAGAGGCCGAAAAGCACCTGGCCGCGATGAGCGATGCGATCCGGCGCGCCGGCGACCGGCGGCTGGAAGCGCGCGTCGAACAGTTCCAGGAAACCGCCCGCGAAATGTTCCGCACCGTCGAAGAAGACCCCCGCGACCTGACCGCCGCGCGCCGCTACCTGGGCGTCTACCTGCTGGGCGCGCGTGACGCGACCGCCAAGTTCGCCGACCTGTTCGCACGCACCGGCGACAGCCAGGCGCGCGCCGATTACGAAGCCTTGCTGGATGATCTCGAGGCCAATTTTTCGTCCCGCACGCGCGCCTTGCTGCTGGACAACAAGACCGACATGGATGTCGAAATCGAAGTTCTGCGCGAACGGCTTGCGCGCGAAGGCGTCACCATGCGCAATTTGTAAAACGGGAGAGTGAACCATGAGCGAAGACAAGCGCCAGAAGGCGGTCAAGGATTTGAAATTGCTGGAAGAAGTGACCGCCGTTCAGTTGCCCGAGCCTTCGACCGCGCTGGTTCCGCTGGCCGAAGCCGACGAACCCGTGGCCGAGGAAATCCGCAAACGCATGGCCGAGATCGACATGGGCAACACCGGCTCGATCATCAATTTCGGCGCTGCCGCCCAGGGCGAGCTGCAGGAAATCAGCCAGGCGATGCTGCAGGACGTGCGCAACAAGGATGTCGGGCCCGCCGGCGACAGCTTGCGCGAAATCGTCACCACGATCCGCGGCTTTTCGATCAGCGAACTGGACGTGCGCCGCAAGCGGACCTTTTGGGAAAAGCTGCTGGGGCGCGCCGCGCCGTTCGCCAATTTCGTGGCCCGCTACGAAACCGTCCAGGGCCAGATCGACAAGGTCACCGACAACCTGCTGAAACACGAATATTCCCTGCTCAAGGATATCAAGTCGCTCGACAAGCTGTATGAAAAGACGCTGGAATTCTACGACGAACTGGCGCTTTACATCGCCGCGGGCGAGGAAAAGCTGAAGGAACTCGACGAGGTCACCATCCCCGCCAAGGCCGCCGAGGTCGAAGCCGCCAGCAAGGGGGACGGCAAGGATGGCGGCGATGGTAATGGCGATGGAAGCGACGGGGTGATCATCGCCCAGGAACTGCGCGACCTGCGCGCGGCGCGCGACGATCTCGAACGCCGGGTGCACGACCTCAAGCTGACCCGCCAGGTGACCATGCAGTCGCTGCCCTCGATCCGGCTGGTGCAGGAAAACGACAAGTCGCTGGTGACCAAGATCAATTCCACCCTGGTGAACACCATCCCGCTGTGGGAAACCCAGCTGGCCCAGGCGGTGACCATCCAGCGGTCCGCCGAAGCGGCCAAGGCGGTGAAAGAGGCCAGCGACCTGACCAACGAACTGCTGACCGCCAACGCCAAGAACCTGCGCCAGGCCAACCGCACCGTGCGCGAGGAAATGGAGCGCGGCGTGTTCGACATCGAAGCGGTGAAAGAGGCCAACGCCGAACTGATCGCCACCATCGAGGAAAGCCTGTCGATCGCCGACGAGGGCAAGCGCAAGCGCGCCGCCGCCGAGCAGGAGCTCAAAAAGATGGAGGCCGAGCTGCGCGACACGCTGGCCGCCTCCAAGGCGCGCGGCGACGGGCTGGGCGACACCATCGCCACCTCGGTTCCGGAAAGCTGACACCGGGTGAGGCGGGCGGTGCGCATAAGGGCAGGCCGGCGGTGGCTGGCGGTGGCGGGCGTGCTGGCGGCGACGCTGGTTGCGGGCTGCGAACCGGTGGCGCTGACCGGCGCGCCGCCGGCGGCCGACACCGGCGCCCCCCCCGCCGATCAGCCGGTGCGTTCGGAAAACAGCCTGGCGCTCGAACGCTACTACCAGAAGGTGCAGGACGGATTTCTCAGCCAGGGGCTGCTGCGCACCGACGGGGGCGGGCCGGATGTGCCCTTTAGCGCCCGCGATCTGGTGGACAATTTCATCCGCATCGCCCTGTTCGAGGAATATACCTCGGTCGCCGGGCGCATCGTTGCCCGCCAGACCCCCAGCCAGCTGCACAAATGGGTCGAACCGGTGCGCATGCAGATCAGCTTTGGCGCCACGATCCCGCCGCAGCAACGCGCCGTCGACCGGCAGAACATCCGCGCCTTCGCCGACCGGCTGTCGCGGATCACCGCGCTGCCGATCCGCCAGGTAAACGATCCGGCCAGCGCCAATTTCTACGTCTTCGTGGTCAACGAGGACGAACGCCGCGCCCTGGCCGGCCCGATCCGGCGGATCCTGCCCAACATCGACCAGCCGACGCTGGACGCGGTGATCAACATGCCGCGCACCACTTTTTGCCTGGTCTTCGCGCTGGACGATGGCGAAACCGGCACCTATTCCAAGGCGCTGGCGGTGATCCGTGGCGAGCACCCCGACCTGATGCGGCTTTCGTGCATCCACGAAGAGCTGGCCCAGGGGCTTGGCCTGTCCAACGACAGCCCCCGCGCGCGGCCCTCTATCTTTAACGACGACGAGGAATTCGGCCTGCTGACCACCCATGACGAACTGCTGCTGCGCATGCTCTACGACCGGCGCATGGTGCCGGGCATGGATGCCGAAGCGGCCCGCGTGCAGGCGGAAATCATTGCAAAAGAACTGATGAACGGGCAAAGCTGATAACCGACACCAAGGAGACGGGTAATGGGTATTCTGGATTTTCTGACCGGCGAATTCATCGACGTGATCCACTGGGTCGATGACACCCGCGACACCATGGTCTGGCGGTTCGAGCGCGAGGGCCACGCGATCAAATACGGCGCCAAGCTGACGGTGCGCGAAGGCCAGGCGGCGGTGTTCGTCCACGAAGGCCAGCTGGCCGACGTGTTCACGCCGGGGCTCTACATGCTTGAAACCAACAACATGCCGATCCTGACGACGCTGCAGAACTGGGATCACGGCTTCAAGTCGCCGTTCAAGTCCGAAGTCTACTTCGTCAGCACCACCCGGTTTTCCAACCTGAAATGGGGCACCAAGAACCCGATCATGCTGCGCGATCCGGAATTCGGCCCGACGCGCATCCGCGCCTTTGGCACCTACACGATCAAGGTTACCGACCCGGCCCAGTTCATGCGCGAAATCGTCGGCACCGACGGCGAATTCACGATGGACGAGATCAGCTACCAGATCCGCAACATCATCGTGCAGGAATTTTCGCGCGTCATCGCGTCGTCGGGAATTCCGGTGCTGGACATGGCCGCCAATACCGCCGATCTGGGCAAGCTGGTGGCAGCCGAAATCTCGGGCACGCTGGCGCAATACGGGCTGACCATGCCGGAACTCTACATCGAAAACATCTCGCTCCCGCCGGCGGTGGAAGAGGCGCTGGACAAACGCACGTCGATGGGTCTGGCGGGCGATCTTGGCAAGTTCACCCAGTATTCGGCGGCCGAAGCGATGACCGCGGCCGCCCGCAACCCGGCAGGCGGCGGCGGCATGGGCGCGGGGCTCGGCATGGGGATGGGCATGGCGATGGCGGGCCAGATGGCCGGTCAGATGGCCCGGCCCGGCCCCTGGGGCGCCCCGACCGCCGCCCAGGCCCAGCAGCCGCAAGCCCCCGCCGCCGCGGCCCCGCCGCCGCCCCCGCCGCCGCCGGTGGAAAAGGTCTGGCACCTGGCCGAAAACGGCGAAACCCGCGGCCCCTACTCGCGCGCCGCCCTGGGGCGCATGGTGGCCGATGGCAGTCTGAGCCGCGAAACCTTTGTCTGGACACCGGGCCAGGATGGCTGGCTCAAGGCCGACGATGTCGCCGAACTGGCCCAGCTTTTCACCGTCTTGCCGCCACCGCCGCCGGCAGGCTGACCCGCACCGCGTTTCTTCTGTCCCGAAATATCCCCGCCGGAGGCATTGAATCTTGAGCGAACCGCCGCCACCCCCGCCGCGCGCCCCGCAGGAAGACGCGCCCGCCGAACACCGCTTCCCCTGCGATCAGTGCGGCGCCGACCTGCGTTTCGACCCCGGCGCCGGCCAGCTGGTCTGCGATTTCTGCGGCAACACCCAGCAGATCGAAACCGATACCCCGGCCAGCGACGCGCTGCGCGAACTGGACTTCAAGGCGGCGCTGGCGACCGAGCTGCCCGAAGCCGAAACCACCGAGCTGCGCACCGTCACCTGCCCCAACTGCGGCGCCCGGTTCGAGTTCGACCCCGACACCCACGCCGCCGAATGCCCGTTTTGCGCCACCCCGGTGGTGATCGACACCGGCACGACGCGCGTCATCAAACCGCGCGGCGTGCTGCCGTTCGCGGTCCCCGAAACCGGCGCGCGCGAGGCGATGACCAAATGGCTGGGCCGGCTGTGGTTCGCCCCGTCCGGCCTGCGCGAATACGCGCGCAAGGGGCGGAAAATGCAGGGGATTTACGTTCCCTACTGGACCTTCGACGCCGATACCAAAAGCCGCTATACCGGCGAACGCGGCACGGTCTATTACGTCACCCGAACGGTTCAGCGCAACGGCAAGACGGTCACCGAACGGGTGCAAAAGGTGCGCTGGCGCAGCGTATCGGGTCGGGTTGCGCGCTGGTTCGACGACGTGCTGGTGCTGGCCAGCCGATCGCTGCCGCGCAACTATACCGACGGGCTCGAACCCTGGGACCTGGCCGAGCTTGAGCCCTACAACCCCGAATACCTGGCCGGCTTCCGGGCCGAAGGCTATACCGTCGATCTGGAAGAAGGCTTTGGCATCGCACGCGAAAAGATGGATCGCGTGATCCGGCGCGACGTGCGGTTCGACATCGGCGGCGACCGGCAGCGCATCCATGACATCCAGACCCAGATCTCGGACGTGACCTTCAAGCACATCCTGCTGCCGGTCTGGATGGCGGCCTACAAATACCGCGGCAAGACCTACCGCTTTGTGGTCAACGGGCGCACCGGGCGCGTGCAGGGCGAACGGCCCTGGTCGGTGATCAAGATCGTTCTGGCGGTGCTGGTCGTCGCGGCAATCGCAGGCGGCGTCGGCTATTTCATGGCCCAGCAAAAATAGGCCGGCCCCGGGGGGGGACATGGCGCCCCGGAACCGGCCCTTTGCCGCCGCGGTCCGGCGGGCCGCAGACACCGCCGGACCGGTCACGGGCCGGCCTGCCCTTCGGCTTGTCGATCAGCCCTCAGCCCTTGGCGATCGCGATCTTCTTGCGGCCAGACCGATCTTCGATCTGCTGCTTGCCGATGCGCACCGTCAGCACGCCATCTTTCAGATCCGCCGTGATCGCGTTTTCATCGGCATCCGCCGGCAGCCGGAAACTGCGCGCAAAGGCGCCATACTGGCGTTCCGAGAAATACCAGGTGTCGCCCTTTTCTTCGCTGTGGCTGCGCTTTTCACCGCGCACGGTCAGGACATCGTTTTCGATCAGCACCTCGATATCGTCCTCGGCCACGCCCGGAAGCTCGATCGCGATTTCGTAGGCGTCGTCAAGCGAAGACGCTTCCGACGCCGGCGCGAGCCATTCGTGAAGCTTCGAGCCAAGTTGCTGGAACGGCGCAAGAATCTGCGGCCAGAAGCCGCCGGGAAGTGTTTTTTCGACCATCTTCTGTCCTCCTTTCCATTCAATCCTGATATGGGGCGCGCGGGCCGGATTTGAAGACCCCGGCGGCCCGATTCTCGACCCTTGATTACCGATTTCAGCCTGTATATCCGAAGGGCGAATGGCGAAGGGAAAACCGATGATACTTTGTTGCGGCGAAGCGCTGATCGACATGCTGCCCAGGCAGACGACCCTGGGCGAAGACGGCTTTGCCCCCTACCCCGGCGGCGCGGTTTTCAACACCGCGATCGCGCTGGGCCGGCTGGGCGCGCCCGCGGGGTTCCTGTGCGGGCTGTCCACCGACATGTTCGGTGATCAGCTGCTGGCGGCGCTGGGCGACGCAAGCGTCGACGCCAGCCTGTCGCCGCGCGTCGACCGCCCGACCACGCTGGCCTTCGTGCGGTTGCAAAACGGCCAGGCGAGCTATGCGTTCTTCGACGAAAACTCGGCCATGCGCGGGTTGGGACCGGCGGATCTGCCGGACCTGCCTGACAGCGCGCGGGCCCTGTTTTTCGGCGGGATTTCCCTGGTCCACGGCCCCAGCGCCGAGGCCTGTGAAACCCTGATGCTGCGCAACGCCGACCAGCGCGTCACCATGATCGACCCGAATATCCGGCCGGGCTTCATCCGCGACCAGGCCAGCTATCGCGCCCGGATCGGGCGGATGATCGCGCGCGCCGGCATCGTCAAGCTTTCCGACGAAGACCTGCGCTGGCTGGGGGGCGAAGGCGATCTTCTCGCCTTGGCGCGCGACCTGATCGGCGACAGCGCGCGCATCGTGTTTCTCACCGAAGGCGCCAGCGGCGCGCGCGCCGTCAGCCGCGATCTGGACCTGTTCCAGCCCGCCCAAAAGGTCGAAGTCGCCGATACGGTGGGCGCGGGCGACACTTTCAACGCGGGCGTGCTGGCGGCGCTGGACCGGGCCGGGGCGCTGGCGTCGCCCGCCGCGCTGGCCGGGGTGGGCGAAGAGCAGCTGCGCGCAGCGCTCGACCTGGGGGTGCGCGCCGCCGCCGTCACGGTGTCGCGCGCCGGGGCGAACCCGCCCTGGCAGTCGGAGCTTTAGGATGCGCGTTCTGATTCAGCGGGTGACCGGCGCCAGTGTGGCGGTCGGCGGAAAGACCATCGGCCAGACCGGGCCCGGCCTGTTGATCCTGGTCTGCGCCATGCAGGGCGACACGGCGGCGGATGCCGAAAAGATGGCCCGCAAGGTGGCGGCGCTGCGGATCTTTGCCGATGATGCCGGGCGGATGAACCTTTCGCTGCGCGATACCGGCGGCTCGGCCCTGGTGGTCAGCCAGTTCACCCTTGCCGCCGACACCAGGCGCGGCAACCGCCCCGGATTTTCCAGCGCCACCGCCCCCGAGCTGGGCCGCGAGCTGTATGAACGCTTCGCCGCCGCGCTTGCCGAACAGGGCATAGCCACCCAGACTGGCGAATTCGGCGCGGACATGGCCGTGTCGCTGGTCAATGACGGGCCGGTGACGATCTGGATCGACAGCGCCGGGTAGGCCCCCTGCCCGATCGCCACACCCGGTCAGGACGTGGCCGCCAGCAGTGATGCGTTCCCCCCCGCCGCGGTGGTGTCGATGCAGATGTGGCGTTCCACCTGGCAGCGTTCGTCAAAGTGGCGTTCGCAGATCAGCGGCAGGATCGGCCCGTCGCGCGCGGCCAGCGCCTTGCGGGCGTCGCGCTGGTCGGTCTCGCTGCTCCAAAGCACCGCACCGGCGATGCCGCGCAGCCGGGCCAGGGCGGCGCGCGGCAGCACCCCGTCGACAGCGCCCGGGCCGGTGGCGCCGGGAGCGACGATCACCGCCCGGCACCGGTTGCGGTGCACCACCTCGGCCTGGGTTTCGGCGTCTTCGGCGCTAGCGCCAAGGCACAGGAAAACACCGCGCCCATAGGCCGACAGCCGCATGCTTTCGCCGGTCGGCCCCGGCAGGTCGCGCTGCCAGAGCGGCGCCGGATCGGCCGAGGCCCGGTCGATCAACCGCTGCACCTCTGCTTCGTCGGCGGGCGGGCCGTCCACCGGCGCCGGGCGCAGGATCGCGCCCCGGGTGAAGCGTTCGACATAGCCCGGCCCGCCCGCCTTGGGCCCGGTTCCCGACAGCCCCTCGCCGCCAAACGGTTGGCTGGCGACAATCGCCCCGATCTGGTTGCGGTTGACGTAGATGTTGCCGACCCGCAG
>JAJRUE010000282.1 GCA_024277955.1 Alphaproteobacteria bacterium | reverse complement strand
GACCGCTACAACGAACTGGCGATGAACTATTCCGACGAAACTGCCGAGGAAATGGCCGCGCTTCAGGACCAGATCGACGCCCAGAACCTGTGGGATCTGGACAGCCAGATCGACGTGGCGATGGAGGCGCTGCGCTGCCCCCCGGATGACGCCATGCCCGACACGCTTTCGGGCGGTGAAGCGCGGCGCGTGGCGCTGTGCAAGCTGCTGCTCGAAGCCCCCGACATGCTGCTTTTGGACGAACCCACCAACCACCTCGACGCCGAAACCATCGCCTGGCTGCAACAGCACCTGATCGCCTACAAGGGCACCATCCTGATCGTCACCCACGACCGCTATTTCCTCGACGACATCACCGGATGGATCCTCGAACTCGACCGCGGCCGCGGCATCCCCTACGAAGGCAACTATTCAAGCTGGCTGGAACAAAAGGCCAAGCGGCTCGAACAGGAAGCGCGCGAAGACAAGTCGAAACAAAAGACGCTGGAACGCGAACTGGAATGGATGCGCCAGGGCGCCAAGGCGCGCCAGGCCAAGCAAAAGGCCCGGATCGACCGCTACAACGAACTCGCCAACCAGTCCGAGCGCGAAAAGCTCAGCCGTGCCCAGATCATCATCCCCAACGGCCCGCGCCTGGGCTCAAAGGTGATCGAGGTTGACGGTCTCGCCAAGCACATGGGCGACAAGCAGTTGATCGAGGATCTTTCGTTTTCCCTTCCCCCCGGCGGCATCGTCGGCGTGATCGGCCCCAACGGCGCCGGCAAGACGACGCTGTTTCGCATGCTGACCGGGCAGGAGGCGCCCGACGCCGGCACCATCACCTATGGCGACACGGTGAAACTGGCCTATGTCGACCAGTCGCGCGACGCGCTGGATGCGGAAAAAACGGTGTGGGAGGAAATCTCGGGCGGCGCCGAGGTGATCGAGCTGGGCGACGCGCAGATGAACAGCCGCGCCTATTGTTCGGCCTTCAACTTCAAGGGCGGCGACCAGCAAAAGCCCGTCGGCCTGCTCTCGGGCGGCGAACGCAACCGGGTGCACTTGGCCAAACTGCTGAAAGAGGGCGGCAACGTGCTGCTGCTCGACGAACCGACCAACGATCTGGACGTGGAAACGCTGCGGGCCTTGGAAGACGCGCTGGTGGACTTTGCCGGCTGCGCGGTGGTGATCTCGCACGACCGGTTTTTCCTCGACCGCATCTGCACGCATATTCTTGCGTTCGAGGGCGAGGCGCACGTGGAATGGTTCGAGGGCAATTTCGAGGATTACGAGGAAGACAAGAAGAAGCGCCTGGGGGTTGACGCGCTGGAGCCGAAAAGGGTGAAGTTCAAGAAGTTTGTGCGGTGACTTTTTCGTTCATTCTTATTGAGGCCCATGAAAATGGTGTCAAAATCTAAAATCGACAAAGCGGGGAAAAATCTTGAGTGACCGTGCTCGAGAGTATGATGAACTTGACCTGCCTGACCTGCCACGGGATTTTTCCTCCAGATGAGATTAGAGTCTGGCCCGAGGAAGGGACGGACAATGAAGCGAACGAGATATTCGGAAGAGCAGATCATCGGCATTCTGACAGAGCATGAGGCGGGAGCGAAGTGCGCCGACCTTTGCCGCAAGCACGGGATGTCGGAAGGGACTTTCTACAACTGGAAAGCCAGGTATGGCGGGATGACGGTTTCGGACGCAAAGCGGCTGAAGGCACTGGAAGACGAGAACGCCCGCCTGAAGAAGCTGCTGGCCGAACAGATGCTGGATGGTGAGGCGGAAAAGAAAATGATCCAGTGAATCATTTTCCCGCCGAACGCGATGAAGGAGCTCTTGTCAAAAAAATGGTAGGGCCCGCCGTGAAGCGCGAAGCCATCGCGCATCTGCAGGCCAGGATGGGCCTGTCGCCTTCTCCGCTTTCGAAAGCGTATTCCCGAAATCATAGAGCCGGCGGACTATATCGGCGAACTGGTCGTTTTTTCGCGCAATTTCACCAAGCCGGGACGGATCATTCGCAGTCGTTTCCTTGACGATCCCAAAACTGTTTAGGAAGATCTTCACCTCGCCCGAGTCTTTGCCTTCGTCACTTCGCATTTCTTGCCCTCGTAGGGCGCACATGGCCCAAGCTCTTGGCAGCCCCACCCCCCGCCATCTCCACCGCACTCTGCCGCGCCAGCGGGTCGTCCGCCACCGCCAGTTCCACCGCCTCGAGCCGCTTGATCTCGTCACGCAACCGCGCCGCTTCCTCGAACTCCAGGTTCTCCGCCGCCTTCAGCATCTCGGCCTTCAGCCCCTCCAGATGCGCCGCCAGGTTCGCCCCCACCAGCGGCTTGTCCACCTGCGCCGTGACCCGCACCATGTCGGTGTCGGCCTTGTAAAGCCCGGCCATCACGTCCTCGACGTTCTTCCTGATCGTTTCGGGCGTGATCCCGTGTTTTTCGTTATAGGCGATCTGCTTGGCCCGGCGGCGGTCGGTTTCGCCAAGCGCGCGTTCCATGCTGCCGGTGATCCGGTCGGCATACATGATTACCCGGCCTTCGGCGTTGCGCGCCGCCCGCCCGATGGTCTGGATCAGCGAGGTTTCACTGCGCAAGAACCCTTCCTTGTCGGCGTCCAGGATCGCCACCAGCCCGCATTCGGGGATATCAAGCCCCTCGCGCAGCAGGTTGATCCCCACCAGCACGTCAAAGGCGCCCAGGCGCAAATCACGCAGGATCTCGATGCGTTCCAGCGTGTCGATGTCGGAATGCATGTAGCGCACGCGGATGCCCTGTTCGTGCATGTATTCGGTCAGGTCTTCGGCCATGCGCTTGGTAAGCGTGGTGACAAGGGTGCGCATGCCGTTCGCCGCCACCTTGCGCACCTCGTCCAGCAGGTCGTCCACCTGCATGTCCACGGGGCGGATTTCCACCGGCGGGTCGAGAAGGCCGGTGGGCCGGATCACCTGTTCGACGAAAACGCCGCCCGATTGTTCCAGTTCCCACGCCTGCGGGGTGGCCGAGACAAAGACCGACTGCGGGCGCATGGCGTCCCATTCCTCGAACTTCAGCG
>JAJRUE010000281.1 GCA_024277955.1 Alphaproteobacteria bacterium | reverse complement strand
GCAAAACCCGACCTGGTTCAACTCGCGCGAACGCTGCAAAGCCTTGATTCCGAAAAGGTCAATGCCGCTTCCGGTGATCTTGATACACTCTCGCCGCTCGAAATCGCAACCTTGATGAACCGCGAAGACCAAAAAGTCGCCCTGGCGGTGCAGGCGGTGCTGCCTGACGTTGCGCGCGCGATCGAGGCGGCGGCGGATGCCCTGCGCGCCGGCGGGCGGATCATCTATGTGGGCGCGGGCACCAGCGGGCGGCTCGGGGTGCTGGACGCGGCCGAGGTGCCGCCGACCTTTTCCGCCCCGCCCGATCAGGTGATCGGCCTGATCGCCGGGGGCAAGGCGGCGATGTTCCGCGCCCAGGAAGGCACCGAAGACGACCCGCAGCGCGGCGCGCGCGACCTGGCCGCGGTCGAGGCGGGGGAAAACGACTTGGTGGTCGGGCTGGCGGCGTCGGGGCGCACCCCGTATGTGCTGGGCGCGATCCGGCACGCGCGCGCCGCCGGGGCTGTGACGGCGGGGATTTCGTGCAACGAAAACAGTGTGTTGTCCAGTATCTGCGATATCGCGATCACGCCGCTTGTGGGGCCGGAAATCCTGTCGGGCTCGACCCGGCTGAAATCCGGCACCGCGCAAAAGCAGGTGCTGAACATGATTTCCACCGGCGCGATGGTGCGCATCGGCAAGTGCTATGGCAACCGGATGGTGGACCTGAGCGCCAGCAACGAAAAGCTCAAGGCGCGGGCGATCAACCTGGTGGACGATCTGTCGCCAGGCGGCAAGGAAGCGGCCGAGCGCGCGCTCGAGGCCACGGGCTGGGACATCAAGGCGGCGATTCTGGTGGGCGAGACCGGCATCGACCCGGCTACCGCCATTGCCCGCATCCGCGAAAGCAACGGCCACCTGCGCGACGCGATCGCCGCCAGCACCCCGGCCAGGCGCCGGTAGCAGCGACGCCCTCCGGGGCGCTTTGCTGTCTGGCGGGCGCGTGCGGCGCATTGTCTTGCCGTCGGGCCAGCGCTTTCACAGATCCTCCCACGTCACGATCCCGGCGCGCATCCAGTTGATCGCCATCCCGCGCACCGGTTTGTGCGGGAACTGCCGCCCTGTGACCTGAGCGTAGGCCGCCAGTTGGCCGCGGAAGCCGGCAAAGCCCGCGGCCAGGTCCGCAGGCGCGCCGGACTTGTGGTCGACGATCAGGAAACCACCGTCCCCCTCGGCCAGCAGGTCGATGATCGCGTTGGTCTGGGCGCCGGAGGGCTCTTCGATCTGGACCGGCAGTTCCAGGTGGAGGCGGTCGTAGCCCGCGCCCTTCAACCAGCCGGTCAGGGCCTGGGCCTGCGCCATAAGCGCGTCGGCCGCCTGCTGGTCCAGCCCGGTGGCGGCGCTGGCGCGCTGTTGCAGGTCGGGGCGCAGCACCGCGGTGCGAAACGCCAGGTGCCAGGCGGTGCCGCGCTGGTCGGCCTGGTCGAACCCGTCGCCATCAAGCGGTACCGGCGCGCCCAGATCGATGTGCTGCACCGGCCCCGGTGGCGGCGCGTTTTCGGCGGCAAGCTGCGACGGGCGCACCCGCCAGGGGGTTCTTGCGGGGGCTTTTGCGGGGGCCTTCTCGGGGGATTTCCCGCCCCCGGCGGCCGCGCGCCGGTCGCCAAACCCCAGCGGCGGCGCATGGGCCACCGGCTGGGGCGCGTCGAATTCCGGCGGGGTTTCTTCGCAACATTCGAGAATGCGCGCGGGCCAGCCGGTTTCGCCGATGACCAGCTTGCCCGGCTGGACCTTAAGCCCGCCTTCCTGCACCAGCATTTCGGCGAAATTGCCCGGGCCCGGCCCCGCGGAAGGCTTTTTCAGCTTGAACTCGGGCCATTCGAGGATCAGCCGGTCGCGCGCGCGCGTCAGCGCCACATAGAGCAGACGGCGCGCCCCATCCTGGGCGGCGGCGCGGCGGGCCTGCACGAAGATTTCCTGCTTTTCCTTGATCGCCAGCTTCGGGGTGTAGCGCAGCACCGCCTTGTCCAACACGTTGTCAAGATTGTCGAAATCGGTGAACTCGGCGCGCAGCGTGCCGGGGGTTTCGCTGATGTCGCCGTCAAGGCCGGTGACCACCACCACATTCCATTCGCGCCCCTTGGCGGCGTGCCAGGTGACGATCTCGACCGCTTCGGCGGCCCCGGCCGCGGGGTTGGGGTGGCGGTCGAAATCGCGCTCGTCGCGCTGGCCGTGCAGCCAGCCGATGAACACCGGCGCGCTGTGGCCGTAAAACCCCGCCGCCGCCAGCATGTCGCGGTGGGCGTCTTCGAAATTGGCGACCTCGGCTTCGAGGCGCAGCAGGTCGGCGCGCCGCTGTTCGCCATCCGGCAACCGGCGCGCCCAGTCGCCCAGCCCGGCGCGCTCGATCACCTCGGCCAGAAGGCTGGCCAGCGGCATCGCCGGGGCGCGGTCGGCCAGATCGCGCAGGCCGGCCAGCCGCGGGCTGTCCAGCAGGCGGCCCTGGGTGAGCAGCGCCATCGCATGCTGCAGTTCCATGGCGGCGGGGCCAAGCGTCAGCAGGCAGAGCGCGGCGTGGCTGTCGGCGGGATCGCAGGCCAGCGCCAGGGCATTGAGCGCCGCGGCCACCGGCGGCGAGGCCAGCCAGCCCTTGCGGTTGATGCGCACCGCGACGCCCAGATCCTGCAGCCGATCGGCGTAGGCTTCGGCGTGGCTGTGGGTGCGGCACAGGATGGCGATGTCGCCGGGGCGCAGGGCGCGCGTCTGCGGCGCTTCCAGCGGCGAATGGCGTTCGACGATCGGGGTCCGGTCGTCCAGCAGCGCCTTGATGCGGGCCGCCACGTGCTGCTCGGGGCGCGACCTGGGCGCGCGCGAGCCGCGGCCACAGTTGACCCGCAGCACTTCGAGGCAGGTGTTGCCGGTTTCGCGCCGCTGCGCCGCAAGCGACACATAGCCCGCCCCGAACAGGCCTGCGCCAAGGCTGTTGACCAGGCCCATGATACGCGGATCGCTGCGCCAGTTGGCAACCAGCGGCACGGTCTGGTCGGCATGGGTTTCGGCCAGCGCGTCGCTCAGGCGCGGATCGGCCCCCTGAAACCCCATGATCGACTGTTTGGTGTCGCCCACCAGCAGCACCCGGGGCGCCGCCTTGGCCAGGCGCCACAACAGCGCGAACTGCACCGGGTTGGTGTCCTGAAACTCATCGACGATGACGCAGTCGACCTCGGCCAGGATGGCGTCCAGCACCGCCGGGTTTCGCCGCACGAGGCGTTCGGATTCGGCGATCATGTCGGCAAAGTCGATCACCCCGGCTTCGCGTTTGCGCGCGGCGTAGCCGTCCATGATCGCCTGCGCCCCGGTGACCAGGGCGCGCAGGTGGGTGCAGGCGTCGTTCAGCGGGCCGGGGTGGCGCGAAATCGCGCCCGCCGCCTGCATGACATCTTCGCTGAGTTCGACAAAGCGTTCGGGGATGGCGACGCCGCGCACCTTGGTGCGCAGATTGGCCAGCGTGGTCCAGATCTTCCAGTTGGCGTCAAGGCCATCGCCGTCGCGCGCCGCCCTGAGCGCCGCAAGCTGCGCGCGAAATTCCTTGTTCGCGGTCTTGACACCGCCGGCAAACGGCGTGCCGCCCGTTTTGAACGCGGCCAGCAGCGCGCCCGCCGCCCGTCGCAGCCGCGCTTCCAGCGGTGCGCCATCGGCTTCGACCGGGCCGTAGCTTGCGCGAAGCCGGCGCACGGCGTCCTCTGCCAGCGCCGCGTCGGTGCCGCCGTCGCCCAGGCCGCGCAGCAGGTCGATGGTCCTGAACACCGCTTCGCGCAGCTCGTCTTCGGCGGATTTCGGCACCGCGCCCCAGCTGCCGGTATAGCCGTAGCGCCCCGGGTCGCGCTTGATCGCGTCCAGTTCGCTGCAGCGGGCCAGTTCCTGGCGGATCAGCAATTCGCGTTCGGCGTCGCTCAGGTGGCGCGGCTGGGGCGAGGCCCCGGCGGCAAAGGCATGTTCGGTCAGAATCCGCAGGCCCAGCCCGTGGATTGTCGAGACATGCGCCCGTTCGAGGGCCAGCGCCTCGGCCACCATGCCCTGCGCCAGCAGCGCGCCGCGAATGCGCGACTTGAGCTCGCCCGCGGCGGCTTCGGTAAAGGTGACGGTCATCACCCGGTGGGCCCGGACCCTGCCCGCGCGGATCCAGTCGGCGAGGTCGGACTTGATCTTGTAGGTCTTGCCCGAGCCCGCGCCGGCGGGGATGATCTGGAACGCTTCAGCCATCGCCGTGCCCCCCGTCCGGTGCCCCGTCCGGTGCCCCGCCTTGCCCCCTCTCCTGCATCCCGCGCGCGGCCATCGCGGCGGCGACAAGGGTGCTTTCCTCCAGCGCGTAGGGCTTCATTTTTGCTTTTTTTTCAAAGAGTTCCACGTCCCCCGGTGAGTTGACGACGACATTGCCCGCGCCGACCTGGGCGATGCGCGTTCTCAGCAGGTCGATCGCCTCTGCGGAAATGTCGTTGTCCAGGGGGGCGGCCCCCTCGGCCTCCAGCGCGATGCCGTGCACCAGCACGCCGCTGTCGTTGATCAGGTGGTAGGCGACGCCGATTTCGGGCCGGTCGGCCAGCACCTCCTTCAGCACGCCATCGTCCAGGTCGGGGCGTTGCAGCATCGCCCGGTAAAGCCCCAGTTGCAGATCCCAGCCGGCCTGCATCCGTTCGCGACGCTTGGCGGTGCCGGCCTTTTTGTGATCGACGATCAGCAGCCGCCCGTCGGGCAGGCGCACCAGGCAGTCGGCCCGCCCGCACAGGTTCAGCCCCAGCGCGTCGCCCCGGATATCCAGTTCGTTTTCCAGCACTTGCGCGCCGATGCTGTCCAGAAACGCCCGCCATTTCACCGCGTCGCGCAGGATGTCGCGTTTCAGGCCCTGACGTTCCACCTGCCAGATCGGCGCCAGCAGAAAGGGCGCAAAGCTGCGGATCGCGCGCGTCAGCAACCGGCCGACGTTGCGTTCGATCTCGGCCTGCGCCGGCAGGGGGCGGTTCTTGACGAACAGGTGTTCAAGCACGTCATGGGCAAGCGTGCCGGCCAGCGCCGGGCCCAGGGTTTCGGGGGCCCAGATGACTTCCTGCGCGCCGGCTTCGGCCAGGGTCCAGGCCAGCGGGCTGATCAGCAGCTTTTCCAGCCGGCTTGGCGACTGGCGCCGGGCGTGGCCGCCCGAATCGCGCCTGAGCATGAACAGGTCGCGCCCAAGCCGGATGCAGCCATCGGCGGGCAGGCGCATGTGGGCGCCATTGGCCAGCGGTTTGAGCGGGCGCGCGGCACAGGGCCAGTCGTCGCGGGGGGTGGCGCGCAGCTCACGCACCATGGTTTCGGGGTCTTCCACCGGGCGGTTGCCGGGCTGCGCCGGGTCGCGGATGGTGCGCGCGACCAGCCCCAGCACCGTCGCGCCGGCCTGCCGCCGCCCGTCGAGGCCGCGCAGCGGCACCAGAAAGGTACAGCTTTTGCGCGCCGCCAGGAACTGCCGGCGAAACAGCTCGAGCCCGCGCGCGATCTGCCGGCTGCGCCCCGGCAGGCGCAGCCCGGTCAACGCCGCCAGCTGGTCCAGTTCGCTGTCCACGAACAGCGGTGAGGCGCTTGAGGCGCGCGGGTAGCGCCCGGTCGCCGCCCCCAGCACGATCAGGTGCTCGGCAGGGCGCCAGGGGGCGGCGGTTTCGGCAAAAACGCTGACCCCTTCGACAAAGCGTTCGCCCGGCTCGGGGCGGGGCGTGGCGGGGGTCAGGCTGTCCAGCAGCCGGTCCCAGTCGGGCGGCGCACCGGCGGCCAGCAGCGCCTTCAGACCCGGCAGCCGGGCGCGCAGGCTGGCGGCCTGATCCTGCCATTCGTCAGCCTCGTTCAGGCCCTGGGCCAGCCGGTCGAGCAGCGCCGAAACCGCCGCCCCGTCGCCGGGCCTGGCCTCGCGCAGGGTCTTGAACAGGCGTTGCGACCGGCCTTCGAGCGCCTTGGCCTCGCCGGGGTCGAACCGGCCCTGCATCGCCGCGCGGGCCAGCGCCGCGCCGGTGGCGGCCGGCCAGGGCATCAGCGGCGAAACATAGAGGCTCGCAAGCACCATCGCCGGCGCGGGGGCATTCAGCGCCAACAGGAAATGCGGCAGCGTTTCGGTGGCGACGTCGCGCAGCGCCGGCGTGCGCGGCAGGCCGGAAAGCGGCACCCCGGCGGCGGCAAAGGCGGTGTCCAGGTGGCGGTGACAGGCGGCATCGTCGGGCACCAGCAGCGCGATACCCTGCGCCGCCGCGCCGCCGTCGATCAGCCGCTGCGCCATGGCTGCGGCGACCTCGGCCTCTTGCGCCAGATCGCGCAGCCCCCAAAAAGCCAGCGTGTCGTCAAGCGGCATCGGCGTTGTGGCGGGCGTGGCCAGGGCGCGTTGGGCATGGGCCAGGCTGGTGCCGGGCGCGCCGCCGCGCTGCACCCGGTCGCGGCGCGCGCGCCACAGCGCGGTCGCGGCCTCGTCCGCCGGGCCATGGTGACGCAGCAGAACCGCGCGCAGTTCGGCCTCGGCCCGGCTGGCAAAGACCGCGTCGCCGGTTTCGACGATCGGCAGCTGCTCGATCGCATCGCTGCCGTCGCTGTGCAGGACGTGGCGCATCACCTGCAGATCCCGGGGCAGCCCGTCCCCCATCCGCCGCCAGAGCGCCAGCAGCGCTTGGACATGCTGGCGCAGCCGGCTGCCGGCGGGCAGGCGCGAAGGGTCCACCTCGTCCGGATCGAGCCGGCCGGTGGCCAGCATCAGGTCGCGCAGCCCCGCGCCCACCGCATCGACGGTTTCGCGCGGCGCGTTGGCAAGGCTTTCGGCCCAGGGCGCGTCCTGATCGGCCATCAGCGCCGCGAGATCGGCAGGCGCATGGCGCGCCACAAGATAGGTTTCCCCCAGCAGCTCGGTCGTCACGCGGCGTTGCGCGCCGGTGACCGGGTGAGAGGTTATAATCGGGTCAAACATCTGCAATTTCGGCCTTGCCTGAATGTGAACGAGTGTCCGGTCGCCCCTTGGCAAAGTCAACCAGCAGTTGAATTTTTCCCGCACCGGGCGCCCGCCCCCGCCCCCCGCACCGGGCGCCCGCCCCCGCCCGAGGCCCCGGCCCCCTGCCCCGTGTGCCGTGTGCCTTGCCCCGTGTGACCTGCCCCGCGCTGCTCAATCCACCGCCCAGCCCGCGTCCAGCAGATCCGCGACCTGGGCGTAGCGCTGCCTGGCCCCGGTTTCGCGGTCCGTCGCCACCAGGCAGGCGCGCGCTTGCGGGTCGATCCGCAACAGCGCGAACCGATCGTTCCAGTTCTTCAGCGGCAACGGCGCGCGCAACGCCGCAGGCGTCGCCAGCAGATCCGCGATGGCGTCCCGCGACAGGCGCACCAGCCGACCCGACCAGGGCGAGGCAAACCGCGCCCGGCGCGGATCTTGCCGGGCGCCGATGAAACAGGCGCGGTTGTCGTCCGCGACCGCCAGCCAGCCGCACCCCTCGGCCGGCGCCCCCGCCGGGGCCGCCTGCAGCAACGCCATGTCGCCGCTGTCCGGCGCGCCATGCGCCCCCTGGGCCAGCGCCAGCCCCCGCCGCCTCCAGTGGGCCACAAGGGCCCGAGCCTCGGGCGCGGTGGCGGCGGCGAGACCCAGCAGGTCATCGTCAAGCTGGCGCGCCGGCGGCGGGCCGTATTCGGCGAGGTATTGCGCCCATCCGCCCGGCAGCACCGCCTGCAGGCGGTCGCGGCGAAGAACAAGGCTGAAGGTTTCGAGATCGATGGCCACGCGGCGCCCCCTGTCTGTGCAAAGCGTTTTCGGTCCGGTTTCGGACCCCTGGCAGGGTATCGGGGCGATACGTCAGAAACGGTCGCACGCCTGCGACCACCGGGGCGCGGCTGCGCGGCGCGGGCGGCCTGGCCTTTCCCTTGGGCGGCGATGGCGTATTACTGGACGGGCGGATCACCAGGGGGGCACGCCGTCATGCGACATGAAAAGGCAGAAAACCTGCTGCGCCTGTGCACGATGATGGCGGCGCAAAGCCAGGGCGTGACGCTGGCGATGATCCAGGACGAATTCGCCGTGTCGCGCCGCACCGCCGAGCGCATGCGCGACGCCGCCCTGCGCCTGCTGCCGCAAACCGAAGAACGGCTGGACGATAGCGGCGTCAAGCACTGGCGCGCGCTCAGCTTGCCCGCGGGACTTGCCGGGATCGGGGCCGCCGATATCAGCGCGCTGAATGCCGCGTCAGAGATGATGCGCAGCGCCAACCGCGACGACAGCGCCGACCGGCTGCGCGACCTGGCCGACCGGCTGCTGGCGATGCAGGGGCGCAAACACCAGCTGCGCCTCGAGCCGGATCTGGAACTGCTGATGCAAAGCGAAGGGCTGGCACTGCGCCCAGGCCCGCGCGTCGCCCTGGCCAGCGATCATGTGGAAACCATCCGCGCGGCGATCCTCGCATCGCGCCTGCTGCGGGTCCGCTATGCGCGCCGCGGTGCCGCCGCCGCGCGCGAGGTGGTGCTGGAACCCTACGGGCTGCTTTACGGCCCGCGCCCCTACCTGGTCGCCAAACAGGCGGGCATGCCGGCGGTGCGCCACTACCGGCTGCAGGGCCTGTCGCAGGTCCGGCTGGACCCCGGCAGTTTCACCCGCGACCCCGCCTTTGATCTGGACCGCCACCGCCGCCGCCTGTTCGGCGTGTTCAACGAAGACCCGATGGATGTGTGCTGGCGTTTCGCCCCGGAAGCGGCCGAGGACGCGGCGGATTACCTCTTTCACCCCGACCAGCGCTGCGAGCGCACCGCCGAGGGCGCGCTTGTGGTGCGGTTTCGCGCCGCCGGGGCGCTGGAAATGGCCTGGCATCTCTACCAGTGGGGCGACAAGGTCGAGGTGCTGGAACCGGCCCGCCTGCGCGACATGGTTGCGGACTGGCGGCGTTCGGATTTCGCGGGCCTGCCCTGAGCGCCCCCAACCCGGGCAGCACTCTGCCGCCCCCCAGCACTCTGCCGCCCCCCGGCCCTCGGCCCCCCTTGCCCCCTTGGCCCCCAAAACATTTCCGGGGATCCCCATGCCGCAAAACACCCCCCACAGCGATCTCTAGGACAAGCAGCGCACCCTGATGCCGGTGTTCGTGGACATCATGATGAACAACCCCGGCGAAAACCGGGGTGGCCGTTTTATCCGGTGGTGCCGTGAACGCGCGGCTACCAGCCGGGATAGGTTTCGGGCGGGGCCTCACGCGCGCGCGCCTCGCTCATGCACAGGTCGCGCGCAAGCCGGGTGATCAGATCGGCGCATTCCACCTGGCCCGCCCAGCGGTGCGCAAAGACCTGGTCCGCAAAGAGCAGCCCCAGCATGTTGCCGGCGATCGCGCCGGTGCTGTCGCTGTCGCCGCCGTGGGTTACCGCGATCAGCAGCCCGTGTTCGAAATCGCGCGCGCTCAGGCTGGCGTATAGCGCGATCGCCAGCGCTTCTTCGGCGATCCAGCCGCCGCCCAGGCTTTCCACCGTTTCGGCCCGCCCGTCGCGGGGCGCCGCCAGCGCCGCCCGGATCGCGTCGGCGGTTTCGGCGCCGTCCTTCAGCCCGGCGTAGTCCTGCGCGATCTGCCCGGCGGCGGTTTCCAGATCACCGCCGCCGGCCACGTCGGCCAGCATCTCGGCCCAGGCGGCGGCGGCCAGCTGGCCGGTGGCGTGGCCGTGGGTCAGGGCCGAGGTTTCCACCGCCAGCGCCCGCACCTGGTCGCGCGCCGCCCAGAAGGCCACCGGCGCAACCCGCATGATGGTGCCGCAGCCCTTGCTGTCGTTGCGCGCCGCCTCACCAAGGTTCAGCGCCCGCGACAGCGACCCCAGACAGGTGTTGCCCGGCGCGCGCTGCACACACAGGCGCGCGTCCGTCACCAGCCCGCTTTCGTCGGTTTCCAGCGCCACGCTGCGCCCCTGCGTGGCCAGCCAGCGCAACAGCGCATGGTGCACCACGCCGGGCGGGTGGCAGATGCCCTTGGTGGCGCCGCGCACGCGGGCGCGGATCAGCCCTTCGGCGGTAAACAGCGTCATCTGGGTGTCGTCGGTGATCGCGCCGTGCACCCCTTGATGCGGCGGAAGATCGTCGAGGCCATCGGCCAGGCGGCGGCGGATCGCGGCCAGCGTCAGAAACTCGATATCGGCGCCCAGGCTGTCGCCGATCGCGCCGGCCAGAAGCGATGCGCGCACCTGGCGCTGGCGCGCGGTTTCCGGCCCAGCGCGCTCGCGCAGCCAGCGTTCCTGGGCGCTGGTTTCGATCGCCCCCGGGCGCGCCGCGCGCACCTGCGCCATCGCCTGATCCGGGTCCATGCCGCGTTCGATCAGCAAGAGCGCGGCGATGGTCCCCGCCCGCCCAAGCCCGCCGCGGCAGTGGATCAGCAGCTTGCCGCCGCCTTCCAGCAGCCGGTGCAGCCGGGGCGACATCGCGCCCCATGCCTGCATCGCCGCATCGTCGGGCGCGCCCATGTCGCGGATCGGCAGGTGCAGCCACGCCATCCCCGCTTCGGCCACCGCCTCGGACAGGCCAGAGACGCCGATCTCGTCCATCTCGCGGGTTTCGATCAGGGTAAGCACCGTGCCGGCCCCCCAGTCGGCGATGGTGCGCAGGTCGGACTTCAGGTCGCGCTCCCAGGCCTCGCCAAAGACGCTGGCGCCCTTCTTGCCGGGGCAGATGGTCAGGCCGAGCAGCCCGTTCGCAAGCGGCAGGCTGTCGATGTAAAGCGGGTGGGTCTGGCTGGTGCGGGGCACGATCTTCCTTTCCGATTGCTGACGGGTCAGGCGCAAGACGCAATCAATCTGCGCCGCCGGTCTGGCAGATCCGCGATCCGGCCGGGGGCAGGAACGCAGGGCAATTGTGACATGACCATAGGCTGCCCGGAAAGTCTTTGTAAGGAAAGCACACGTCAGAAACGGGCGTGCCGGGGCAGGTTCCCCCCCCGGCAGGTGGGCGCGCCCACGAGCTGCCCAGCGGCGGCAAATGCTGGCTGCATTGCGGCCCGAAGTCACGGCCCTGAATTACAGCCCTGATCCACCGCCTTGACCCGGCCGGAGATCTCGCGCTCCGACCGGGACGGTTTTTTTCGCCTGCGCTCAGTCGCAGCCCCACTTCATCGTGTGGAAGTTGTACTCGAAGCTTTGCATCGGCACCTACTCGAAGCCCTGCAGGCAATCCGAAAACGCGTTCTGGCTTCGCTGGGTCAACAGGTAGACATCCGACTGGCCATCCACCAGCTTGCGCTGGATCTGGCGGTAGATCTCGTTCTGTTTGGCGATATCCGCGGTGCCGCGCGCCTGGTCGATCAGCGCATCGATATCGTTGTCCAGGACCCATTCCATCGACGCCCAGGTGCCCTTGGCGCGCGAATGGTACTGGGTGAAGAAGAAGCTGTCGGGCGACGGGTAGGTGGCGCCAAAGAACACTTCGTTGATCGCCGGCGTGGTCTGCGGGCTGCTTGCAAGTTCGGTCATCCGGTTCCAGGGTTCCGGCTTGAGCTTGGTGTCAAACCCGATCTGATCGAGGTTCGATTTCATCAGCAGGGCGATTTCTTCCTCAAAGGCCAGCCCGGCCACATACATGATCTCGATCGGGATCGCCGCGCCGCCGCCGTATTTGCTGGCGGCGACCAGTTCGCGGCCCTTGGCAAGGTCGAAGGACGGTTCGCTCAGCTCGTCCAGATAGGCGTCGGCAAAGACCTTGGGCAGTGGTCCGGCCAGCGGCGCGCCGGGCAGCAGCGCGGTGCGGATGGTGTTGTAGTCGGTCGCCATGGCGATCGCCTTGCGGATGTTCACGTCATCGGTGGGCGCGACCTGGTGGTTGAGCTTGAGATAGAAGTTGGTCGCGGTCGGATAGGACCCGATCCGGTAGCCGTCCATCGCGCCGATGGCGTCGCAGGTTTCCTGCGCCTGGGCATCCGAAGACATCGACAACACCCCCGAGGCCGCCAGCGCCCTGACCGTTGCCTCTTCGTTGGTGACGACGAAACGCACTTCGTCGATCGCCTGGTCGTCCCAGCCAAGGTGGTAGGCCATCTTCCGGCTGCTCATGTGCCGCTGGGTGGCGTCCGGGGCCATGGGCTGAGGCGAACCGAGGCTCACTTGGCGCCCCCTTCGCGCAGCCGGTGCCGCGGATCGAGAATGCCCAGAAGGATGTCGATGACCAGGTTGGCCACAACGAAAAAGACCCCGGACACCAGCACCACGCCGATCACCGCGTTCAGATCCTTTTGCAGGATGGTGCGCACGCCATAGCTGGCGATGCCGGGCCAGCTGAACACGAACTCGACCACAAAGGCGTTGCCGATCAGCGACGCGAATTCGAGCCCGAGAATGTTCAGCGGCGCGATGGCGGCAATGCGCAGCATGTAGCGGAAGGTGACCACCCATTCGGGCACCCCGTAGGCGCGCGCCGCCTCGATGAAGTCACGCCGGCTGACATCGATCATCGACGACCGGGTGATCCGCATCACCTGCCCGATGCCCCCGGCGGCCAGCGCGATCGAGGGCAGGATGATGTGGCGCAGCGCATCCTTGAAAACGTCCCAGCGCCCGTCGATCAGCGAATCCAGCAGCACCAGCCCGGTTCTGGTGGCGGTGTAATCCAGGTTCGGATCCAGCCGGCCGGTGACCGGAAAGAACTGAAACTTGTAGCTGGCCACCAGTTGCAGGATGATCGCCAGCACGAAGCCCGGCGTCACCGCGCCGATCAGCGACACCACGCGCGAAACATTGTCCACCCAGGTGTCGCGATAGACCGCCGCCATCACGCCCAGCGGGATCGACAGGGCGATTTCCAGAACGATGGTGAACAGCGCCAGCTCGACCGTGGCGGGAAGCGCCTGGCGGATGTCCTGCATGACCGGGCGGCTGGTCAGCAGCGATTTCCCGAGATC